>CAZPEV010000117.1:0-10629 GCA_964585635.1 uncultured Ignavibacteriales bacterium
AGCCGGGTCCAATCGCAGCAGGGTGACAATCCGGCGCCGAAATTTTCGCATTTTCCCGCCATCTGGCCGGAGTTGGACAATAGCGCCATTTGCCACTTGACCTATACTACCGAGGCGACCGCCCAGATCATCCGCGATAATCTCCACCGGGCGCCGGTCTTCTCGGGCCAGATCAAGGGAACCGGGCCCCGGTACTGTCCATCGATCGAAGACAAGGTCGTGCGATTTTCCGACAAGCCGCGCCATCAATTGTTTATCGAGCCGGAGGGGAATGGAGCCGATGAGATATATCTCAACGGTTTCGCCACGTCGATCCCGGAAGATATTCAATTAAAAGCTATTAGAACGGTGGTCGGACTTGAAAAGGCAGTCATCACCAGTCCGGGATATGCGGTGGAGTACGATTTTGTCCCGCCCTTTCAGATAAAAGCCTCGCTTGAAACCAAGCTGGTCCCCGGCCTTTTTCACGCCGGGCAGATAAACGGAACATCTGGGTACGAGGAAGCCGCGGCCCAGGGACTGATCGCCGGGCTGAACGCCTCATTATATATAAGGAGTGAACCGCCTTTTGTCCCCGGCCGCCAGGAATCATATATCGGCGTGATGTTGGATGACCTCGTAACCAGGAATATCTCGGAGCCGTACAGGATGTTTACCAGCCGCGCCGAGTATCGCTTGGCGCTTCGGGAAGACAACGCCCTGGATCGGTTGTCACCCTACGGGAACAAGTATGGCATCTATACCTCCGACGAGGTGGCCTTAATTGACCGCCGGGAGAGGGAAGTCGTCGAAGTCGCCAACTATCTTAGCACGACCAGAATCAACAGCAAAGTCATCAAGGAGCGGTATGGCTTGGCGACCAAGAGAGGCAGTCTGTCTCTTGCCGATCTGGTTTGCCGTCCGGATTTTGATCCAATGCTGGTTTTGGAGCTTTCTGACAATCACCTTCGGGAGCGGCATGACGTTTTTGTCAAGACGGTTATCTTATTGAAATATAAGGGATATATAAGAAAACAGGATCGGGAGATCGCGCATCGCCGGAGAATTGACGACCAATCCATACCGGAGCGATTCAACTATCGAGCTCTTTCCGGTCTCAAGAAAGAGGCGGTCGAAAAATTAGATCGTCTTCGACCGGAGACGATCGGGCAAGCGGGGCGGATCGAGGGTGTGACTCCGGCCGATATCGCCATTCTGACGATCTACCTCGGCAAACGGGGAAATCTGGATGATCATCTGATCCACGAATCAGGATAGTAGCATCCCCAGGGGCCGATTTTGCCCCTGTTTCACGTGAAACAGGCCAAACGATGGTATTTCAGTCCGAAAATCTGATAGCCAGGCACCTCGATCCGAAACAGGTGGCACGCTTTCTGGCCGAAGTCGCGCAAGCGAACCAAAGCTTCAACCTCTTTTCCCGGAACCTGACGGCGGAAGACCTGACGGTTCTCGTGGCGGAGTCGCTGATCCCTGTCGAACTCGGTTGGCTCGGTCGGGAATCCGGCCCGGTTCTCGATATCGGATCAGGTTGGGGAATACCGTCGGTTCCGCTTCTTTTGGCGCTGCCTTCGCTGGAGATCACGCTGCTTGAGCGTTCCCGGAAAAAGGCCGATTTCCTTCGTTTGCTGCTGCATCGTCTTTCGCTTCGCGCCGAGGTTGTCGGCCTCGATTTGGAGTCATATGATTCCGCCGTCAAGTACAGCACTTTCACGCTGCGCCAGGTCGCGCTGGAGGATGCCATGCGGCGCCTAATGACAGGTGTGGCGGCGCCGGGCGCGTCCATCATTTGTTTTGGCTCTCACTCATCCGATATTGACGACAGACGAGAAGTTATTGACTATTCGATAGATCGACTACCGTCGCGGTGTCTTGCGAAACTGCCCGTTTTCTAAAAAAAGCAGTTGCCCCCTGCGGTAAAATTTCATATTCTATTGCCTTACCAGGGAAGGTCAAGAAGAGGAAGCGATGGCAAGAGTAGTGGCGGTGGCGAATCAGAAGGGTGGCGTCGGAAAGACGACGACCGCCATCAATTTGGCCTCCTGCCTGGCCGCCGCCGAAAAGCGCACCTTGCTGATCGATATCGACCCGCAGGCCAATTCCAGTTCCGGGCTTGGATTTTTCGCGCGGAACGGCGATCTGACCATCTACGAGGTCCTGATCGGGAAGACCAAGGCGGCCGACGCCGTGGTGCCGACGATGCTGCCGTTTCTGAACCTGCTGCCGTCGCACATGCGGCTGGCCAGGGCCGAGGTGGAGTTGGTCCCGATGGTGGCCCGCGAGCACAAGCTGAAAGAGGCCTTACAAAATTTGATTCATGAATATGAGTATATTATTATTGATTGTCCGCCCTCGTTGGGCCTGCTGACGCTCAACACCCTGACCGCCGCCGGGTCCGTATTAATACCGATTCAATGCGAATACTACGCTTTGGAGGGAATGGGGCAGCTGTTGAATTCCATTCACCTGGTGCAGAAGCATCTCAATCCGGCCCTGACGATCGAGGGGGTGTTGTTGACGATGTACGACTCGCGGCTGAACCTGTCGCGCCAGGTGGAGGAGGAGGCGCGCAAGTATTTTCCCGATAAAGTATACGAGGCGACCATCTATCGCAACGTGCGGCTGTCGGAGGCGCCCAGCTTCGGTAAGCCGATCATCCTGTACGACATCCTGTCGACCGGGGCGCAAAACTATATCGCACTCGCCAAGGAGATGATAAGCCATGGGGAAGATCGCGTTGGGGCGCGGGCTGGAGGCGTTGATTCCCACCCGGCCTCCGGACGGCGCTGAGCCGAGCGGAAATTTATTGTCGGTTGCGGTTGACCGGATTGCCCCCAATCCGTATCAGCCGCGCAAGACCTTTGACTCGGACAGCCTGCAGGAGTTGGCCGATTCGATCAAATCCCGCGGACTGCTGCAGCCGCTCCTGGTCAAAAAAGACGGCGCCGGATATACCCTGGTGGCGGGGGAGCGGCGGTTTCGGGCGGCCAAGCTGGCCGGCCTGGCCGAAGTCCCGGCCCTGGTGCTGGAGGCGCTCGATGAGGCCGGCATGCTCCAGGTGGCCCTGATCGAGAATCTTCAGCGCGACGATCTCAATCCTATCGAGACGGCTGCCGCCTACCAGGCGCTGATCGACCGCTGCGGCCTGAGCCAGGTGCAGGTAGCCGAGCGGGTCGGCAAAAACCGCGCCTCGGTGGCCAACACCCTTCGCCTCCTGTCGCTGCCCGAGCATATCAAGCAGTTGATCACGGAGGGGAAGCTGAGCGAGGGCCACGCCCGGGCGATACTATCGATTGCCGACCCCGTCATGCGGGACCGCATCGCCCAGCGGATTATTCTCGAAACCCTGTCGGTGCGGCAGACGGAGGATTTGTCGCGGCAGGCGCGCCGCCGGCGACTGACGGTCAAACGCAAAGCGCCCGATATCGAAGAGGCGGAAACCTTTTTGAAACATACGCTGGGGACGGCGGTAAAAATCATACCCGGCTTGAAGAAAGGGACGATCCAGATCGAATACTATGGTGTGGATGATTTGAATCGGCTGTTGGATTTATTCCGTAAGATGTCCTGAGGATGATGTGGCGCGACCGTATATGACAATCATGATCCTGCCCGACGGCGACGCCGATCCCCGGCGGTTGCGCCTACCGGTCTGGCTTTATCGCGCCGCGCTGGCTTTTTTGGCGCTGGTGGTGATCGCACCGATATTGTACGTCGTCATCTTCTATGACGTTTTGTCCCGGGCCGCCGACGCGCATCGGTTGAGCGCCGAAAACGATACCCTGCGGCATTACCAGGCCAAGATCGAGGTGCTCCAGCAGTCGCTTTTGGAAAGCCGCAAGCTGGTGTCGAATATCGCCGCCATGGCCGGACTGGATTCAACCATGCTGGCCGGGCTGTACGCCCAAAGTGATTCGATCCTGCCGCCGCAGCCGCGCAGCCGGCCGCAGGGACTGACCAGAACGTTGCCGCCGACCTCGACTATTCCCGACGCCCTGCCCGTGACCGGCTGGATCTCGCAGGAATTTTCCGACGTTCCGGGCAAGCGGCATGACGGCCTGGACCTGGTTGTCCCCGAGGGAACGACTGTCCGCAGCACGGCTTTCGGCGCCGTCTCCTTTGCCGGGACGGATCCGACCTATGGCCAGATGATCGTCGTGCACAACAACGACAGCATCGAGACGGTCTACGGCCATAACAGTCAATTGTTGGTGCAGGTGGGGGATACGATTTTCGCCGGGCAGCAGATTGCCTTGTCGGGCAACACCGGCAAAAGCTCCGCCCCGCATGTGCACTATGAAATTCGCATACATGGCACTCCCGTTAACCCTATACAGTTTGTGGTACATGACCATTAAACCAATCGAGTTCAGAATGGATGAGAAGATGAACACCCTCATAGGTAAGGACACCGTTGTCACGGGAACGGTTGACGTCAAAGGGCTGCTTCGTATCGATGGTAAGGTGAAAGGCCAGGTCATCTGCTCCGATACCGTCACCGTCGGTATCGGCGGAGAGGTCGAGGCCGAGATCAATTGCAAGATCGCCACGCTGTCCGGCAAGGTGACCGGCAACATCATCGCCTCGGAGAAGGTCGAGCTTCAGGCCAAGGCGGAGATATCCGGCGACCTCAAGACCAAGTCGTTGGTCATCGAGCAAGGGGCGATCTTCTGCGGTTCCTGCAACATGAAGATGACCGAGCTGGGAACCGTCAGTTATGCTCAGGCGGCCGAAAAGGTCCGCAAAGAGCAAGTGCAGCCTGTCAAGTGACCTGTTGATAACTGTCCTTGACCTGTGGAAATGTAGCTATCGCATTGTTGCATAGCGGGTTTGCTTGAGGCGATAAAGGCCCGGTTAAACCGCTTATCCACAATTGCCACGCTCTGTTGGAGTTAGGTTCATCTGTCTATCCCCGGGTGCGTCCGCTGATCGGATGCATTTATCCGGCGGCAGCACGATGAATAATATCTGCGCGGTCAGCTTACGGAGGATTGATGACTGGACATACGTCGGACGACATCGCGGCTATCAAGACCCTGCAAGACTCTTATGGCCGGATCAAGGCGGAAATCGCCAAGGTCATAATTGGGCAGGATCGTGTTATCGAGCAACTACTTATAGCGCTTTTGGCGCGGGGGCACTGCCTTCTGGTGGGGGTTCCCGGGCTGGCCAAGACACTCTTGATCTCGACCCTGGCCCGGATATTGGATCTGAAATTCGCCCGGATTCAGTTCACGCCCGACCTGATGCCGGCCGATATCACCGGCACCGAGATTATCGAGGAAGATCGGAGCACCGGAACGCGCGGATTCAAATTTGTCAAGGGTCCTGTCTTTGCCAATATCGTGTTGGCCGATGAGATCAACCGCACTCCGCCCAAAACGCAGGCGGCCCTGTTGCAGGCGATGCAGGAGCATGAGGTCTCGGCGGCGGGGCAGACCTACAAGCTGGACGAGCCGTTTTTTGTCCTGGCGACCCAGAATCCGATCGAGCAGGAGGGGACTTACCCGCTGCCCGAGGCCCAGCTCGATCGGTTCATGTTCAATATCTATGTCGATTACCCCAGCCGGTCGGAGGAGGAGGAGATTGTCATGACCACCACCGCCGCGCCGACGGCCGAACTGGCGCATACGTTGAATGCGCATCAGATCATTGTCCTGCAGGATTTGGTGCGGACCGTGCCGGCGGAGTTCGTGAAGCGCCACCTGTCCTACGGGGCCGGGCCGCGCGCCGGGCAGTATATGGTTCTGGCGGCGAAAACCCGCGCCATCCTGGATGGCCGCCCGACGCCGTCGGTGGAGGATGTCCGTTTCGCGGCGGTGCCGGTGTTGCGCCATCGGATCGTGACGTCATTCAACGCCGAGGCCGAAGGGGTGGACACGATTGCGATCATCAACAAGTTATTGGAAACGGTGAAGGAGAAGTAGGTTATTGTCCGGCCGCATGATGTAGGGGCGGCCGGCTGGCCGCCCGGAATCGTTTGCGGGCGCGCAGCCGCGCGCCCCTACGGTTTGGTCGACACGGTTCAGTGGGTCAGGCCGCTGGCGGCCTGACATTGAACGACAATAGGAGAGCAAGATTGTCAGGCGCCCCGCCTCGGCAGGAGCTTGACCTACGAGAGAAAAATGGATTTTTCCTATTTCCTGGACGGCTATAAAACCTATTTCGGCAAAGAGTACATGGAGACCGGCAAGTCGGCGCAGTTGACGACTGAACGGACACGAACGGAAATCGACCGGCTGATCGGACTGCTCAATCTGACGGGAAAAGAAAAAATCCTGGATGTCGGCTGCGGCTGGGGACGGCATGCGGCGGAACTGGCGCGTCGTGGATACGCGGTCACCGGCATCGATCAATCCGAGGCGATGATTGCAAAGGCCGATGAGATAATGCGCCAAGAAGGATTGAAGGCCACCCTGGTCGTTCAGAACATGGAAGATATTGTTTATTCCGATGCCTTTGATATCGGTATATCCCTGTTTGGAAGTTTTGGATATTCCTGGAAAGACGACGTCCATCTCTCAATATTGACCCACCTGCGCCAAGCCTTGCGCAAAGGGGGACGGCTGTGCCTTGAGCAATGGAACCGCGCCAGGTTGCTCGAACTGGATGGGAAGCAAACGTCGCTGGAGCATAAAGGGACGACCATCGTCGAAGACCGTAAATTCGACGAGGTCCAGGGGAGAATGAACATCCGCAGGCGTTATGTCACCGGCGGGGATTGTATGGAGCGGAGAGTATCCTTTCGCCTGTTTACGGGAGATGAAATCCACGATTTGCTGACGACCGCCGGGTTTGAGAAAGTTGACGTTTACGGAGATTTTGACGGCGGCGCATTTCGCCCCGACTCGCGGACGATGGTCGTAGTGGCGACGGTGGAAAAGTGACGTCCATGACAGTCAAAGGGATGGTTTTGTCATAATGTAGGGGCGGGTGCCCAGCCGCCCGGAATCATTTGCGGGCGCGCAGCCGCGCGCCCCTACGGGATGGAAGGCGGCCACCCTTTAGGGTGGGTAAAAAGTAATGCGGTGACGAATGATCCAAACCGATTATAGAAAATACCTCTCCCCGGATATCGTTTCCAAGCTCAAGGGGATGGAATTGCGGGCGCGCATGGTGGTGGAAGGATTTATCACCGGCCTGCATAAGTCACCCTACCACGGCTTCTCGGTCGAGTTCGCCGAGCACCGTCAGTACATGCCGGGTGATTCGATTCGGGATATCGACTGGAAGGTGTATGCCAAATCCGACCGGTATTATATCAAGCAGTACGAGGAGGAAACCAACCTCAAGGCGTATATCCTGCTGGATTGCTCGGCCTCGATGGGATATTCCTCCGGCGCCGCGGTGCAGCCGAAATTCGATTACGCCCTGACCCTGGCGGCGTCACTGTCGTACCTGATGATCAAGCAGCGGGACGCCGTCGGACTGGTGACTTTCGCCGACACGATCAGTCGTTATCTGCCGCCGCGTTCGGCCGGCGGGCATTTGCACAATCTGCTGTATCATTTCAACAATCTGCAAACCGCTTCCACCACCGACCTGGCCTTGCCGCTGCATGAGATGGCGGAACGGATCAGACGGCGGGGACTGATTATTGTCATTTCCGACCTGTTCGATGATCCGGCGCGGATCGTGTCCGGCCTCAAGCATTTCCGTCACCGCCACCATGAGGTGATCGTCTTTCAGGTTCTCGACCCGCGCGAGCGGGATTTTGCCTTTTCGGGGGAGGCGATCTTCGAGGACATGGAGACGGGCGAGAAGATCACCACCTTGCCGTGGCAGATACGCAAGGATTATTTGCGGAAGTTCAAAGCGACGGCCGACCTGATCGCGTCGGAATGCCGCCAGGCGCGGGTCGATTATCATCAGATCGATACCTCGATGCCGTTCGATCAGGCGCTATATTCGTTTCTTGCCAAGCGGGAAAGGTTGTATTGATATACCCGTGAACTGGAGTGTGGGACAGCTTAAACCATGCAACCAGTAAATGTAGCAAGAGATAGGAGGCCAATATTATGAAGCAGGTGTATCTATGGGATGCATCAGCGCTAGTTAGAATTTATGTAAACGATGGCAAAGGAACTGCAAAGGCCAACGAAATCTTTCGCTCCAAGAAAAGCACCAATTTTGCAATTGAATATTCAAAGACTGAAGTACTTACAGCATTGAAGCGAAAATGGAAGAAGAAAGAGATAACAGGTGACCAATACATGCGTTTAGTCATGAATGCCCATGATGAACTTAGTAGTCGTTTGCAAATCCGCGATGACCCCCTGGATCGATTCGCGGATATGATGGATGCCCTTGATATTGTCAAGAAGTACGGAGTAGATATCATTGATGCGGCTGCGATTGTCGGGATTAAGACTGGTTTATTGGGCCATTTCGCTGGTGAAAGTGGACCGTTTCTCATAACGGCTGACAAACGCTTGGCAAAAGCTGCGAAGGACAATAACGTAAAGGTCGTAAATCTCAACGAGTCGCCATGATCGGTGACGGGATATGCCAGTGATCAGGGAGGGAATATGATGAATAAATCGTTGAATGTACTTTTGCACGAAATGAATTTACAGGGTACGCCATCCCCTCTGGGGATGGGCGGGTCGTACGCCGCGTCTCCGCCCCTCAAGTATGTGATTGACATCCCTCATCGACCATATAACTTGCGTACATAAGTTATTACTGTTCTAGCACCATCATAGTCTGGAGGAGGTTATGGACAGGTATTGTCATTCGTGCGCGGCGCCGCTGGGCGCGGAATTCAAGGGTCCGGCGGAGAATTTCTGTAAGTACTGCACCGATGAAGCCGGTAAGCTCAAACCGCGGGCCGATATTCAACAGGGGATTGCGCAGTGGTTCAAGGGCTGGCAGACCGGGATTGACGACAAGACGGCCACGGTTCGGGCGGCGCATTACATGAAGTCGATGCCGGCTTGGGCGGAGAAGTAGTATCCCCAGGCGCAGCCTGTCGCCCGCCCGACGGTAAACTCGGGGCAGGGTATCGGCCGTCTCGGACAAAGGAATAACAGGCTGTTATGCCCAAGATATTGATTTTCGGCGGGACGGGGATGCTGGGGCGGCCGGTGACGCACCGGCTGCTCGATGACGGCTTTGCCGTCAGGCTGTTCACCAGCCATCCCGACAAGGCCCGTCAGATTTTCGGCGAGACGGTCGAATACGCTCAAGGGGACGTGGCCGATATCCAAAGCATCCGCCAGGCGATGCCGGGATGCGAGGCCGTCTATATCAATCTCAAGGGCGGCCCGACCAGGGAAAGCTATGTCCGAATCGAACAGGGGGGGCCGAAGAATATCTACGCCGCTGCCAAAGATACCGGCGTTCGGAAAATCGTCCAGATCGGCGGCGCCAATTACGACCAGAAGAACGCCGCCCATTTCCTCGCCAGGGTGAAAGTCGAGGCGGAAAAGGCGCTGATGGCGTCCGGCATCACCTACGTCATCCTGAAGCCTTCCTGGTTTTGCGAGTCGTTGCCGCTGTCCATCAAAGCCGACAAGGCGATCTTTGTCGGGTCCGGGAAGCGATCGTTTCATTTCCTGACATCGGCGGATTATGCGGAAATCGTGTCGAAATGCTTTTCCGGATCGCTGGCCGATAATAAGCGGCTGACCATCTTCGGCCCGGAGCCGATGCCGATCCCGGAGGCGATGCGGCGCTTTCTAACGATTGCCCATCCGGATGTCAGGCTCAATCATCTGTCGCTCTGGATGGCGCGGCTGGCGGCGGCAGTGTCATTTAACACCGGCCTTAAGGCGGCCGTGACGCTGATGGCTTTCTATGACAGGCATGATGATGCCGACGTCGAAATCGGCCCGGAAGAGGCGGATCGGCTGTTCGGCCGCTGTCCGACGACGGTTGAAGAATGGGCCACCGTGTATCGGAAGGTGATTGGGGGGTAAAATACATCTGCCTTTCATCCGCCCGACTGTACCCCATAGAGTAGCGCGCTTTCCCCTTGATGATGCCGTGAAAATTCCCTTAATTACCCCGATATGGCGTGAATAATCGGAAAGGACAGTCATGGGCATGAATCAGAAAGAAAACAACCTCGCAATCCCGCAACGGGCCGACATCGCTCCCCAGCACACTTGGAATCTGACCGACCTTTACCGAAATGAAGCGGAATGGGAAAATGACTTCCAGAAGGCGCAAGGATTGATCGCCAGGGCGGCCGATTTTACCGGCCGATTGACCGGGTCGGCCCAGACCCTCTATGAATGCCTTGGCCTGCGCGACGAACTGTCAATACTGAGCGCCAACCTGTACCAGTACGCCCGGCTGAGCCAGGACCTGGACAACCGGTCATCGAAATACCAGGCGATGACCGACCAGGCGGCGATGCTGGCATCACAGGGGGCCGCGGCCTTTGCCTTTGTGGAGCCGGAACTGCTTATGGTTGATGACAGTCGTCTGCGCGAATTGGGCGGCCAGTTTCCCAAGACCGACATTTACGATTTCTACCTGCAGGAATTGATCCGATCCCGATTGCATATTCGGTCGGGCGAGGTGGAAGAGCTTTTGGCGCAGTCGGTGATGATGGCCCGCGGCTCGGAAAATGTCTTTACGCTGCTCGATGACGCCGACCTGAAGTACCCGGTCATCAAGGATGAA
>CAZPEV010000118.1:0-10542 GCA_964585635.1 uncultured Ignavibacteriales bacterium
GCAAAAACAATACTATCAGACGGTCAATGGGCGGGAATATCTGGTGGTCGAGGTCCGCACGGCGCTGTTTCCGACCGCGCCGGGTCGACTAACAATCGGGGAGGCTCGGGTGACCGCGGCCGTCCCGGACCGCAGCCGCCGCCGCAACCGCGACCCCTTTTCCTTCTTCGACGACGTCTTTCAGCAGGGAACGAACCTGACGGTGACTTCGACGCCGTTGGCGGTGGAGGTCAGGCCGCTGCCTGAGGAGGGGAAACCGGCTCAGTTTTCCGGCGGCGTCGGCACGTATCGTATGTCCGCCGCGGTCGACAAGACTGAAATCGAGGTCAATGAGGCGGTGACGCTCAAGGTCGAAATATCAGGCGAGGGTAACATTAAATCGATACCGGAACCGGCCCTGCCGCAACTGGATGAATTCCGGGTCGAGAAATCATCGTCCGATTTCAAGACGACCAACCTTGATGACCGTGTCGGCGGCACCAAGACGTTCGAATATGTGCTGATTCCGCGGCTGGCCGGGCGGCAGACGATCGGGTCGTTGTCGCTCAACTTCTTTGATCCCTCCCGCAAGAAATACCAGGCGGTGCAGACCGAACCGATCGCGCTGCTGGTGAAGCAGGGCCAGCTTGCGGCCGGCGCCGAAATTCCCTACAACATGGTGGCCGGGCAGACGCTGAACCTGAAAGAGACCGATATCCGCTTCATCAAGACCGGCCCCACCCGGTTCTCCCGCCGGGGACATGTCGTTCTGACCTCGCCGTTGTTTATCGTCTTCCTGGCGCTTCCCCCGCTGGCGCTGATGGGCGGCCTGCTCGACGTCCGTCGTCGCCGTCGTCTGGCGGGTGATATCGGCTACGCCCGCTTGCGGCGGGCCGATGCCGTCGCCCGAAAACGCCTGAAGCGGGCGCAGCAGCTTCTGGCCGAGCGGAATGAGCTTGGCTTTTACGCCGAAATCTCGGGAATGGTGCTGCAATATGTCGCCGACAAGCTCAACCTCTCGGCGCAGGGATTGACCAGCGAGCGGATGATGGAATTGCTCCAGGAGAAAGGCGTTTCCGACGAGCTTCGCCGGGAAACGGCGGCCATACTTCAGCAGGCCGATTTCGGACGGTTTGGCGGCGGAGCGGGAATCGAGGGCGGGACCGAGAGCTTATTTGAGCGGGTGAGGCAGGTAATTGTCGGCCTGGAGGATTCCTTATGAATCTGCGGCGGTTCTTTTTCCTCCTGCCGGCGATCCTGGCGCTGGCCGGCGCCGGCGTATCGGCCGACGATCTCCAACAGCATTTCCAGGCCGGGAACACCTCTTATTCCTCGGGCGATTATGCCAAGGCGATTACCGAGTACGAGCAGGTGCTCAAGGCCGGATACCAGTCGCCGGAGCTCTATTTCAATCTCGGCAACGCCTGCTTCCGGCAGGGCCAGCTCGGCCTGGCGGTGCTGTACTATACCCGCGCCCAGAAGCTTGATCCCCGGGACGATGATATTCGCGCCAATCTGGCCTTTGCCCACGCCTACCGGGTCGATAAGATCGAGGTGACCGAGGAGACCATCCTGCTCGACTATGTCAACCGCTTCTTCAATTACTTCAGCCTCAATGAGGGCATTACGGTTACCGTGATTCTGTACTTCCTGGCGGCGGCTGCTATCCTGGCCCGCTACGTCTATCGCTGGGTGTATGTTCCGGGGCCGGCCATGGTTCTGGTGCTGGCGATATTTGCCATGGTCGTGATATTCAGCGCCGTGAAGATTGATCGCGACGTGACGACGCGCACCGGAGTTATCTTGGTGCAGCAAACCGATGTCAAAAACGGCCCGGGTGCGGAGTACAAGAATCAGTTCACCGCTCATGCCGGCCTGACCTTTACCATCGAGCGGGAGGAATCGGGGTATTATTTGGTCAATCTGGAGAATCGCCTCAAAGGCTGGGTGGTCACATCGGCCGTGGCGGAGATATAGCCCTTTTCGGGCCGCGCTTTTTGTTTGACACCCCTGTGCTTTTTATCTACCTTTTTCCATCATCCAATTGCCGGCCGCGGCCGGTTATTTCTTGAAGGGCGATGCCGTCAATTTTGAGGAAAAAGCAGTTTTGGGGAGGGCTGATTGCCTGCGGCATTCTGGTTTTCCTCTTCTATGACCTGGATCTGCCGTTGACGATTGCCCTGGCCCGACGCCTGCGGCTGTGGTACTTGGCTCCCGCCCTGGTCTGCACCACCCTCCTGACCGTTTTCAAGACGCTGCGCTGGAAGACGATCATCAGCCGCGTGCGAAAGGTTCTTTTCTGGCCGACGTTATGTCTCTATTCAACGTCACAGATTATCGGCATTCTGCTGCCGGCCCTGACCGGTCAGGCGGGACGGATCATTCTGTTTTCGAGAAAGGGAGAGTTTACCAAGACCTATGCCTTTTCGACCATCTTCCTGGAGGTCGTGCTGGACGGCGCCGGTTTGATCATCCTGATGTTGCTCAGCTCCAGCGTCTTTGTCTTCCCGAAGGAATATCGCTTCATCAGCTACGTCATCGGCGGGGCCACGCTGCTGGTCCTGGGACTGTTTTATGCCAGCCTGCATTTTCAGGGGGCAATGGAGCGGTTCGGATATAACATCATCCGCCGCCGGTCGCCCCGGGCCTTTCTGGTCATGAGGAAATTCCTGCGGTCGTTCAACGACGGCATTTCGGTTCTCCGCTCGACTGACCAGCTCTTCGTGGTGTCTTCCTATACCTTTCTCTCCTGGGCCATGCATATCGGGGCGGTCTATTTTCTTTTTGCCATGTTTCACTTTCAGCTTCCGCTCTGGTCGGCGGTGGTCGTGATCATCATCAACTACCTGGCCCTGATGGTGCCGATTACGCCCGGCAACGTCGGATCATTTCAACTGGCGGTCGTCGCGGGACTGAACATCTTCTCCATTGCCAAGACCGAGGCGGTGCTCTTCTCGGTTATCCTCTACATCGTCGATCTGTTGCCGACCTCGCTTCTGGCGGCCTGTTTCCTCATGAAAGAACAGTTTTCAATCTCGGAAATCAGCCAGGATGAGCGGCTGATCGCCGAAGTGGAACAGATGGTGGTGGAGTCCGATCCGACCATCGGGGACGACAAGAAATAGATGCGGAAGATGATTCCATCGTCGTATTATCCGGCCGGATTTGATGATAATCCGGTCACGGCCGTTCCGGGGTAAACGACGATGCCTGTCAAGACCATACCGTTTTCGGAACGGCTCGGATTCCCCCCCCTCTTTCAGGATTATGTGTATCAGCGTGAGCGGGTAGCGACATTCTTCCCGCAGGCTACCTGGGAACAAACGGTCGAACGGGTCTTATCGCTTACCTATGATCGTGACGCGCTGGTTGATATTCTCACCCGTCAGAATAGATCCTGGGGAGCGCCCGATGCCGTCTTGGCGTCAATCGCCCGGCTGCGTCAGCCGCAGGCGGTGGCGGTGATGACCGGCCAGCAGGCGGGGCTGTTCGGCGGGCCATACCTGGTCGTGCTCAAGGTGCTGGCGGCGGTCAAAGCCGCCCGGCAGATGGAGGCCCGTCTGGCGATCCCGGTGGTCCCCGTGTTCTGGGTCGCGGCCGACGATCACGATTTCAAGGAAGTGTCGCTGGTCGACCTGTTTGACCAGTCCGGGCGGCTTTGCCGACTGGCGATCGATTGCGACGATGGCCGCGAGTACCCGCCGGTCGGCATGATGTCGTATGACGCCTCGCTTCAGGAGGCGATCGACCGGTTGAAGGCAATCCTCCCGGAAAATGATTTCAGGGATATCGCCCTGGGGCGGATCGAGGCGGCCTATCAGGTCGGACGACCCATAATCGACTGCTTTGCGCAGTATCTGCTCGGCCTCCTCGGTCGCTTTGGGATCGTGCTGTTCAATCCCGGCGACCGCGAGTTCAAGGATCATGTATCGCTTTTGTTGCAGGACATTGTCAGGCGCCACCGGCCGATCAAAGAGGTTCTGCGGCAGACCGGGGAAACGCTCACCGCCGCCGGGTATTCTCTCCAGGTGCAGAAGGGCGAGGGGGCGGCGCACCTGTTTCGGCATGAACCGGAGCGCCGGGCGATTCGGTACGCTGACGATGCCTTCGCCATCGGCCGGCAACGGTTTGGGGCCGATGAATTGATGGCCGCCATAGCGGCGCGACCGCAGCAGTTTTCGCCCGACGTCCTGACCCGGCCGTTGATGCAATCGTTCTTCTTTCCCGCGGCGGCGGTTATCGCCGGACCGGCGGAGGTGGCCTACTTTGCCCAGCTCATGCCGCTTTACGACCTTCTGGGATTGATCCGGCCTCAAGTTTTCGCTCGTCCGTCGATGACGATTATCGAAGCTCGCTTCCAGAAATTGATGGATAATTATCGCCTCGGCCTACCGGAACTCACGGTCGATCTGGAGGCGACCATTAACCGGCTGATGCGGGACAGCTTCCCGGAGGACTTGGAGCAAGTCATGCGGAAATACTCAGCCTCCGTCGGCGACGGCCTGCAGGAGGTAAAGGAACGCCTGACTTCATTTGATCCGGGCCTGAGCGGTATGATCAATCAGACCGGGGAGAAGATCGAATATCTGCTCAAGGAATTGCATAGAAAGCTCTTTGCCGCGCATAAGAAACGAAACGCCGAAAATCACGATAAGTTGTACCGCGCCCAACAGCAGTTGTTTCCCAACCGGGGTCTGGCGGAGCGGTCAATCGCGGCGGTGTATTTCGTCTCGCGCTACGGCGAGGCGATTTTGGACTGCCTTCATGAAAATCTTCAGCCGGGTGAAACCGGACATCAGCTATTGCTGTTAACGGAGTGTAATGGACAAGCTTAATATCGGCATCACCTGCTATCCCGTGGCCGGAGGGTCGGGGATCGTCGCCACCGAGCTGGGGCTGAAGCTGGCGGAGCGAGGGCATCAGGTTCATTTTATCGCCTACGCCATGCCGTTCCGCCTGGCTCGCTTCCAGCCGAATATTTACTTTCACGAGGTTGACACCATCTCGTACCAGTTGTTCAAGTACCCGCCCTATACGCTGACGCTGGCCGCCAAGATGGCCGAGGTCTCCTGCGAGTGGAAGCTGGACATCCTGCATGTCCATTACGCCATCCCCCACGCCACGGCGGCCTTTTTGGCCCGGCAATTGACCGGCGGCTGTACCCCGAAAATCATTACGACGTTGCACGGGACGGACATCACGCTGGTCGGGGCGGACAAGTCGTTTTATGACATCACCCGGTTTTCCATTCGGTCGTCGGACGGGGTCACGGCGGTTTCTCATTATCTGGCGGAAGAAACTATCCGGGAGTTCGAAATCGACATGCCGATCGAGGTCATCCCGAATTTCATCGATACCACCCGCTTCAATCCCTGTACGACCTGCACCGAGCGGGACCGCTTTGCGGCTCCTGACGAGAAGTTGCTTTGTCACATCTCCAATTTCCGCCCGGTCAAACGCGTCATGGACGTGGTCGAGGTTTTCGAGCAGGTGCAGAAGAAGCTTCCGGCGCGGCTGCTTTTGATCGGCGAAGGACCCGATACGATGCTGGTCCGCCGCGCGGTCAAGCGTGACGGCCTCCAGGATCGGGTCGTCTTTCTGGGAAGCCAGGACAAGGTGGAAAACGTGCTTCCTTTGGTTGATCTGTTCCTGAATCCCTCGGAGGAGGAGTCGTTCGGACTGGCGGCCTTGGAGGCGCTCGGGTGCGGCGTGCCGGTTATCGGCACCGCCGGTACGGGCTTGATTGAGGTGGTCGAGCACGGCGTCGACGGCTTTCTCTTTCCCATCGGCGACACCTCCTCGATGGCCGATGCGGCCATCTCACTCCTGTCGGATGATGCCCGCTTGAAAGAATTTAAACGACGCGCGACCGAAAAGGCCCATGCCAGTTTCAACGCCGATGTTGTCGTTGACCATTATGAGCGGTTCTACCGTCAAATACTGGAGGGAAAAGATGCCACTTGACGTGCTGGCCGTCGCGGCCCATCCTGATGACGCCGAGATCACCTGCGGCGGGACGTTGATCAAGCTGGCAGAGCGCGGCAAGCGGGTCGGCGTGCTGGATCTCACGGCCGGGGAGATGGGCACGCGCGGGTCGGCCGAGGAGCGGCTGCGGGAAGCGGCGGCGGCGGCGCAGGCCATGGCTCTGGCCGTCCGCGAGAATCTGGGCCTCAAAGATTCCGCCCTCGATTTGACGACCGCCAACAAGCTGGCGATTGCCGCCGTCATCCGCCGGCACCGGCCGCAGATGGTTGTCCTGCCTCTGAAAAACAAGCAGCGCCACCCCGATCATCGGGCGGCGGCGATCCTTGGATACGACGCCTGCTTTCTGGCCGGGCTGGCCAAGGCCGACCTGGAGGGAGAGGCTTTCCGGCCGCATAAAATCATTTATGCCTCATCATTTATTGAAACCAGGCATTCGTTCATGGTCGACATATCGGATCACTGGGAACGCAAACGGCAGGCGGTGGCCGCCTACCGGTCGCAGTTTGATGGCACCCCCCAATCCAGGGAAATCTTTCGGCCGGGCAACGATATCTTCGAATTCATGGAAACCTATCATCGCAAGTACGGCCTCGAGGTCGGCTGCCGGTATGCCGAGGCGTTCTGGATGGCCGAACCGCTGCTGATCGATGATCCCAGCCTATTGCCGGTTCGCTCCATCTAAGCCGACCGGAGCTTGATTTTTCGCTCGCAATCCATTATACATCGGTCGGAAGCGGATAGGGTCTGGTGGCCCTTGCGGTCTTCAAAACCGTGGGCCGGCGGTTATGCCGTCGGCGGTGGGTTCGATTCCCACCCCTTCCGCTTTTTTATTCTTGCGGCGGGCGAGAGGTCCTCCGCGCCAAGGGCCGGCCCAAGCTCCAAGACGAAAATGATATTGACTGAACCTATAGCACCCCGATAGATTCCCCTCGATGGATGACTACGATGCACATCTGACCGCCTTTGTCAATCACCTGACCCGCTCCGGGCGGTATTCGCGTCTGACTGTCGACAGCTACGCCCGCGACCTGCGGCGGTTTGCCGTCTATCTGACCGAGCAGGGCTTTCCCCAGGGTGCCTCCAAAGAGGGAAACCGGGTGCTGCTGCGGGTTTATTTGGGGCGCCTGCACGACGCCAAAATCTCCAATCGCTCGATCGCCCGCTTTCTTTCCTCACTGGCGACTTTCCAGCTGTTCTTGACCGAACACAAAGCTGATAGCGGTCTCTTATTCGAAGTACCGACGATCAAGTACTCCCGCAAGCTGGCGCATTTTCTCTCTCCCCAGCAGGTGAGCGAACTTCTTGAACCGAATCCATCCCCGAACATGGATCGCTTTCAGCTCCTGCGCGACCTGACGATGATGGAATTCTTATACAGCGCCGGCGTTCGGCGGGCGGAGTTGGTCGGAATCAGGCTGGCTTCGGTCGATATCGAGCGCATGCTGGTGACCGTTTTCGGGAAGGGGAGCAAGGAACGAACGATCCCGCTGGGAGACCCGGCCCTGGACAGCTTCCGGCGTTATCTGCGGCTGCGAGCGGAACAGTTGGAGAAAACCGGCCAATCGACAGAGTTTTTGTTTATTAATCGCTCCGGCAGGCCATTGACCGTCCGCAGCGTCGATCGGATCGTGAAGACCTATGGCCTTAAGACCGGCCTGCGGGTGACGCCGCACATGCTGCGACACAGCTTTGCCACCCATCTGCTGGACAATGGCGCCGATATCCGCGCCATCCAGGAAATGCTGGGGCATGAGGCGTTGTCGACGACGCAGGTGTATACGCATGTCACGGCCGGGCGGTTGAAAGAAGCCTACAAGAAAGCGCATCCGCGCGCATGAGGTGACGACATGAATCTGCAGATACGGGGCACCACCATCTTGGGTGTCAGAATCGGCAACAAGGTGGCGCTGGGCGGCGACGGCCAGGTCACCTTCGGCGAGAGCATCATGAAGGCCAACGCCGTCAAGCTGCGCCGATTGTATCACGACCGAATTCTGGCCGGGTTTGCCGGATCGGCCGCCGATGCCTTCGCGCTGTTCGAGCTGTTCGAGAAAAAGATCGACGAATTTTCCGGCCGTCTGCCGCGCGCCGCCGTGGAGCTGGCCAAGGATTGGCGCCGCGACCGGCTTCTACGCCATCTGGAGGCGCTTCTGGCTGTGGTCGACCGCGAGCATTCCCTGATCATCACCGGCAAGGGGGATGTCGTCGAACCGGACGACGGCATCATCGCCATCGGCTCCGGCGGCAACTATGCCCTGGCGGCCGCTCGGGCGTTGACCTTGTCGACCAGCCTGAGTCCCGCCGACGTTGTCCGCCAGTCGCTGGAGATTGCCGCCGGCATTTGCGTTTTCACCAACAGCCATATCACGATCGAAACGTTGGAGTGAGCATGGAAGAGCCACAGGGCACGGCCAACGCAGCGGCGATTCGGGGCAAGATTCGGCAGTTGAAACCAAAGGAAATCGTCGCCGAGTTGGACAAGCATATCGTCGGCCAGGACCGGGCCAAGCGGTCGGTGGCGATCGCGTTGCGCAACCGCTGGCGGCGGCAGGAAATCCAATCCGATATCTCCGGCGATATCATGCCGGCCAACATCCTGATGATCGGCCCGACCGGCGTGGGCAAGACCGAGATTTCGCGGCGGTTGGCGAATCTCACCGGGGCGCCGTTCGTCAAGGTCGAGGCCTCCAAGTTCACCGAGGTCGGGTATGTCGGCCGGGACGTGGAATCGATGATTCGCGATCTGGTGGAACTGGCCGTCAACATGGTCAAGGAAGAGAAAGCCAAACATGTGGCCGATGAGGCCGCCCGACGCACCACCAATCGATTGCTCGACCTGCTGCTGCCGTCGTTGCCGGGCAAGGTTCCGACGGAGGAGGAGAGAAGCCGCAACGAGTCGACCCGAGAGCGCCTGAAAGGGATGCTGGAAAACGGCCTGTTGGAGGACCGCACCGTCGAAGTCGAGGTGACGCCGTCCGCAATGCCGATCGTCGAGGTCTTCACCCCCCAGGGGATGGAAGAAATGGGGATCAACTTCCGGGAGATGTTCGGCAACCTGATGCCGCCGCAACGTTCCAAAAAGCAAAAGATGACGATCTCCGAGGCCCGCCGGGTTCTGGAGGCGGAGGAAACGGGCAAGCTGGTGAACATGGAGGAGGTCGTGGCGACGGCGCTGGAGCGGGCGCAGGAGGCCGGCATCGTCTTTATCGACGAGATCGACAAGATCGTCGGCAGCAGCAGCAAGGTCGGGCCGGACGTTTCCCGCGAGGGGGTCCAGCGCGATATCCTGCCGGTGGTCGAGGGGTGCGCCGTGACGACCAAGTACGGCATGGTGCGAACCGATCATATTCTGTTCATCGCCGCCGGCGCCTTCCACGGCCGGTCACCGTCGGATTTGATTCCCGAATTGCAGGGCCGTTTCCCCATCCGCGTGGAGTTGGATTCGCTCGGGGCCGATGACTTCGTGCGGATCCTGACCGAACCGAAGGCGGCCCTCACCCGCCAGTACAAAGAAATGCTGGCCACCGAAGGAGTGAGCATCGAATTCACCGCTGCGGCGATCACCGAAATCGCCCGGATTGCCGCCGAGGTCAACGAATCGTCGGAAAATATCGGAGCGCGGCGGCTGCATACGGTCATGACGACCCTTCTGGACGATTACATGTTTGACGCCCCCGATTGCGTCAAGGCGGTGACGATCACCCCGGAGATGGTGATAGAGAAGTTGTCGAAGATCGTCGAGGACAAGGACCTCAGCCGGTATATCTTGTAGCCGGACGGTTGGCCCACCATTTATGGACGGGTGGCCCACCATTTATGGTGGGCTGTGTTTTGTAGCTCGTGATAAACATTTTCAAAGCATGAGGATAATAACCATATATGCCCCGGCTTCGCCACTATGACAACCTTGGAACAGCTCGACGGGTGGCCCACCATTTATGGTGGGCTGTGTTACGTCGCTCGTGATAAACATTCTCAAAGCATGAGGATAATAACTATATATGCCCCGGCTTCGCCACTATGACAACCTTGGAACAGCTCGTTTCATCACATTCTCATGCTACCGGAAGCACCCGTATCTGCTGGATGAGGGGTGCGTGTTAAGCCTGCTGGAGCAAATGAAAACGATTCGCACGGAATACGCCGTGAGGATTTTGGGCTATGTGATTATGCCTGATCATGTTCATCTGGTCCTGGACCCGCCGGCTGCCGTCAATTTGGGAGTCTTAATCGGCCAGATGAAGGCTCGGATAGCGTATGCCATAATACCGACACTTCATGATCGGTTGCATCGCCCGGACGGCCATCCTGCCATATGGCAACGACGCTGTTATGATCACAATTGCAGAAGCACGACGGTGGTGACGGAGAAGATAATATATTGTCACAATAATCCGGTCAGACGCGGATTAGTGAACAATCCGGAAGATTGGCCGTGGTCGAGTTACCGCTGGTACAAGGGCGACCGTCGGGTACCGCTTGACATTGACGGCATTGAGTTGTAGGGTATGGGAAGAAAGCCCATCATAAATGATGGGCCACCCGTCAAATGATAATGCCATGAGAAGCGAGACTGGA
>CAZPEV010000119.1:0-10292 GCA_964585635.1 uncultured Ignavibacteriales bacterium
ATGGCGATGAGCGGGCTTCCGCTCGATTTCTCATCAAAGGGGGCGACATTTTTGAGGTCGGACGGATTGACGGTCGTGACTGTCAGACCATAATTCATCGGATCGTTCGGGGGAGCAGCATTCCATTCACCGGGATCATGAGAATCATCGGTGGCATAGTAGGCGATATAGTTTCCGGCCGGAAGGGTAATATCCCGCTTGAACATCCGATTCTTGGAAGCGCCGCCGGCCCGATCGGTATTCCAGTTGTCCATGGACCAGACCTTCTCGCGGGTATCGGCATTGATAATCCAGCCGCCGTCGACGAAGATATCGTACGAATCGGAGTATTCACCGATGGCATAGACGTCCAGCTTGGCTTCGCGAGACAGAGAGAATCCCTGATGAAGATATTCATCCTTTTCGGGGCGGGCGAATCGCACGACAAGATTGGGCGGGGAATCAAGAACGGGAGTGTAGGCTCGCGCTCCCCCGTCGGCGGTAACGGTAAAGTGCAATTCATCAACATCCTCATCGTCGGCAGCTTTGCGGCGGCTGTCGTCGCTTAAGGCGTCGCCGATTATGCCTATCAGGTCACCGAGGTCATTGATAGAAATCTTGCCGTCGTTCATGTAAAAGCCGTTGGGGTCTCCGACATAGTAGTAGACTTCGAATTTACCGGCATCAAGGGAAACGTCGGCCTCACATTTGACGAGTCCTTCGGACATCCGATGGGCATCGTCACATTCATCCGACATCGACCAGACCAGTTCGCGACTGGCGGCATCGATTATCCACCCGTAGGCATAAAATTGGTCAAACCGGCGGGTGCGGCCGCCGATCGCAGAAATTGCAATCTTTCCCGGGACGGTCATTTCGATGCCGGCAGTGGACAGGCTGCCGACTGTCAAATCCTGGAACTCGACCAACCGCTCCGAGGCCTGAACGGCGGTGGCTCCCACCAGACAGAGAAGGCAGAACGCGGCCGCAGCCGCAAACGCCATGATGAAGGCCTTGATCATCGCGCTTTCCTCCAAAAACCCGTCGTCTTCTGTTATCAGTACGTCGGCCTTCTCCGATGGTTTCACGGCAATAAAAAAAACCCCGCCAAGGCGGGGCTTTGTCACGACTATCAGACAGCATCAAAACTCGGTCTTGCCGGTGAATTTGAACGATCCCAGGTGTACCGCTGGAGCTTTGATACAACCTACCGAGCTCCACCATGATTCCACAAGCTCACTCTCCTTCGACACGGCCACAGCCGAGGAAAAAGCCCGAAGCATGGAATCGGTGAAGCGCAGGTTCTTGATGCCACCGACGATCTCCCCTCGTTCGATGAGGAAGGTGCCGTCACGGGTCATGCCGGTTAAGACGGCGTTGGGCGGATCGATAAATCCATTGATGTAATGGAATCGGGTAATCAGGATGCCCTTGCGGATTTTGTCGATCATTTTGGCGCGCGGCGTCTTGCCGGGGGAAATCACGATGTTCAGCGGCAAGGGGCCGGCGGAGGCATCGTCCGGGGTCAAGCCATGTCCGGTCGACTTGATCCTTCCCTTCCGAGCAAAGGTGGAATTGTACACGACTCCTTTGGCGATTCCCTTGTCGATCAAAGTCACCCGCTTCTTGGGTATACCTTCGAAATCAAAGGGAAAGGCCATCGAGGTCTGATCATGGGCGTTGTCGCAGACGGTGATCAGCGACGACATGATTTTGCGCCCGATCTTGCCGGCCAGAAATGAGTTTTTCTCATGGAACTGCTTGGCGCCAAAGCCGATATAGCTCATCCATTCCAGCAGGGCCGCCACCGCCGCCGGCTCCAGAAGCACCTCGTAGTCACCCGGCTCGACCCCTCTCGGCGCCCGCGAAAGCTCGCATTTTTCTGCCGCTCGATGTATCAGGCGGTCAAAATCAATGTCGCCGGCAATTCGCGACAGCCCGGAAGCGTATCCGGAGGAGCTCCCTGACATGGCAATCATATTGATTGAAGCGGCGGTCACCGGCTGGTAGGCCCGGACGCCATGGGAATTGAGTACGGCAATCTCACCTGACGAGGTTGAGAAGGCTCCCGCCAGGGTGAAGGCCTTGCGGTCCGCGACCTTGATAATCTTTTTCACCACCCGAGCCCGGTCGGCTGGAGAGAACCGCGCCGTCAGGTCGTCGAAGGTGTCCAGTTCGCGATAGCGAGCGGGTTTAGGCATACCGGGGTAGTCGGGATTATCGGGCTGATTCCTGGCAATCTCCAGCGAATCATTCATCGTCTTTTCCAGATCGGTCGGCAGCAGGGAATTGCAGGAGGCCACGCCAACCTTTTTCCCCAACGCCGAGCGGAATAGGATGTGGAAATTGTTCTCATAGACGTTCTGATGAATCGCCGAATTGGCGTATCGGGTCAGCCCTTTGGCATCGCTGACAAAGATGATTTCGGTCTCATCCGCGCGCGAGCGGGAGAGCACCTTTTCCAGCCGGGTCAATAGTTTCTCTTTTCCAATCATTTGCTCACCCCCACTTTGACGTTTCTGAAGCGGGCGGGCGAGGTCCCGTGGGCCACGTGGGCCGTTTGCATCGGTTCCCCCTTGCCGCAATTTGGCACTCCCCAGACATGCCAATGATTCCGGTCGCAGACGGCATCGCAGGAGTTCCAGAACTCCGGGGTTATCCCGGTATAGACCGGATTCTTGAACATCCGATCAAGCTTACCATCCTTGATTTCCCAGGCACATTCGACGCCGAACTGAAAGTTGAGCCGCTTATCATCAATTGACCAGCTCTTATTCGTGTCCAGCAGGATGCCGCTTTTGGTATCCGCGATCAGGTCGGCCAACGTCCATGACCCCGGTTCCAGGTTGATGTTGGTCATCCGGATGAGAGGAATCCGGTTCCAGCCATCGGCCCGCATGGTGCCATTAGACCTGGCGTTGATCACGGGAGCGGTTTCGCGGCTGGTCAGATACCCGACAAAGAGACCGTCCCGGATGATCGGTGTCCGCTGCGACTTGACGCCTTCGTCATCATACCCGAAACTACCCAGACCGCCGGGGATAGTGGCATCGGCGTTGATGTTGACCAGGTTGGAACCATATTGGAGCTTGCCCAGCTTATCGACCGTCATGAACGATCCCCCGGCCAGCGAAATCTCCGTCCCCAGGACCCGATCCAGCTCGATCGGGTGGCCGCACGATTCATGAACCTGCAGAGCCATCTGCGAACCGGTGATGATAATGGTCGTGGCAACATCAGGACAGGGATCGGCGCTCAGAAGCTGAATCGCCTCCTCCCTCACCCGATCGGTGTTATCAAGCAGTTTTAGACTATCGACGAATTCATATCCCCGGGCGGCGAAATCACCACCGTGGGAATTGGGATACGACCGCTTTTGGACCTCTTTGCCATCCACCGCCAGGACCTCATATCCGGCCCCGGATTGCGTGATATCCTGTTCGATCTCGGCTCCTTCGGTGGACACAAACAGTTGATTGATCTTATAAAACCTCATCGAGGCTTCGGCTTTCTTGATCTTCTTTGAGCGGCGCAGGTTTTCACAGGCTTTCAAGAGCAGATCCAGCTTATCGTTGATAGGGACCTCGAAAGGGTCACGTTCGCATGGCGAGCGGTAGTGATCGACGTGCGGGGTCTCTGCGGCAAGCCGGGCCGGATGGCGCAACGTCGTGGCGGTCGCTTTGGCGATCTGCAGCGCTTTGGTCGCGGTCTTTCTCAACTCGCCCGGTGTCACGACCGCCGTGGCGGCAAACCCCCAAGCCCCGCCGACCAGGACCCGGATGCCTACGCCGACGTCAAGCACGCGGGACAAACCTTCCACCTTCCCATCGGCGACCTGAATCATTTCATTCTGCCGCCGGACATAGCGGCAATCGGCATAGTCGACCTTCTTTGCCCTGAGCCAGTCTATGCATTCCTTGAGTTGATCCTTCATGAAACCTCCGACAGATGGCTATAGATGATCTCCAACATAATCTGTTGAGCAGGGCGGGTCAACCACCCATTGCGGGTAATCAAAATATCGGTACCCTGATCCGACAGCGAGCGGCCGCCAAGCGGTTGCCACGGACGGCCGCCTCACGGACGTCGCCGGTAGCCAGGTATTGGGCGATAAAGCCGGCGGCAAAGATATCCCCGCAACCGGTGGTATCGCATGGCCGGTGGACTTCTTTGACCGGCACCAGGTGCGCGCGCTTTTCCCGCGACCGTTCCAGGACCAGACAGCCCCGGCGACCAAGAGTGAGGCACAGACAGCGCACCGAGGGAAGGTCTTCGGCCAGGAAGCGCCGCGCATTATCGGGCGAAAAAACCGCTCCGGACAGGACCTCGAACTCGGCCTGGTTGACCTGCAGGATATCGGCGCACGCGGCATATCGCCGCCAAAAGCGGGGCCGCCGCAGGTGGCGATGGAACCCCCCAGGGACCTTTTTCCGTCCCAGCGTCAGGGAATGGACATCGATATAGATTATCCCAGTGTATCTCCGGCGCAGCAGTTCCAGGGCCGGCAGCGTGATATCCCGCCCGGAGATGAAATTGACCAGAATCAGATCAGAATCAAGCAGGGGGGCCACCCGGTTAAAAGTCAAGGGCGGCACGCCTCCCTTGAGAAATTCGCATTTATGCGTCTGGTTGTCATAACGGATAAAACAATGGTTGTTCTTCGCTTTGACCTTCCGGACCTGCGACAGATCGAGGTTCGGCAGACGCCTCAGGGTGGCCATGACTCCGGCATGGCCGTCGCGGCCGACGTTTACGACCGGAATGATCGCGGCGCCGCTATCACCCAGATATTTCAGGTTGTAGAGGATGCCTCCCCAGGAGGTGACCGAACTGCCATCGACGCGGTGAATGGTATCGCGATTGATCGACCCGATAACGCCGATTCTATGACCGGATGATTTCCGTCGCGGCATGGATTACCTCGTCGACCGTAATCAGCTTCTGGCATCGCATGAAGGCCTCGCCCGATTTGGGGCAGACGTTCTTCACGCATCGGATACAGTCAATTTCCTTGATGATCACCCTTTTGCGGTTGGAGACGGGCGAGGTTTCATCGGGATTGTCGGCGCCGGAAAGGACCACTACCGGACAGCCGGCGGCGGCCGCCAGATGGGCCAGGCCGGAATCATTCCCGATAAAAACGGCGGCATGGGCCAGGATCGCGCCGGCGGCTATCAGATCGGTCTGGCCGCAGAGGTTATGGACCCGTAGTGGATTCGCCTGCCTGACCTCTTCCCCTGCGCAATGGTCGGCGGCGGTTCCGATCAGAACGACATGATGCTGCAATTCGGATGTCAGGCTGGTTGCCAGACGGCGGTAATTATCTTCACCCCATCGTCGCGACGGCGCTGCCGCTCGGGGGGCGATGGCGATATACCTATCGACAGGCGCCAGGCCGTGCGCGACCAGGACGCTTTCTCCCCGGTGATTGTCATCGTTCGAGAATACCAGAGAGGGAGCGGCGACAGCAATGGTGGAACCGCTAATCTTCTCCAGCAGGTACAAGTATTCATTGACACGATGTCGTACCGGCCGGGGGCGTTTGACGGCCTCAGTCAGAAGCCACGAGCGGCAATCGCCGGCATAGCCGATCCGCCGGGGAATTCCGGCCAGTCGGAAGATGAAGGCCGACGAAAATGACGGGGCCAAAGTGATTCCCACAGCGAAGCGGCCGCCCCGAATCAAACCGGCGGCTCTCCATCGGCCGCCAAGTCCCGGGCCGTTGTCACCAACGACGACCACTTGATCCACGCCTGATCGTCCCTGGAAAAGGGGCGCGGTGACCGATCGGGCCGTGACGGCCACGAAATCGACGTCGGCTCAGGCGCGGGCGGCGTCGACCGCCGGCAGGGCCATGACGGCATCGCCGACCCAGTTGGGGACACGAATAATAAGTTTCATTCCGGAGGTTCGGTCTTCTCCAGGTCTGTCAGGTCAAGAAGATACTCTTTCAGCGTGGTCAACGATTTTGTCTTGGCATCCAGGTAATAGATACGATTTTCCAGGAGCGCCCCGTCGGATAGAAAGCCTTGTTGATACCGGCCCTCGGCGTCGCGCAGTTTCTTCTCGGCCAGATTCAGTTCCTGCTCAAGCAACGACAACTTGGCAAAGGTGATTTCCAGCCGCTTAAGCAGAATGGTCATCTTGTTTTGGGCGTTTCTTTGCGCGGCCTGATGCTCCAGGCGGGCCGATTCATAGGCCAATTCCTGAGAATGAACGTTGGCCCCTCCGGCGCCGCCATCCCAGATCGGGTAGCTGAGATCCAGGGCTACGCGCCAGTCTTTGGTGTTGATTTTGTCCTCGACCTCTGCCAGCGGTTTGCTTTGAGTGACGGTTCCACGGCCAATAGCATAGCTGGCGCTGAGGGTGCCATTGAGCCCGTATGAACCGCGCACCTTGTCCAATTCCCGCTCCGCCATCGCCAGCTTGATAGCCGCCAACTGCGTTTCGGCCGATTGGTCGGCATTGGCCAGCAGGCGACTCGAGCGCTGGGCATCGGGAGACGGAGGGGCCGGAGGCACTTGAAGCGTCACTTGAGATTCCGGCGATAAATCCAATAGGTGTTTGAAGTCATTAATCTTGGCCTCATAGGCTGCCGAAGCGTCAAACATCGCCAGTTGCTTCTCCAGCCGCTTGGACTTGCTTATGATCCAGGTTTCTTCGGTTATGACGCTGTCGGTGAACTTAGCCGAATCCCACTTGGCCGTAAAGGCGGCCAGATCACCGGCATTCTGCGCTGCTTCCCGGTTGACGTCGGCCGTCAGCAGATCAAAGAAGGCCGTAATCCCCTCCCGCTTAAGATCGGCCCGGCTGACCTGCCAATCGATGTCCGCTTTCCTGAGGTCGTCTCTGGACACGTAATAGGCCGATCGAGACGGCGAGCTTTGGAACAGCGGCTGGCTGAATTGGACGTACAGGTTCCCCAGCCGGCGTTTGTCGGTGGCCGTCTGGAATCCGGCGATCTCCCTGCTGTCCGGGCTGTAGACGGCGCTGGGATATTCATCGTTCCGAAGGCTGATCTGGGTCTCCAGCGTCAACTCGCCGCCGGTGATGATCTTCTGTCGCAAGCGAATGTTTCCGTCACCGGAGACGTTGGTGCTTCTAAACAAAAGGGGGTCGGGAAAACCAGGATAAATGTTGTAATCCTGGCTCTGGCGGTAAGTGGGCAGCGTGGAATTCAATGATATCTCGGGCAGATAATAGCCAATCTTTTGGGCGTTGAACCTGGCCTGAGAGACCTCCCGTTGGCCGTTGACGATCTGCCCTTTGGTAGTCTGGGTCAGCAGGCGCTCCAGCGTCTGATCCAGCGTCATTGGTTCTCCGGCGGCGATGGCGGCCGGGACAAGAAGCAGATATAGGGCGATATTTCTACCAGTCATACCGACTCCGGATTATTCATAGCGCAGGGCCTCGATGGGATCCAACGAGGCGGCCTTACGGGCGGGGAAATAGCCGAAGATGATCCCGACCGCGGCTGACACCCCCACCGCCAAGAAGATAGAGAAGATGGAAATGACCGTTCGCCAGTTAGCATAGCTGGAAATGGTCTTGGCCAGGATCAAGCCGCAAAAGACGCCGATTAGGCAGCCGATCAGGCTGATCGTTACCGCCTCGATCAGGAACTGCTTGAGGATGTCGCGGCGGCTGGCGCCGACGGCTCGTCGCACGCCGATCTCCCGGGTTCGCTCCAGGACCGACGCCAGCATGATATTCATGATGCCGATGCCGCCGACGACCAGTGAGATGCCGGCGATGGCCCCCATCACGATGTTGAAGATCCGCTGCGTTTTTTGACTCTGGGCCAGCAGGGCCTCGGGAACGGTGACCGAGAAATCGGGAACCTCGCGATGGCGCCGTTGCATTATCCGGTTCACCAGCGCGGCGGCCGTGGCGATATCCTGGTCACTGCGCACCTGCAGGATAATCTGGTCCAGCTCGTCGGCGTTGTACTTCAGGCGAGGATCGTCTTCCGTGGCCGAGCGGGAGGCGGCCAGGTCGGATTCGCGGTACAGCTTGGTCAGCGCGGTCGTCAGCGGAATATAGACGTTGGCGTTGACATTGCCGATGGCCAGGCCCTCGATCTTGGACGACGCCACCGCCTTTTCCTCAACCACGCCGATGACGGTGAAATAGAGGTCCTCCACCCGAATGGTTTGGCCGATCGGATCGGCGAAGGCAAAAAGGCTGCGCTTGACGTCGGCGCTGATGACGCAGACCTGGCTGTTATCGTCGACGTCGGACGGGCGCAGGAAGGTTCCGTTCCGTATCGTCAGGTTCATCGCCGGCAGATAAGCCGGGGTGGTCCCGACCAGGCGGACATCGGTTTCGGCGTCGGCATAGTACCCCTTGAGGCCCTCGGTGACATGCCCCGGCACGACCCGCGCAAACAGATTGTCAAAGAGGGCAAGATTGTCGGCGTCCTCCATCGTCAGGCCGGGACTCCGGCCGCCGACCACCTCCGAGCCTTTCGATTCGGCGGGGATCACCCCCTCGATAATAATGTTGCGCACGCCCAATAGCTCGATCTGCTCCAAGGCGTCGCGCCGGGCGCCCTCGCCGATCGACAGCATGGCGATCACGGCCGCGACGCCGAAGATGATTCCCAGGGTCGTGAGAAAGGTCCGGAATTTATGCGTCACCAGGGCGGCAAACGATACGGCTATGATGCGACGATAATCCATTAATCCCCGATAATAATCATGCGCCCTTCGGAGCGGCGTCCCTGACGGCCCTGCGGCGGAGAGGCGGTCCCCGGCTTGGTGAGTTCCTCTTCTCCGATCTTGCGGGTCGGATCGACCAGGCAGATTTCCTCATCCGCCTTAAGCCCGGAGGTAATGACGACCGAGGTGGAATTGCGCGGTCCCAACCCGACCGGGATTTTTCGGCCGCCTTTGGCATAGACCATGGTGGTGTCGTCACGCTCGAACACGGCTTCGATCGGGACCGAGATCACGTCGGGGAATTCGCTTATGATGATATCGACCTTGGCCGACATTCCCGGTTTCAGCCGGGTGTCGGTGGAGTCGATCAACACCTCGACGTCGAAGACGTTTATCCGCGATCCGCGTTCCTTGGCTCGCGCCAGGGTACTGATGTCGGTGATATGGCCGGTGAACAGGGGCCCGGGAATGGCGTCCAATCGGATTTGACAGGTCTGCCCTTTCTGGACTTTGGAGACATCGACCTCGGACACGGAAGTTTCGACGATCATTGTCGTCAGATCAGGAAGGTCGATGAGTCCTTGCCCCCCCCAGGGGTTATCCCCTTCTTGCACCTTGGCCATGGTGCTTCCCTTCCAGATCTCCAAATAGACGACCAGGCCGGGAACGGGGGCGGTCAGGGTCATATTTTGCAGGTCACGGGTCGCCTGGTTTTTTTGATCGCCCGCTTTGTCGACTTCCACCTGCTGTTTCTGAATGTCGGATTCGAGGACCTTCTTTTGGGTTTCATACTTCATACGGGCCAGGTCAAGCTCCAGTTCCGCTTCCTTGCGGATAACCGGCGCCTCAGATTGTTTTTCGGAGAACGACCGTTCGGTTTTTTTCAATTCCAGTTCGAGCTGTTTGACATCCATATCATATTGGGCCTTGGCCCGGTCAAGGTTGGCCCCGGCGATCTTCAATCCGGCGGTGGCGTCGCGCAATTTGGTTTCCTGCTCCGTCGGATCGAACTGCACCAAGAAATCCCCTTTGTTCACGATCGTACCTTCCGGAGTCATCTTGACGATCTGAAGGTTGCCGCGAATGCGGGGGGCATAGATGGTTATCGACCGCTTGGCGTCCAACTGGCCGTTGGCTACCAGCGAGACGACAAACTTCCCCTGCTGTGCTCGGGTAGTCGGAATCGGCCGCGATGATTGTCCGAATCCGAGAAGTTTGTACCCGATGATCAGAAGAATAATGGTGATACCGCCAGCGATGATGTATTTTTTCAAGGCAACCTCGCTTGCAAACAGATCTCACGCGGTCATCGCATTGCCGGTGGCATCCCGCCCCCGCCCGGTTTTCCGCCGCCACGATGCATCGTTCCTATCTTACGCTCCCATAATCGATTTGTTCCGTCCCGGCTACCGCTTTGAAGCGTCGATGGGTCCAAAGCCAAAGATCGGGGCGAAGCCGAATGGCTGCTTCCATGCGCTGCGTGAAGAGGGCGGTCAGGCGAACGATTTCGCATTCGGGGTCGGCCTGCGGATCGGGATAAAGGGGGGGATCGAAACGGCAGTGATGGGTATAGTCAGGATTGCGAAGGATATAGCCGGTCACCAGCGGCACCCCCAGTTTAACGGCCAGCGTGGCCGGAGCGCGCGGCACCGA
>CAZPEV010000120.1:0-4230 GCA_964585635.1 uncultured Ignavibacteriales bacterium
CGACGATCGGCGTCTGGATGTCACTGGTGGCGGTTCAGCACACCGAGGCGGGGATTGCGGCGGCGATCATGGCCACCTACCACGTCGTGATTATTCCGTTGACGATGCTGGTGCACAAGGAGCGCCCGACCTATCGGTCGGTCTTGGGGGCGATCGTGGCCGTGGCCGGGGTGGCGATGCTGTTTATTCAGTGATATCTGTTTCCGCCGCATGCCACGGACGTTCGTCCGGGTATCAGGCGGTTGTGCTTGGCGCACGCCCCGTGCGCCAAGTCATATGTCAGGAGCCCTCCGCCCCTGGCGCTTCTATGGGTGGCGGGCGCTCCCGGCCACTACGAGATCCAACGCGGTATATGGGTAGCAGGACACATTCAGATAGGTTCGAGGGATGCATATGGAGGGAATATGGGGGTCTGATCACGCGCGCCGGGCAGCTATGCTAAATAAGGTCTCTTAAGACCCGAATCCAGCGGGCGATATGCGTTGATGAGTCCCTTAAGGACGGCTGTTCGCACCATGTTGTTAAGGCCATATCAAGTTTTGTCTCGATTTCCGCAATTGTCATATCGCCGATCTTATCCCGTTCACCGAAACGGTTTAGAAGATAATGAAACCGACATCTTTTCGCTGCTGCCGGTGTTTGGGCTCTCCTTTTAGATTCATCTGTTGAATATTGCCGTTCACCGAATTTCGCAAAATGATCTACCGATTCCGATATTACCCCCTTGCATACGACGCAATTGCACACCTTTGAATGGAAGTCATCAGGTGTCCTAATATCTAATGCGTCAAAGCAACGTTCAATATCCGGCACTCCCAAACGCTTGGCAAGATCAGGCAGGTAGTAACGCACGGTCGGAGTAGATTGCCCAATCACTGGTACGACATCCTTCTGCTCACCGTAACCAATACCATGACTTACTCCGGTCAATCCTGCCTTTGAAAGAGCGAGGCTTAGAAAGCCACCATGCATCGAATAGACAAGCATATGTTTTGAGAAATTTTGTATCAGGGTAATATAATTTTGTAGCATCTCAACTGTCGCGTTCTGCTCTTCAAACTTACTGAACCACAGCCAGACCCCTTTGACTTTGGTCTTAGGAATTTCCGACGATAGCCTCTCCAATACATCAGGTTGCCTTAAATGCTCTTGATCAGCGCAAATAACGGCGTGGACATCTGCATCCAGTCCAATAAGGCCACTTGTCTGAATCAGTTTCAGGTTCAAGTCCAGCCATTTTTCAGTTTGACTAGGCACAATATAGAAGTAGGGTGCGAATATTACATTCGGTCTCGGAGCATCACCGGCGAAGCTCTGCAATTCATCGTCTTGAGCGAACTCATTATATATGCGGAATCGCTGATAACCTAACGCTGATTCACAGAATCGATTCATGTCGTCAGAAGTGGTGAAATCTGCGTCGCTGACAGCGTAATTCCTATCCAATGCATCTTTCAATGGCGATCCTATGGCTTCAGCCAGTTTCCGATACGATTTCTTGTAATCCCGAATAACTATCTTCTTGTGGTTTTTCTTGATTATTTGATCTGATTTAATCCAATCGAGGTCACTCTTTTCTTCCCTGGTTTGCGGATCTATATAAGCTCCAAAGGCATAAGTCATTGGGTCCAAAAATAATGGAACCTTCTTGGCACCCGCTTTCAAGAGAAGACTGGCAGTCGCTGCAGGTGTCGCCTCGAATAGATTTGCACCCACAATGAGTCCATTCAGGAAATCAAATAGTTTGATAACGTATTCCTTCTCTGCGTGGCTACCCAGTCTTAAAATTATCTGTGATCTAGCATTCATGCAATTCCTCTATCATGTAGCAACTCGATATGATTATCCCGATAATGACTGCGGACAACGGGAGATAACTCTGCACGCAGTACTTCCTGACATCGACCTCCGGGCTGGACAGAAATCAGCCCCAAGCCATACTGCTTAAGTAACGCATGATCAACCTTGCCTACCTCACTATCGGGCATAGCAATATATACCCAATCAGAGCATAGCTGGTATATGAGAGCCTGTTTAAAAGCGCGCGTCCATCGTTTCAATTTTAATTCAATAGCTATGGTGCGATTCAGACTTTTCGAATAGCAGTAAACATCAATCCTATATTCATAAAAGGGTACTTCCGTCTTCTGTAAACGATACCGGCGCCTTCTGAAGTAATTAGCAACAGGAAGGCACAGATCGTTCTCACGATGATATAGCTGGATACTCTTCCTTTTTCTCAGTAATTTTGTCATGACGCACCAACATTTTGGTGACACAAGTGATAATTAATGCAACCATAGACGCGCTAGGCAAAAGGGTTATCTGAATCACAATTTCTGGCAATTCCAAGTCAAAAGCTTTATCCAAAACACCGAGGGATACAACGCCTAATAGTTCCCAATAAATGAGCATCAGAATAGACCAACTGATACGTTTAAACCACCCGCACCAACTCCGATAGGCATCAATTGCAATTTTATAGTCAGCGATTGCACCAATATCTGATTCCACAAAACGCCTTATAGTTTGGCGATATTTTTCGCTGTCAGCCAAGCTGGTTGGCTGTTCCGTATATGAATTCCCCTGCGTTGACAGGCTTGGCGTGACCCCGGATTCCCTTATGAGAGAATCTATGGATGTCTTAAGATCGAGTGTTACGATTTCACGCAGTCCACACAAAAACCGATGTGTATCGTCTTTTGATCTTTGGAGGATATCGGTACGATCACCGTATTTGTAATACGCAAACACAGCAGCCAGTAATAAGGTTCCATGAGCTGAAAGGCAGTAATTTACTAGTTCAGATCGAATCATTTTCTTATTCGCCGTTGCAGCACTTGTTCGCGTATCTTTGATTCAGTCGTCATTTCTGGGTATCGTGTATATACAAAGTGTAGAAGATCGTGCAATGAATAATGACCGTACAGTGATTTAATCTTTCTTATGCCGTCGCAAACGGGCTTGTACTCGCCAGCATTTATGATGGCTGCTATCCGCATTCGCCCAGCTTGGGTTAAATAAAACTTGCGCTCCTCAAATGCATCTGCAGCCTTATCATCCTCCCCACCCATTAGTTGATCGAAATTTAGCCGGTCTATCTCTGGTTCTTCCTCTTCTACTGATTCGGCAGTGACCTCGCTCGCAATAAGGCCAAGGTTTTCCAGGATCTCCAAGTCATCATATAAGGCAGGTGAGTAAGGCCCCGCACGGTAGGGCTCAAAATCAAACCCGGGACCGGAAGGCCGAATGTGTTCTTCTTGCTCCAGGAGGTAAAGGAGCTTTTGGAGCCTGGTAATTCCGTTTACATGATCGCCTGATTGACCTGACTTATCGATGCCGATAAGGGCCAGCACTAATTGACGTCTATTTAGGCCGCTCATTACTCACCCCATTTTACTGTCATGCCACTAATTCTTAGCCTATAACCATACAATCAATAAAGCAACCAAAAATATTAGAACGCATCCACGCGCTTGATGTCTATCACATTGTAGATTCACAGCATAATCAGTACCACCGGGTAATACATAGTCGTGTCGGTCAAAACCACCGCGCTTGGCCCGCCTCTGGAGCGGCTTCGATCTCCCATATGGCCACTATGGCCACTATCCCCCGCCTGCTTAGACGGATCCCCGCGATGATTAATCAATGCAATTGCTGTTCTCTCGTGCCAATCCCAATCTAATGCGCAATCGCTACAATATCAATGCAAAACGCAACCGCGCCGGCTTTATTGGGGGAGACCCCGTGGAGGTTACGAATGTGCTTATACGCCAAATCCCTTGCTGCAAATCATCCCCCATTGGGAGAGGGAGGGGAGAGGGGTCGCAGGAGGCGGGGATGGGAGACAAAAACGTGGGGCCCCCTAATATGATAAAACGAACCCAATTTTCTCCTGCTTCGGCCGCCATATCTGCTTGTGTGGCATATGAATGGCATTCACACGACGATTTTCGTTCGCACGCAAAAGTCGGGTTCGTTTTGGCTTTTTGTGCTTGGCGCGAGTCCTAATGCGCCGGGGTTTGATCACCTGGCCGCGCCGGCGGCGGCCAACTGCGTCTCCTGCTCCTGGCGGTGCAACGCCTCAATCAATTCCGTCAGGTCGCCGTCAATTATCGCCGGCAATCGGTACAGCGTCAGCCCGATCCGGTGATCGGTCACCCGCCCCTGTGGGAAATTGTAGGTTCGAATATTGGCCGACCGGTCGCCGCTGCCCACCATCGACTT
>CAZPEV010000120.1:4240-4643 GCA_964585635.1 uncultured Ignavibacteriales bacterium
GCCTTGTCCAGCAGCCGGGCGCGAAGCACCTTCAGCGCCTTGGTCTTGTTTTTCAACTGCGATTTTTCATCCTGGCAGGTAACCACCAGCCCGGTCGGAAGATGCGTTATCCGCACCGCCGAATCGGTGGTGTTGACCGACTGCCCGCCGGGGCCGCTGGAGCGATAGACGTCGATCTTAAGTTCGCTCTCCTTGATCTGGATATCGACCTCCTCCGCCTCCGGAAGCACCGCCACCGAGGCGGCCGAGGTGTGAATCCGCCCCGAGGCCTCTGTCGCCGGTACCCGCTGCACCCGATGGACGCCCGATTCGAACTTGAGCCGGGAATAGGCCCCCTCGCCGGAGATGTCGATGATGATTTCCTTGAACCCCCCGACGCCGGTCGGGTTGCTGGAAAGAACTT
>CAZPEV010000120.1:4653-10279 GCA_964585635.1 uncultured Ignavibacteriales bacterium
GGTTTTCGGCGTACCGGCCATACATCCGGTACAGGTCGGCGGCAAACAAGGCGGCTTCCTCGCCGCCGGTACCGGCCCGGATTTCCATGACCACGTCCTTGTCGTCATTGGGGTCGCGCGGCAGCAGCAGCAGGCGGAGCTGCTCCTCAAGCTCGCCAATACGGGCGCCGTTGGATTCCAGTTCGGCGCGGGCCATTTCGATGAGGTCGGCCTCACCGCCGGCGGCCAGAATTTCCTCGGCTTCCTGGTTGTTTTTCAACAGGGTCCGATATTCCTGCCCGACCCGCCGAATCTCCTCCAACTGGCGATGCTCCCGCGACAGCGCCTTGAGCTTCCCCTGGTTGGTGATCACCTCCGGTCGGCCCAGTTCCTCGGTCACCACCTGCAGTCGGTTGTCGATTTTGTCCAGCAGTTCCAGCATCATATCATTAACTACTCCCGCCAAAAATATAGACGGCTCTCGGGAGCCGCACAAGCCAAATCGGGGATGATCAGGTTATGAGGATAACGTCGCTAGACCGGAACGCGCCTGACGGCCAGGCTCGAATTGGGAATGTTCATCGCCGTCTCCAGGGCGACGATGGCCACCTCGATCTGGTCGTACGATGGTTCCCGGGTGGTGATGCTCTGCAGCCAAAGGCCGGGTGCGATCAAGGCGCGCGTGATGGGGGAGTTGCGGGTCCGGCCCGAAAGCTTAAGCAACTCATACGATCCCCCCGCCACCAGCGGCAACAGGGAAAAATGGATGGCGAACCGGACCAGCAACTCCGGCGCCTCGCCGGTGATGACCGCGAAGAGCGTGTCCGAAATCGAATAGATCAGGATGGCGAAGATGGCGACGATCAGCACAAAGCTGGTGCCGCAACGAGGATGTCGCCGGGGAAACTGCCCGACGTCTTCGGGAGTCAGCTTGCCGCCCGATTCGAAAGCGAAGATCGACTTGTGCTCGGCGCCGTGGTAGGCGAAGACCCGCCGGAAATCGTTCAGCCTGGAGATGCCCCAGACATAGAGGATAAACAGCGTCACCCGAATGACCCCCGCCACCAGGTTGAAGGCCAGGGCGTCCCGATGGATATTGAAGAGCGAGGACAAGGCCAGGGGAATGAAGAAGAAGACCAAAATGCCCAGCGACATGGCCAGAATCACCGTCCCTGCCAGCATGACGGCGTTCGGCTTCCGCTTGCGTTCGGTGTAGGTTTCGCCGTTGCGGGTCGCCTCTTCCCGCTCGATCTCGGTGACGGCGACGTCGGCGGAGAAATTGAGCGATTTGATGCCGACCACCAGCATCTCGATGAACGACACCGCCCCGCGAATGATCGGCAGGCCGAGGAGTTTGTTCCGCTTGGTGAGCGAGATAAAGGAGTCGATTCTGACCTTGATCTCACCGGAAGGGATGCGCACCGCGGTCGCGATACGATCATCGGAACGCATCATTACGCCTTCGATTACCGCCTGTCCGCCAATTGCCAAATCGGGCATACTTTTCCTCACCGCCAGGTGGCCGTTACGACGCCGTCGTCTACTACTACGAATCGGCACAGCGATGGTTACGCAACAGCCGACACGTACCAGATATACGGGAGGCGACTTCCTGTCCGATGGAACAATAGTTTACTTTTTCTTGTCAAGGTTATATTTCTGGCGGAAACGCTCCACGCGGCCGGCTGTATCGATCAGTTTCTGCTTGCCGGTGAAGAAGGGGTGACAACTGGCGCAGATTTCGACCCTGATGTCTTTGACGGTCGACCGCGTCTCGATCACCGAGCCGCAGGCACAGATGATCTTGGTCGGTTCGTACTTGGGGTGAATCTTTGGTTTCATCGCTACACCTTTATGCTTTCGTCTTTGTCGTCAGCCTCATTATGGTACGCCACAATAGGCAAACCTGAATATACTATTTTCCTCGCCATGGGCAAGCGATTTTCCCATCCTCCATTTTGGGGCTGGAAAGTGATATTGCGGCCGGCAAAGATGGCTATATTGCACCTGCCCCGTCCGATACCGAATCCGCGTCCGGGGAACAAGGCTGACTGATGGTGTTGCAGAGCAAATCCCGGTACTACAAGCCGATCGGCCAGTGGTGTCGATCCCAGAAAGACGCCAGAGAGGAATGCCTCTGGGAAAGCATTGTCTTTAAGGTACATGGCAAGGTGTTCGCCATCTGCAGTTTCGAGAAACCGCTGACCATTACCCTCAAACCCCGACGAGAAAACCTTGACGCCTATCTTTACCATCCCGCCATCGAGATTGCCAGGTACGTCGGGCGCTATGGATGGGTAACGATCACGGTCGAGGATAAAGATACCGCTCGTCTGGCTCTTGATTTGGTGCAGGAAAGCTATGGGGTGGTGCTACGAAAGAAAAAGTGGTGATTGCCGGTGCCGTCAGCTCTTGTCCAGAAGTCTCCAGAGAAAACCGTCAACCTCGGCCAGCCGCCGGACGGCCTCGGCCCGGTCGATCTCCAGCCTACGCATGGCAATCGCCAGTTTGACCGAGCCTTGGGCCTCGGCCAGAAGTTGGTCGGCGGCGGCATAGTCGATATTCAGCAATTCCATCAGAATCTTTCGCGATCTTGCCGCCAATTTCTCGGAGGTCGCCCTCAAGTCGACCATGAGATTCCCATAGCATTTGCCCAGAAGCACCATGGCCGTGGTCGAGATCATGTTCAGGGTCATCTTTTGGGCGGTGCCGGATTTCATCCGGGTTGACCCGCTGATGATTTCCGATCCGACCTCAAGTTGAATCAGGATATCCGGCTTGAAATCGAGATCGGTGACCCGGTTGCAGGTGATCAGTACCGTCGGGGCCTGCCGAGAGATGGCATATCGTATCCCGGCTGCCGTGTATGGGGTCTTAATCGATGCTGCCAGACCGATCAACATGTCCGAGCCGGAGAAGTCGTGCTTCTGCAGGTCGGCCGCGGCCTCTTCGGCCCGATCCTCGACCCCCTCGGCCGAACGAATCAGCGTGTCCCGTCCCCCGGCGATGATCCCGATGACCTGGCCGGGATCGGTTCCGAACGTCGGGGGACACTCGGCGGCATCGAGAACGCCCAGCCGTCCGGAGGTGCCGGCGCCGATGTAAAACAGCCGCCCCCCTTGACGCAGCACCCGGGCAGCCGTCTCGGCGGCGCGGGCGATTTGGGGGATTTCATGGCGGACGGCCTCCGCCACGGTCCGGTCTTCATCGTCGATCAACGAGCATATCTCGACCGCGGAGAGGCGGTCGAGATGGGTGCTTTTGGGATTGGGCTTTTCGGTGCTCAGGCGGCAGAGATGGTCGAGAACCTGTTTTCTTCGCTCAGTCATGGTACGACGACGGAATCGGGCATGGCGACCACCATGCCCGACGCGCGGCCGGTGATCTTGGTTGTGCTGATGTTATCGGCCGGGTTGTTGGCGACCGGTATGGCAAAGGGAACGCCCGGCGCCAGGACCGGTGCACCGGTATAGGCCGCCGCGTAAACCTTATGCGTGCCGGATATCGATACTTGATTCAGCTTGAAGGCATCGGGAGGAATGGTACCATCGAGGCCGATGGCATATTCCTGATACCCGCTGTCGGAGATGCTTCCCGGTGGGGTAGTCGTGGCGAAAATATATCCATCGGTTCCGTCGGAAGTCGTCCATGTTACGGTCACCGCCCCGCCGGAATAATGCCGGTTGACCGGCAGATTGGTGACACCCCCGGTAAGGCTGCCGGGCACCGAAATGATTATATTGTAGTTCAGCGAGGTCGAGTCATGGATGTTCAGCACATAGGAATGGCCGGGTTTGATTACGGTTGTATCAAAGGTCTTGTAGTACCCGATAGAAATCGTGTCCAACGGCACCGCAGCCAGCGTCACGAGGGCCTTTTTATAGAGGGAATCATTCTTCGTCAGAGCCACGTCGACGCGGGCCGTGTACCCGACCAGGTTTTCGACCAGCATCGCCTCGACATGATATCTCGCCGAGGTTCCCAGGCCAGCGGGATTCTTCGAACAGCCGCCGATGACGACGACGGCTATGATCCCCAAACCGATAAGGACAAAAAGCTTTTTCATACTCTATCTATCGGAACTTATGACCCTCTATTTTACCCTTCTTATTCTAAGAAACCCAAAACTTCAAATCAACGACAAATATCGACCGACCCCTTTTTTGTTGCCAATAAGGCGGTTAGCGCGTTTATTAGAGCATCATGACCAAGAAAACCAAAGAAGCGATCAAGGCCACGGCGGCCATCGTAATCGCCGTTGCCGCCATTTTTATCCTCTGGATATATCCCCTCAACCAGTCGGGGAAGATCATTGCCCGGCCGGAGCGAGCGTCTCAATCGGCTCCCCAGGACCAGCTTGGGCCCTCCGGCGACACGGTCAAGATGGTAACCGAGGACAACCTGAAGCTGGCCGCAGTCTTTTTCACCCACTCCCAGCCGCGCGGGACTTTTATCCTGGTTCATGGCCTGTTTGCCGACGGCAGCTCCCAATGGCCCAAAGCCAGGGCGCTGGTCGATTCCGGGTTCGACGTCTTTGTTTACGATCAGCGGGGGTACGGGCGCAGCGAGGGAAAGTTCGTTTCCGGCGGGTATTTCGAGGCCAACGACCTCCAGTCGGTCGTCTCCCAGCTTGACTTGCAGAACCGGCTGGTTCACCCGGTGATCGTCTGGGGTGAGGACCATGGCGGCACGGCCGGGATTCGGGAGTGGCAGCAGGAAAGCCGGATCGACTTTGTCGTGGCGGAAAACCCGGTGGCCGACGGCCGCGACTGGCAAAAACGGATAGTCGCGCACCGCCAAATGTCGGCCCCTGACCTTCTCTTGCCGGTGATCTGGTGGTGGATGAAGCAGAAATCGGGGTATGAAATTCCGATCGAGGAGACCGATATCAGCGACCAGGTTCGCTGGGCGGTGGCTCAACGGCCGGGCAAAATGCTCTTGATCGCGTGTGGCAATGGCGACCGGCCGGAAAATTCCTATGTGGAAAAGATTAAGACGTTAGGCGGCGCCTGGATGGTTTTCCCCTGCACTGGAGAGTCGCTTTTTGCCGCGCATCAGGAGCAATTGTTGGCGGCGGTCATGAAGATGGTCGCGGCTCCCAGACCATAAATCTCTTTTCCCTAAAACCTTCCATTGAGGCAGTCGCGCAGGTCGGGCCTGACCCACAGCCTGCCTGAACTTCGGAGATTACCTCACGAACCGCTTGCTTCCGGATGCCGAATGGCCTATCTTGGTAGCGCAGGGGCAGACGGTAACCAACATCTCGCACCCGCATCTTTGAACCGACCCCCATCGGACACCATAAATATATCTCAGGAGGATTTGCCATGAACCGAAGGGCGATCGCTTCATTCTTGGTCGTGGCGGCGCTCTGCCTGCCGTCGCTGATTTTGGCCACCGACTTTGAACGAGGTCCTTTGACCGTTACTGCGGACACGGTGCTCATCCAATCGCGGCTTCCGGAAAAGGATGGCGGTGTTCCCATCACCCGATTTTTGACACCTGAAGGCCGAATTGATCTGGATGCAATCCGCCAATCCGGGTATCGGGGGTCATTTGACCTGAAGGGAGTTAATGTCGGCCTTGATCCGACAACAGGAGAACAGATAGCACAAGTTTCAACTTATATGTCTCCATCGGTTTATAC
>CAZPEV010000121.1:0-10218 GCA_964585635.1 uncultured Ignavibacteriales bacterium
ATAGTCGCTGGCTTCCCTTTTCAGGATCCAGGACGGCGAAGTTGCGGTTTCCCGGACGCTGGTACAGAATCGATTGCCCGGGGCCCCAACTGCAGGCATGTGAGCCGGCTATATCGGTAACCAGAGTACTGTCGAAATAGCGCACATCGCTTCCATCGGCATTGACAGTGGCGATGCGGTAGGCATCTTTGCGCCAGCAGACAAATGCGATTTTCCTTCCATCCGGCGACCAGGCCGGAGCAAGATTGACTGGCGTCGTGAAAGTAAGGCGTTTCCGGCTCCCGCCGGTAATCGGCATAGTATAGATGTGTTCCTCACCGAATTCATTGACTGAGAATGCCAACGTCTTACCATCTGGCGAAAACTCAGGCCAATTGGCTTGAGCCGTGCCGGATGTCAACGGCCTGACGGAATCGATTGTGCCATGAGCGCCGGTGATCACGAGCCAAAGATTCGAAGAGCGATCGCTTCTTGGATATAGCAGTTTGTGACCATCTGCGGATATAGTTATCGGACCGCTGGTTTGTAACCCCGAAAGCAACTCTTGCGGCCCCCCATCGCAGACACCGCTTGCAGGATCGAGCTTTTGTTTCATGAGACTCATGCTCGCCTTTCGGGAAACCAGGTAGTATACGGCATCGCCCTTCGATGACCATCGATGCGCGAATCCATCCCCGCACGGAAATTCCTTCAGTTCTGTTCCATCCGCGCGCATGGTCCAGTACTTTGCCCCATCTGATGTTTCGGTTCGAAAGTACACGCGATCGCTTCCCGGTGACCAGCTGATTCCCATTATCCAACCCTCGGTGGTCAACACCGTCACCGGCGACTCGTCGCCGGATTTCTTGTCCACAAACATGAAAGGTCGCTGCCATACCCCAAAGTGCGCGACGAACCGCGTTCCATCCGGAGACCAGGCCGCCGATTCCAGACCCGAAGCCGTCCTGTAATGGGCAAGATATTGGCGTGGTGATCCCCCAAGCCGGGACACAATGAAATATTGAAGATACGAGGGATCTCCAGCGGAAACGCCCATGAGCAGTTCCGTACCGGAGGGGGACCAATGGAGAAAGCGAACTCCGGCACACTCTGCCACCTGTAGCGGCTCACCACCGGCGAAGTCCTGAATCAGCACCCGGCCACTCCTGCCCTGGATTCGCCCATAGGCCATATATGTTCCATCAGGGGAGAGGGCGCATTGAGTCGCATCGCCGACAAAGGTCACCTGATTCTGCTTTGCAATGAGCGGGACTTTGCTCCTTATCATGACCCCAAAGTAGATTCCTCCGGCCACAGTGATCACCAGAGCAATGATAGCTACAGACACAAGCAACCTGACTCGTGTCTTCGGCAGCGGCCCAACACGGACCGAACGGCTGGGCCGAAACAAGGCATCTCTTTCGCGCTTGAGATCAGCCAGCATATCTTCCGTATGCAAATATCGAAGAACCTTGTCTTTCGCCAGCATCCTGCCGACTATCCCCTGCAACTCATCCGACACCCCGGATTTGAATCGTGCCAACGGTTCTGGCTCTTCATAAGCGATAGCGTACATTATGGCGGGCTCATGCTCACCCCGGAAAGGAATCTGCCCGGTTATCATTTCATAGAAGACTACCCCAAAAGAGAATATATCCGAACGTTCATCCAAGGTTTCCCCTCGGGTCTGCTCTGGCGACATATAGTGCAATGTCCCTAATGTGGAACCAGTCTTGGTGAGCTTTCTCTCCCCTTTAATCGTCGCCAGGCCAAAATCCAGAATTTTCACTCTGCCTTTGGTGTCCACCAGTATGTTTGAGGGCTTTATGTCGCGATGAATGACACCGGCCCGATGTGCCTCACCGAGTCCTTCGGCTACCTGTACTGACAGGTCTATTATCTCCTGCCATGACAGTTTTCGGCTTCTGATATATTCATCCAGAGCTGCCCCCTCAACATATTCCATTGCAAAGAAGGGACGATCATTGAACTCGCTGACTTCGAATATGGTGATGATATTGTGGTGATTCAGCTTGGCAGCTGCCTGAGCCTCACGCTTGAATCGGGCGCGGCAGTCGGCGTCCCGGCACAAGTCAGGGGAGAGGAACTTGAGGGCGACCTTGCGATTGAGTTCAGTGTCCTCAGCCAGATAGACCTCGCCCATCCCGCCGGCACCGATCTTCTCGATGATGCGGTAGTGCGATACTATCGTGCCATTAGTCAGGGGTGCGTGCGTGCCGGTCTTGTCGTCGTCAGGTGCCATACTTCTCCATAAGCTTCTGGTAGCGCGGCAGCCTGCGCAGGGGGTCGTACCGGGGGTCAAGGCGGAGCAGTGGAACCGACAACCATGAGGGTATTGATAGTAGGTATTCGATTTGATCGAGGGCGGAGTCATATTCACCTACCATTATGTAGATTAGGGCGAGATATTCCACTCGGGCGGGTCCGATGTAGGCATCCTTCGAGACAGGGAACAGGTCGACGCCCAACTTGCCTTCTCGGAGGGCGTCATCTTTACGACCCAGCCCCGCATAGACAATGCCCAGCGAGCTATGAAGGCGATGATCGTCGGGTCGCAGGTTGAGTTCATTCTCCAAAATGACGCGGGCAGAATCAAAACAGGCGCGGGCACGATCCGGATCATGCCTAAGGTCATAGACTATCGCCGCTAATAGAACGGTGGGTACAAAGTGCAGCTGGTCGGGCTCCGGTATGCGGGACATCGGCGCCAGCTGATCAAGGGCGGCTGCATAATTTCGCTCATTCAGATATAACCAGAACCAGCCCAGCCGGGTTTTTTCTTCATTCTGCTTGGGGATCGATGATAATGTCGCGCGGGCCAATATCGTATCCCCGTGCCACAAGCAGTAATTCATCTGCTTCATTAGATATGCGTTGACCTCATTCGGCGCCAAGGCGATCGCCTGGTTATAGAACTTCTCCGCGGATGCGTACTCTCGCAAGATTTCATGGGTTTCTGCGATTATATAAGCCAATTCGGCATCACGTGGGTTTAGCACAAAAATCTTTTGCATTTGCTCAACCGCAGATTCAAACTTCCCTTGGCGCCTCCAGATATAGGCTTTGGTCACCAGGATCTCTGGATTGTTCGGAAGCCCGACCTCGGCAAGTGCAAGCTCGCTGAGTGCCTTTTCGTAATCACGATACCCCCAGTAGTAATAGTAACACAAGGCGAAGTGTCCCCAAGGGAGATTTGGCTGAAGTGAAAGGGCCCGATCGGCGGCGGCCTTGGCCCGGGCGAGGCGCTCTGCGGTGGGATCGTGCCCGTAGTGGTACATCCCGGCATGAACATATGCGAGCTGGGCGTACGCCAGAGCAAAGGCGGAATCAAGCTCCACCGCTCGCTGGAACATTCGCAAGGCTGACAACGAGTTCTCCCGCGAAGCGAAATCCGGTCCCTGTCTGTAATCCATTCCGCGCAGATATGTCTGGTAGGCGTCTAGGTTTCGCGTTGGCATCGCTTGCAGGGCACCGTTCTCCGGCTCAAGCAGCGTGATGTTCATTTCTTTCGCAATTTGGGCGGCAAGGTCCGCTTGCAGCGCGAAGATGTCGGTCAACGGGCGCTGGTACGTCTCCGCCCAGAGATGCGTGTCATCCGATACCCGAATCAATTGGGGGAGTATCCGCACCCGGCTCGTGTCACGGCCTTTATCCCAGAGAATCGTCCCCTCCAGGATGTAATCGACCCCCAGCTCCTTGGCAATCTCCCGGAGGCTCTTGGTCGTATGCTTGTAAAGCATCGTGCTGGTGCGCGAAATCACACCCAACTCATGGATGGACGCGAGTTTGGCCGTGATTTCATCCGTGATCCCATCGGCGAAATACTCATCCTCCGGTGAGCCAAGATTTTCAAACGGCAGCACCGCCAGCATCTTGCGCCCCGATCCCGACTTTTCCCCCGGGGGAAAGACATAAGTCGTGGCTATCCAATATGCCGCGATGGCCAGAAGTATCACCATGGCCGCGTTCACGACATATCGGTTCCACCAGTCCCGGCGCCCTTTTGCCAATAGCGCGGGGGCCTCTTCCGCAGAAAACCGTTTCAGATCGGCGATCAGGTCGGCCGCCGTCTGATACCGATGCGCCGGTGTCTTCGCCAGCATCTTGCAGATAATGTGTTGTAAATCATCCGGCACGGCGGATTTATAGCGCCCCAACGGCTCCGGCTCATCATAGGCGATGGCATAAAGAATAGCTGCTTCATGGTCACCATGAAACGGCGGCCTGCCTGTGATCATCTCATATAAGATTACCCCGAAAGAGAATATGTCGGATCGCTGATCGGTCGGTTCACCCCGGGTCTGCTCCGGGGCCATGTATCCGAGTGTCCCCAGGGTCGATCCGGTTTGGGTCAGCTTTTCCGTTCCCCGAATCGTCGCCAATCCAAAATCCAAGATCCTGGCCCGGCCATCATCCCCAATGACGATGTTGGCCGGTTTGATATCGCGATGAACCACGCTGGCCTGATGGGCCGCGTTTAGTCCCTCAGCAATCTGGATGGCCAGGTCGACCGCTTTTGCCAGCGGCATGTCGCCGGCCTGGATAATCTCTTTGAGAGACTTGCCCTGAAGGTACTCCATTACGATATAGGGACGCTCATGGTATTCGGCAACTTCATGTATGGTCACGATATTGGGATGGCTGAGCTTGGCGGCCGCCTGTGCCTCACGCTTGAACCGCGCCCGGCAGTCGGCGTCGCGGCAGAGGTCGGGAGGCAGAAATTTGAGGGCGACTTTGCGATTCAGCTCGGTATCCTCGGCCAGGTAGACCTCGCCCATGCCACCGCAGCCGATCTTCTCAATAACCCGGTAGTGTGAGAACTGGGCGCCATTAGTAAGAGGCACATACGTCTGGGTCTTGTCGTCGTCAGGTTGCATGGATTCTCTCTATGACTTTCCTTTCAGTTGCGCCAACCGCACTTTGTCATCTGGTTGCGATTGGTCGGAATATTTCGCCGAGTACATCTGCCTTGCTTGTGTCTCTCTCGAGCCACGGATAGCGCTCGCCTCCGTGGTAATCCACGCGGAGCGTACTGAAATAGTCCCCGTTGGCAGCCAGGAATTCCATCGGCGTGGAAGTCCCCTTCCCCCGCTTCATGGTGTCACGAAACGTCTCTTTGGTGAACTTGCGGCCGTCGATGGCTACCAACCTCATGCCCGGCGCGAGTCCGGCGGACACCGCCGGGAACCCCGGAATGACATCGGCCACCGTGCCGTCTTCAGCAAACGTCACCCCCAGCGAAAAGCGGGCGTCGATGATATGGTCGAAATCCTCACCAGCCGTCGAAATCGGCCCCGGTGTTTCCCGATAGGTGACTTTCCACCCGCCGCCCTCGATTCCGCCGAGCGGGGCGTGGGCATCCAGAGAGTCAAGTCGTCTTGACCAGAAGCTTTTCCAGTCGTATGGTACGACATTGTTAAGGGCGGCGATGATGTCGTCGTATGTGAAAGTTCTGACCTCCGGTGCGGTATTCTCGCCGCCGAAGAAGCTTCGGCCGAAATCGTCGAGTGATTTTTTTCCTTCGGTCAGGCTGCGGATCAGCACGTCCGCTTCCAACCAGATCAAATAGCTTTCATCGTAGAAGTCCGCCGAGCGCCGGACCGCTTGCCAGTCGCCGCGAGCCCCGTACACGATTTGGGCCGCATCCGACACGTCTTGCAGGGATCGCCATTGACGCCCCGGCAGATTATCGAGCCGGGCGGCTATCGATGCTAGTCGCTCATGAGAATCCTCCAGCGTGCTGACACCGCATCGAGCGGCCAGGATCTCGCCGTAATAGGTCGTGAGGCCTTCATATACCCATAGGAGCTCGCCGGTCTGTGGTTGCTGGAAATCATTCGGCGTCAAGCCGGCGGGCCGGCGGTATTTGCCGTTCCACGAGTGGGCAAATTCGTGAGCCAGAAGAGTGGTCCGTAAGCTCTGCACGCTGCTGTCGAGAAAAGTCCGCTCAGGTATCCGGTCGTCGCTGGATTGATGGTGTTCCAGGCCGAACCAACCACCCTGGCTGCTCAGCGTTACCAGGAAATCGTAGTGGTTGTAGTGGCGGGCGCCAAAGAGTGCGTTTGCCTCCCGCACCAGACGCTTATATGCCTCCACCTGCCAGGTCGGCATGTCCAGAGCCGCTTCCCCGTCGGCAACGATATCGATCGTGTGTCGAACACCGTCTGCCGCCGAAATATCGATCTGCCGAAAGTGGGCGCCGGTTATGACTGGTGAATCGACCAGGGTAGTGAGCGAGACCGCCGAGAAATGAATCGTGCCGCCGGACTGGCCCGTGGTCTCGAGGGCCGTCCCGCATTTCCATCCACTGGGCAGCCTCAGACTCGGCAGAACGAGAACGCTGTCAGGCAGAGTGCCCTTGGGGTACAGGATCACTTGATTCCAGCTGATGGCGGCCAGCTGGTCGCTTGCCGAGCCCCCGGAACTGAACCCCGGAGCGCGAGTCGCCAGAAGAAAGTCAAACGTAAGTTCGAGCGACTTACCCCCCTCCGGTACGTTTACGTGTATTGCGTACATGTCGACCAGATCGCGGCGCCAGGTGAGCGGCTTCCCATTCGCCCGGATCACGAGTGAGGCCAGATCCGCCACCGGACCCGTGGGGCCGTGCTCGCCCGGTATCCACTTGGGATATTGCAGCGTTAACGGACCGGGTTGAACCGGGATAGTTTCCACGGCGTGCAGGATTCGTCTGGTGACTTCGGTCGCGTCCACCGTCAGAGCAATTTCACCGGCTCCCGTTTCAGCCGATACAAGCGTGGGAAGCACAGCCAGCAGACTGAGGACTAGAATGATCCAGCGCCGGCGCATGAACGATTTCATAATTGACCCCCTTCTAGCTACTTTCGAGTGCCTTATCATTCCCGTGCGCGGGTAGAGCACAAATCGGCTTTTGTCGTCATCAAGGTGCATATTTCTTCCCAGGTCCCGGAGCACGGATTATCCCGACAGAAATCCAAACTGCCGGCATGCGGTAGTTTACGGCCCCTTTCCACTCTTCTCCTGTGCGACGATCGCGGTAGGTGATGTCCGCGCTATGAGCGGCGGACATGATCCTGCCCTCCAGCAAGAGATAGTGTCTCCTTCCGATGGGGATGCTCAATCCCGCCCGCAGATGGGGACTGATCCCCCACCCCATGTCAATCTGCTTCGCCTTGGTGGTCGAGTCGTACATCGGTATATTGACATCGGCTGGTTCGTCAAGAACCAGCTGGCTGAAATGCAGATTAACACCAACACCGGCATAGGGGCGCAACCGGCCGGTTGACCTGCGCAGGGTAAGATCCAGGGTGGGTGAAAGGATGACGAAATCGGCATGCGGCAGACCGTCAACATCAAGAGATGAAATGACAATGTCCAGGCCGGCGCTCGGAACGAGCGGCCGGAAACCATCAAAGAAGCCGGTGAAGCCGACTCCAAATCCGTTCCTGACTCCTTCGGCCTTAGTTGTAAATAGACCCGATATGGCATACGAGAAATGACTTGTATCATCAGGCGGCTTGGTAGGCCATTCCGCCGGGAGCAAGTGAGGGGGCAATAGCGAGTCGGGCGCTGCGCCCTGCGCCTGCAGGGTGCTGGCCAGCAGAACAAGCCACGCCGCTACAACCAAAAACGGCCCGTTGCATATTCGCCTGCTACCCTTGCTTGCATCACCGTGTGGCTGGGTTATGTCATCGTCAGGTGCCATATTTCTCCAAAAGCTTCTGGAAACGGGGATTGGAGCGCAACGGCGCCCAGGCTGTGTCGATACGAAGATATACAATCGAGATGAACCATGACGGGATAGACAGAAGATACTCAAGCTGGTCTATGGCTGAGTCGTAATCACCGACCATAACATATATCTCTGCCAAATTCTGGACGTTAATGGGACCGTCGAGCGCATCCTGAGATACAGGGAGTAATTCGACCCCCCTTTTCCCTTCCCGAATTGCTTCTTTTGTGCGCCCTAATCCCGCATAAGCGATGCCGAGATAACTGTGGAAGGGACTATCGCCCGGCCTCGACTGTACCTTCTTCTCCAGGAAGATTCTGGCAGAGTCGTAACAGGCCAGTATTAGCTGCGGTCGGTTCAGCAAACCAAATATTCTAGCTTTGGTCAAATAGTAAGATATCGTGTCATTAACACCATCTGGATCAGTGAATGTGGCCGGTCCTACCAGTCGGTTCAATGCCGTCTGATAGTCTCCATCAAGCACATCCAGTCCGACCAACGCGGGCACAAGGTCGGACATGTCTGCTTTTCCTGTCGCTTCCTGAAGGACTTTCCGCGCTTTCTTTGTGTCCCCCTCCGAGAGTAGATACAGCCAGACCTTGTCATTGTATAACCTTGGCCGATCTGGAGCCATAGAGATGGCCCGGTCTACATAATACATCGCGTCGGCGTACTTGCGCATAATTCGGTAGGTCATCTCAACCTCTTGCGCCTTGTCATAGGAGAGCGGGTCAAGCTCGATTGCCTTCTTGAGGTTAGTAACCGCCTGTTCAAATTTCCCCTGACGCCTTTGAATATAGCCGACAAATGCGACGAGCTCAGCGTTGTTGGGCTGGCTTTTCTGCCCAATGGCGTACTGTTCCAAGGCACGTGCATAGTCGCGACTTCCAAAGTAGTAATAGGCACCCAAAGCCCAATGAGCCCCGGGCAGATCCGGTTCCAGCTCTAGGGCCTTGTCCACAGCCTCTTTTGCTTTATTCAGGCGCTCGTCAGTCCGGTCATAATATGCCCAATACATGAAAGAATGTTGGATTGAAAGACTTGCATAGACAAGGGCAAAAGTCGGGTCCAACTCCACCGCTTTCTTATACATCTCTATAGCTATGCGGACTTCTTTCTGCATCCCGCCCCGCCTCGAATAATCGTCGCCTCGCAGGCTGTATTCGTAAGCCTCAATATTGTTCGTCGGTCTTTTCTCGATTCTTCGTTGTTCCGCACTGAGGAGCGCCACGCCGAGCGCTTGGGCAACCTGCGTCGCAATATCCGCCTGCACGCCAAAGACCCCCGCCAAGGCACCTTCGTACGACTGCGACCAAACCTGAGAGCCATCGGAGACCTGGATGAGTTGCGGATTCACTCGCAAATGCTGACTGCCGTCGGGCATCTGCTCCCACCGAATCGTTCCCTGCAGCAGGTAACCCGCGCCGAGTTCCTTACCGATCTGGGCGACAGTCTTGGTCGTTTTCTTGTACTGCACCGCGCTGGATCGGGCAATAACTCGGAGGCCAGTTATACCGCCCAGTTTGGTCGTGATCTCGTCAGTCAAACCATCGGCGAAGTATTCCTGCTCCGCCGGCCCGATGTTCTCAAGCGGCAGGACCGCCAGCATTTTCCGTGTCGCCCCCGACTTTTCTCCTGGGGGAAAAACATAGGTCGTGGCTATCCAATAGGCCGCCATGGCCAATAATATCGCTCCGGCCGCGCTTACCACATACCGGTTCCACCAGTCCCGACGCCCTTTGGCCGATAGCGCCGGAGCTTCTTCCGTAGAAAGCCGTTTCAGGTCGGCGGTCAGGTCCGCCGCCGTCTGATACCGATGCGGCGGCGCCTTCGCCAGCATCTTGCCGACAATCCGTTGGACCTCGTCCGGCACACCGGATTTATGGCGCCCCAGCGGCTCCGGCTCTTCATAGGCAATGGCATATATTATGGCCGGTTCATGCTCCCCTCTGAACGGCAATTGCCCGGCGATCAGCTCGTACAGGACAACCCCCAGGGAGAAGATGTCGGCGCGATGATCGACTTCCTCGCCGCGCGTCTGTTCAGGGGACATGTAATACAATGTCCCCAGGGTCGAGCCGGTCTTGGTCAGATGATCGGCACCCCTGACTGTCGCCAAGCCGAAATCCACGATTCGTGCCCGACCATGAGAATCGATCAGGATGTTTGAGGGCTTGATGTCCCGATGGATGATTCCCGCTTCATGCGCCGCCGCCAAGCCTTCCGCTATTTGTATGCCCAACTCGACAACCTCGCGGACCGAGAACTTCTTTCCCGCGGCATATTCCTTGAGTGAGCGGCCTTCCACGTACTGCATGGCGATGAACGGGCGGCTCTGGTACTCGCCTACTTCATACATCTGAATAATGTTGGGGTGATCAAGCTTGGCGGCCGCCTGAGCTTCGCGCTTGAATCGGGCGCGGCAGTCAGCGTCCCGGCACAAGTCAGGGGGGAGGAACTTGAGGGCGACCTTGCGATTGAGTTCAGTGTCCTCAGCCAGATAGACC
>CAZPEV010000122.1:0-8354 GCA_964585635.1 uncultured Ignavibacteriales bacterium
GGCTCATTCATCCACGGCTAAAGCCGTGGTGTTCTGTCTTCGACCGCATAAAAAACCGATGCCGCACCGGCGGCATCGGTCTTGGGCAATCATTCGGTCACCCGATATACTTGATGTCCAGCGTCTTGCTGGCGGCAACCTCATCCAGCCGCCGCACCGGCGTATCATGCGGCGCCGACGTCACCATCGCCAGATTCTCATCGATTTCCCGATCGATGGCGAGCATCGCCTCGGCAAAGCTGTCCAAGGTTTCCTTTGATTCGGTTTCGGTCGGCTCGATCATCATCGCCTCGCTGACGATCAGCGGGAAATAGATGGTCGGGGCGTGAAACCCAAAATCCAACAGCCGCTTGTCGATATCGGCCGCTCGGGCTCCGCGCTTTTTCTGCCGCGAAGCCGACAGCACAAACTCATGCTGGCAGGTCGTATCGTGCGGTAATTCGTACTGCTCCTTCAGCAACGTCATCAGGTAATTGGCATTCAGCACGGCGTTTTCCGACACCCGCCGCAGCCCGGCCGAGCCGAGCTGTCGGATATACGTATAGGCCCGCACCATATTGGCGAAGTTGCCGTAAAAGCTGTGCGTCCGTCCAACACTGTCGGGACGGTCATAGTCGAGATAGTAGCGGCTGCCGTCATGCTCGATCGTCGGGCTGGGCAAAAACGGCGCCAGTTCCGCAGTGACGGCCAGGGCACCGGCGCCCGGCCCGCCGCCGCCATGGGGTGTCGAAAATGTCTTGTGCAGATTGAAATGCATGACATCATACCCCATGTCGGCCGGTTTGACCTGCCCCAGAAGGGCGTTCAGGTTGGCGCCGTCCATATATAGCAAACCGCCGGCGTCATGAACCACCGCCGCAATCCGTTCGATCTCCGATTCGAACAACCCCAACGTATTGGGATTGGTAATCATGATCGCGGCCGTGTCCTGATCGACTATCCGGGCAACTTCAGCGGCCGACAGAATTCCATTGTCGGGCGATTTGAACTGCATCACCTCGTAGCCGGCCAGGACCACCGAGGCCGGGTTGGTGCCGTGTGCCGAATCGGGAATCAGCACCTTCTTGCGGACGTTTCCCCGCTTTCTGAGCGCCGCCCGGATGATCAGCAAGCCTACCAGTTCGCAATGGGCGCCGGCCACCGGCTGCAGCGTGGATCGGGCAAAACCGGTGATTTCGGCCAGCATGGCGCCCAGATGATACATGAGCTCCAGCGCCCCCTGGGCGTTCCGCTCGTCCAGAAGCGGGTGAAGGCCGGAAAATCCCGGCAGCGCGGCCGTTATCTCATTGACCTTGGGATTGTACTTCATCGTGCACGATCCCAGAGGATAGAATCCTTTGTCAATATGATGATTTCGGGTCGACAGCTCGACATAATGACGCATCAACTCCGGTTCGGAGATCTCCGGCAGGGCCGCCGGCGCCGCCCGTTGATATGAACGGGGTATCAAACCGTCGACTAAGGCGCCGCCGGCCTGCGTTTCCGATAATGAAAACCCGGTTCGTCCAGGGCGCGACTTCTCGTAAATCAGCAGATCCTTGGGCATGGACGTCATTTACCTTCTTTTTTCTCCGGAGGAGACGTGATTTTCGTGATCTGATTCTTCACCCAGGTGCTGTCTGACGCCTGCGGATGATCGGTCAGAAATTTCTGATACAGCCGGACCGCCTCGGTCGTGTCCCCTTTCTTTTCATAACAGAAGGCGACATAAATCTCGGCATCCTCCCTTTGCTTCGACTCCGGGTAGGTTTCCAAGAACTTGCGGAATCCGGCGATGGCATCATCATATTGTTCCGCCCGCCGCTTGGTCGCGGCCATGCCAAAGAGGGCGTCTTCGGCTAAGGGCGATTGGGGAAACTTGGCCCGAAGTTGTCCGTACAGCTGCTCCGCCTCGGCATATTTTTTGTCCCGGCCTTTCATGTCCGCCAACGAATAGAGCGCACTGTCGGAGTACCCCTTCTTGTTCTCGGGATCGGCCTGCAGAATCTTCTGGTAGTACCCTTCGGCCTCGGCAAATTTCTTGCGGCCGGTATACTTTTCGGCAATCAGGTAAAATATCTGCGGGGAGGCCGCCGTATCGGCCCGGCGAAGATAATCGCCCAGCGTATTGCGGTCGGACGTGTAATCCCGGATGGTGTTCACGAATTCGGCCCCCTCGGCATACCCATAGATCCGGTCGATTTCGCTGCCATCCGATTTAGCCAAAACTATCGTGGGAAAACCGGCGACGCCGTACTGACGGCTTGTTGCCGTGTCCTTTTCGGCGTTGATCTTCACAAAAACCATCTCATTCGCCATGGCAATGACATCGTCCTGTCGATACGTCACGGTATCGAGTTTTTTACACCACCTTCACCAATCGGCGTAAAAGGTGATCAGGATCGGCTGATTTCTCTCCTGAGCCATCTTCAGGGCATTAGCGTAGCCGTCGACAAAGGCAATCTCCTTGGCCGACACCAGCGCCCCGCATAAAAGCAGGGCCAACACTACTGCGGCGATCTGTTTCATGGTTACCTCGCTTCAGCTTCCATTGATCTCGATTATTTTCACCTTCGGCCACTCGTCGCCAAGGATGGTTTCCCCCTCGGCGTCGGCATCAGCGATAAACTCCTTCGGCACCAAAAGGGTATAGGCACCCCCCACGGGCTGATAGGACGATGGGCCCATCGCCCCGGTGGCCCCGAAATATCCGGCCTCGGAATGCAGCACCGCCGGAATCCCTTTCACTCGCAATCCCTCTAGCACCATCTCCGCCACCGGCGTCGACATCAGACGCGCCAGGGGAATCCAGTCCTGGTATTCCGCCGGCTCGTCCTCATCCCCCGGCAGCGCATCCACCAGCGCCCGGTGGCAATCGGGACAAGTCAGCACCCCTGCTTCATACTCATAACGGCACGATGGGCAAAACGGCATGGTCATTCCCCCCCTTCATCTTCCAAATCATCTTTGGCTTCCCCGGTATCGTCCTCTCCGAGAAAAATCGTCACCGCCTCCGCCGCTTCTTCCCGATATTCTTCCGGCACCATTATCCGGAACGCATCCAGCTTGCCGGTGCGCAAGGAGCGCATCTTCAGGCCAGCCGTTCCCAGAAAGCCGGGGCGCGTGTCGAGCACGGCCGGAATCTCGTACGACTTCAGGCCATTGACGGCAAACTCCGCCAGCGTCCGGTTGGTCGTCTCCGCCACCGCCACCCAGCGGGTCGGCGTCCGGCCCGTATCGTCCGGCGATTCCCGGTCAATGTCATCGCGGCGCTGATCTATCATCTCCCAAAACCGTGCTTTCTCTCAGGCTTTCACCGGCGTCACCGGCTGCCCGGAATTAATACGTGACAACAAATCGACAAACCGATCGCAATCGGCCACCGACACCATCTCGGTCACCGCTACCATTAAATGGCCCGTGAGCGATGGATAAAAGCGGGACAGGTCGATGCCGGCCGCCACTCCCGCCCGGCCCATTTCTTCTATAATCCGGGCCGAGGGAACCGGCGTGGTTACGACAAACTCCTTAAAAAACGGCCCCTTATTCCACAGACCATAACCATTCAGCCGGGCGATCTTCGCGGCCAAATAATGGGCGCGTTCGGTGCAGAGCCGGGCGACCCGCGGTAATCCCTGCTTGCCCAAAAGCGACAGGTAAATCGTCGCCGCGGTGGCGCACAGCGCCTCGTTGGTGCAAATATTCGAGGTGGCCTTGTCGCGACGAATATGCTGTTCGCGCGTTTGCAGGGTCAGAACAAAGCCGGTCTTTCCCTCGACGTCCGTCGTCCGAGCCACCAAACGACCCGGAAGACGGCGGATGAATTCCTTGCGGCAGGTGAACAAACCCAGCAGCGGTCCGCCAAAGTTTTGTGGAAGCCCCAGCGCCTGACCCTCCCCCACCGCCACGTCGGCCCGATACTCGGCCGGGGTTTTGAGCAGGCCTAACGAAATCGGATCAAACACCAATATAAACAGACCTCCCGCCTTATGGATCGCCTGCTCTGCCTGCTCGATATCCTCCAGATACCCAAAGAAGTTGGGTTGGGCCATGACCAGGCAGGCGGCGCGATCGTCAATCAAAGGCTCCAGCCGGCCATAATCGGTGCGACCCTCGGCCGCGGGAAGCACGGCGATTTCCAGGCCTCGTCCGGCCACCGTCGCCTGCAACACGTCACGGTAGATCGGGCTGACGGTATCGGACAGCAGCACTCGATGCCGTCCTGTCTGCCCGACAGCCAGCATGATCGCTTCCACCATGGCCGTGGCGCCGTCGTACAGCGAGGCATTGGCGACATCCATGCCGGTCAGGCGGCAAAGATGCGTCTGGTATTCATAAATTACCTGAAGCGTTCCCTGAGCCACCTCCGCCTGGTACGGGGTATAGGCGGTCGCAAATTCCGGCCGCAGCGCCAGCGACCATATCGCGGCCGGGACGAAATGATTGTATATCCCCCCGCCGACGAAAGAGATGTCTCCGGGATTATTTTTGCTCGCTAAAGCCTGAAGGTGCGCCACCAATTCCGGTTCACTCAGCGCCGCCGGAAGGTTCAACGGCGACCGCAGTCGCAGACTTTCGGGGACCGGCTTGAAAAGATCGTCAAGGCGCCCGACACCGATCCGCGCCAGCATTTTCTTCTGATCTTCGGGGCTATTTGGTATGTACGGCATAGACCGGCTCAACCTTCCAGCAATTCCGCATACCGGGCCGCATTCAGCAGGCTGGCGGTCTCGGAGGGATTGGCCATCCTGACTTTGATCATCCATCCCTCGCCGTACGGATCGCGGTTGATAATTCCGGCATCACGCTCGATCTCATCGTTGATGGCCGACACGGCTCCTGTGATCGGCGAATAAAGCTCCGATACCGCCTTGACCGCCTCGATTGTGCCGAACGGAGCCATCTGCCTTACCGCCCGCCCGACCTCGGGGAGTTCGACGAAGACGACGTCGCCCAACTCGCCCTGGGCATAGTCCGTAATACCGATGGTGGCAATATCCCCCTCTATGCGGAGCCATTCATGCTCCTTGGTGTACAATAGGTTGCCTGGAATATTCAAGATGCCTCCCGGTTTGCTTATTCCTTGACCCCGGCTTTTTCCGGCTCCGCCTTACCCAACCCCGCTTCCTCGCGAAGATTCTTCTCGATGAAGGAGGTATCGAATCGGCCGCCCGTGAAGTCGGGATGCTGCAAGATTAATTTGTGAAAGTCTATGGTGGTTGGAATCCCCTCGATGACAAACTCATCAAGGGCGATCAATGTCCTCACAATCGCCTCCGCCCGCGAGTCTCCCCTGACGATCAATTTCCCGATCATCGAGTCGTAGAACGGAGGAATCACGTATTGGGCGTAGGCGTGGGTGTCGACCCGGACACCGTGGCCTCCCGGCTGGTGAAATGACGTGATCTGGCCGGGGGCGGGACGGAATCCGCGGGTCGGGTCTTCCGCATTGATCCGGCATTCGATGACATGGCCGCGAAATGCGACGTCGGCCTGCGACAACTCCAGCTTTTGCCCGGCCGCAATCTTGATCTGCTCCGCCACGGGATGCTCCACCTGAATGCGGGTGTTCATCTCCATGAAATAGAAGTTGCCGCCGTTGTCGACCAAAAATTCAATCGTCCCCGCCCCTCGATACCCGACCGCGCGAGCCCCCAATATCGCCGCCTCTCCCATCCGCCGCCGGAGATCCTCGCTGATAATCGGCGACGGCGATTCCTCCAGAAGCTTCTGATGGCGGCGCTGGATGGAACAGTCGCGCTCCCCTAAGTGAATGATATTACCGTAGTTGTCCCCAAGTATTTGAATTTCTACATGATGGGGGTTTATCATAACCTTTTCGATGTAGACGGCATCATCATGGAAGGCGGCGGCGGCCTCGGCCCGTGCCATATTGAAAGCCGTCTCCAATTCCTCCGGCGCATGAGCCATCCTCATACCCCGTCCGCCGCCGCCGGCTGAAGCCTTGATCAGGACCGGATATCCGACCTGATCTGCGACCTGAATGGCTTCCTCTAGGCTCCCCACCAAACCGTCTGAACCGGGAATGGTCGGCACGCCGGCGTTGCGCATCAGTTCTTTGGCCTGGGCTTTGGCTCCCATCTGCCGGATCATCTGGCCGTTGGGCCCGATGAATACGATATGGCATTCTCCACAAATCTCCGCAAATTCGGCGTTTTCCGCCAGGAATCCGTACCCGGGATGAATCGCCTCGGCATTGGTGACTTCCGCGGCCGCGATGATGCGCTTGGGATCGAGGTAGGATTCATGCGCAGCGGGCGGGCCGATGCAAACATCCTCATCGGCAAAACGAACGTGCAGGGAATCGCGGTCGGCCTCGGAGTAAACCGCCACCGTTCTGACGCCGAGCAGGCGGCAGGCACGGATCACGCGGAGGGCGATTTCACCCCGATTGGCAATCAGAATCTTCTTAAACAATCGGACCCTTTCTGATTCAAGGCAACCAAGATACAGAATCGAGCCCGGTATATCAATATGCAAGTTGATCTTTTTGGCGGCGTCCGGCGGCGCCAAAAGAAATGGCGTCTATGTTTCAAGACGCCATACTATTAGTGGGAACCACGGCGATACAGGCTTATTTCGGGAAACCTTCGTAAGGCGATTCGGCTGTCGGAGACTCCTTTATCCAGCGATCGGCCGCGCCCACGACCCCTTTCACCCGCAGATCAAAGTCGTCCGGATTGGAGGCGTTGTTCATGGCCTCTTCCAGACTAATATATCCCCGCTTGTACAGCTTCATGATCGACTGGTCAAACGACTGCATCCCGTACTGCCCCCCGCCCTCGATCAGATCGATCAGGTTGGAAAACTTGTCGGGGTCGATAATACAGTCGCGGATGGCGGCGGTCAGAATCATGACCTCCAATGCCGGAATCAGTCCCGGCATGTCGTGACGGGTCAGCAGGCGCTGGCAGATTATCCCCTTGAGCGTGCCGGCCAACAGCAGGCGTATCTGCTGGTGCTGGTGCGGCGGGAAAAAGGAAATAATACGGCTGATCGTCTCCATCGTATTCAGCGTATGTAGGGTGGTTAACACCAAGTGACCGGTGTCGGCCGCCGTCAGCGCGATCGACATCGTCTCCAGGTCACGGACCTCGCCGATCAACAGGACATCAGGATCCTGCCGAAAAGCGTGCCGCAGGGCTGAGGCGAAGCTCTCCGTGTCGCCGCCGACCTCCCGCTGGGCGATAATGCACTTCTTGTCGCGGAAGATGTATTCGATGGGATCCTCGGTCGTCATTATGTTCCGGCAGCGGCTATTATTCAAATGCTCGATCATGGAAGCCAGCGTCGTGGACTTACCCGATCCGGTGGTGCCGGTGATAATTATCAATCCGCGAAACTCCAGGGCCAGCTTCTTTACCGTCTCCGGCAGATGCAACTCCTCGACCGAGGGGATGCGGGTATTCACGGCCCGGATGGCGATGCCGCTGGTCCCCCGCTGGCGGAACAGATTGATCCGGAAGCGGCCGAGCTTGGCCACCGACAGGGCCAGATCCATCTCATTCCGCTTGGCGAATTTTTGCTGTTGATCTTCGGTCAGAATCTGGGAGATGACGGATGCGATGGAATCGACCGTCATCGGGTCGGTCTCGATCTGTTCCAGAATACCGTTGACTCGGACGTAAGGGCGGATGCCGACCCGCAGGTGAAGGTCCGATGCTTTGCGTCTTAGCATTTCCGAGAGCATCTCTTTCAGGTTCATCGGACCTCCTTATGTCGGTCGGGTTTATCCAGTCGGATCGATCAAGAACATCACTTGGCCGAATTCGACCGGTCGTGCGTTATTGACGGTAATCTTGGCCACACGCCCCGCCACTTCGGATTCGATCTCGTTCATCAGCTTCATTGCCTCGACAATGCAGACCACCTGCCCTTTGGCAATCTGCTGGCCAACCTCGACATACGGTTTGGCGTCGGGGGCCGGAGCGGCATAGAACGTACCGACCATCGGGGACTTTATGGCTACATATTTATCATCCTCGGCCTGAGGTGCCGGCGGAGCCGATTGAACCGGCGGGGCCGCCACCGGCGCCGGCTGAGGCGCCTCCCGCGGCGCCGCCGTATATTGCAAAATCGGCGAATGGCCGTTGCCGGGGCTGGAGCCGTTCATCCGGCGTGTAATCCGGATCTTGCGCCACCAACTCGATACCTCGAGCACATCTATATCAGATTCTTCGACCAGCCGTATAAGTTTCTTAATAGCTTTTTCACGCATCTTTTCCCCAGAGGTTACCCTTTGCCTGAAAGTACCTTTGCCCCATTACAATTCCAACAAATTTTTTGGGGCTTTGTTTAACACGTCCGGGGGGGGGGGGGGGGGGGGGGGGGGGGGGGGGGGGGGGTGGGGGGGG
>CAZPEV010000122.1:8364-10181 GCA_964585635.1 uncultured Ignavibacteriales bacterium
GGCTTTGTTCAACACTACCCCCCCGCCCGGACGAACGACGACATCATCCTCTATCCTCACGCCCCCCCAACCGGAGACATAAATTCCCGGCTCAATCGTTATAACCATATTGCTTTCAAGGAGTTGGACTCCGACCATCGATACCCGGGGTCCGGCGTGAACCTCGGTTCCTATGCCATGCCCGGTGCCATGCCCGAAATTCTTGCCATATCCCGCCCGATTGATAATCGTTCGGGCGGCGGCGTCAACATCCTTTCCAAGGACGCCAGCGCGGACCTTGCGAATGGCTGCCAGCTGGGCCTTGAGTACGATGCCGTAAACCTTCTTCTGCCGCGGGGTGGCCATGCCGATTACGACTGTCCGGGTGATATCCGAGCAGTACCCGTCGACAATCGCCCCGAAATCAAAGGTTACAAACTCTCCCTTTTTCAGCTTCTTGTCCGAGGCCGTGCCGTGTGGCATGGCCGATCGGTATCCAGAGGCCACGATGGTTTTGAAGGCTTCCCGCTCGGCTCCCAGCATCTTCATCTGGTATTCCAACTCAGCCGCCAGGTCCTTTTCGCTGATACCCGGTTTGACCATCCCCAGTATTCGGATAAACGCCTCATCGCTGACCTTCACCGCCGCCTTGATCTTCTCCAGTTCCGTCCGGTCCTTGCACAAACCGAACTTTTCAAGTACGCCCACGGTGTCGACAATAATCGCCTGGGGAAGATTTTTCTGAAGCTGACGCTTCTGCTCGATAGTCAGCCGCGCGGCCTCGACCGCCACCCGCAGATTCCGGGTTTGAGCATCCTTAAGGTCCGCCAAAGTTGAAATCGGATCTTTGGTCGAAATAATGACCTGAGATCCTTTGACTTCCTTCTTGGCCTGGTCGGCATACCGAAAATCGGAGATGAAATAGGATGACCGCCGAGTCACAAAGACCCCGCCGGTGGAGCCGGAATATCCGGTCAAGTACCTGACTCCCGGCATCAGAGTGGTGCTGTCGACATCGAGAATCGCCACAAAGGCGGCGTCGAGATTCTGCTCGGCCAAGAAGGCCCGCAACTTATCAAGCCGTGTTTTCATAGGTAGTCATCCTTCTTTCCAAGGTTTTCTTCCACACTCTTAAGCTTGTCGGCGATCCGATTGTTGCCATTCCCGTCCAGAAGACGGCGATAAACCTCTTTCGCCAATTGCCAATATCCCTGATCGCAATAGATATCGCCGACCGTCTCGGTAATAAACGCCGGTTCCTGAAGTCGCGGTCGCTCTCGCAAAACGACCGTCTCGCTGGGGCGTTTCAGTGTCAACTGAGTCGCGCGAATCGCGTCGGGTCGGTCCATCGGGCAAGAGAGCCCGGCGCAGCAAGGATCGAGTTCAAACACCCGCCCGTAGTAGGCCACGGCCGCAGCTTCCTCTCCATCCCGGAACATGATGTCGCCGAGATACTTCAGCGCCACCAGATTCGTCGCATCCTCCCGTAACACCTGAAGAAACTGCTCTCTGGCCGATTCGAACTGCCCGGTCTGATATAGCGACCGGGCCAGGATAACGCGCGCCGAGTTAATCTGGGGTTCGTGCTCCAGCATGCGATGACACAGATCGGTCGCCTTGGCATACTTCCCCTGATCGAAATAGCGACGGGCGACCGCTGGCCAGTATCCCTGTTCGGCCAATGGAGCCGCACCGGCATCTGTCTGCAGCGATTCCATATCGGTTAATCATGATACCATCAGCGTTGGTTCAAGTCAAGTCAATTCCCCCCTCAGACCACCGGCGATTCTGTCAAGCACTTTGTGTAAATTGGGTCACGGGCATATCCGGTTGCTGGT
>CAZPEV010000123.1:0-10018 GCA_964585635.1 uncultured Ignavibacteriales bacterium
GCAACCGTTACAGGGATCATAGGCCCGAAAAGCCATCTCGACCAAGTTCAGAATGCCATCATCCGCCTTGCCGTTAATAATTACGCCCTTGGCCACCTTGTCCACCGACAGCGCGATCCGGGCGGCGTTGTTTTGGGTGGCCACGATCAGGTTGGCCTGCGTGATCACGCCGCGATCATCGGTCTGGTAGTGATGAATCAGCGTGCCGCGGGGCGCTTCAACGACGCCGATCCCCTCGTCCGGCGTCTGGGTCGGAATCGTCCGGACTTTGGGATTTATGATTTCGGGGTCGTTGGCCAACTCCTGCATCCGCTCGGCGGCATACATCAACTCGATCAGCCGAGCCCAGTGGGTCGCCAGGGTATGATGTACCGGTTTCTTCCCCAGGGTGGCGTACATCTGATCATAGGCCTGCTGGGCCAGCGGGGTCGCCATACCGTCGGAGGCATTCAGCCTGGCCAGCGGCGCCACGGCGAAGATGCCGCTGGCGGGGCCGTCGGTAAAACCCTGCCAACCGATTTCTTTGAGGTAGCAGAACTTCATATAGCTCCACGGTTCGACATGCTCGACGATATGATCGAGGTATTTGTGGCTGGGGAACTTGACCAGCTCTTTGCCGTCCGGCGTCACCACCCGCAGGTCGCCGTCGTAGAAATTGACCTTGTTATTCTTATCGACCATACCCATGTAGTAGGTGCGGTGGGTGAAGGTCTCGGAGATGATATAGTCGACATACTGCTTGTTCTTCAGGACGATATCGTCAAAAACCTGCAGGCAGAACTTCCCAAACTCGACCGCCTCGTTGGCGGTGGCAATGAATTTCTGCTGGTCTTCCTTGGTGATCGGCTTGGAAATTCCGCCGGGCAGGCCGAAGACCGGGTGGATCGCCTTGCCCATGGTCAAGGTCATCAGCTCCCGGAGCCGTTTGCGGACGCCGATCACCTTCAGACCGGCCTCGGTCCCGACCTTCCCCAGCACGCCGAGGATATTCCGCTCGGCCTTGGGGGCCGTGGGGCCGACGACGAAATCGGGCCCGCCGAGGAAGAAAAAGTGCAGGGCATGATCTTCCACGTAAAAGATGTTGTAGAGCAGTTCGCGGATCTTCTTGGCCGCCACCGGCGGATCGATATGATAGAGGCTGTCCAGCGCCTTAGTCGAGGCCATGTGGTGCGCGGTGGGGCAAACACCGCAGATGCGCGAGGTGATCTGCGGCATATCCTCCGCCGGGCGTCCCTGTGCGAATCGTTCAAATCCGCGCAGTTCCGGAACCTGGAAATAGGCATGGTCCACCGTGCCGGCATCGTTCAGAAGAATATCAATCTTCCCGTGACCCTCCAGACGGGTGATCGGATCAATCGTAATCCTCTGGCTCATGATTGCTTTCCTCCGTCAGCGAGTGGTTTGTAGCGGCGATGCAGCAGCGAAGCCGGGAGGCTGTATCGGTAAAAGGTGCCGACCGGGTCGACGATCTTGTCCATGGCGGCGTCGATTTCCTGATCCTCTTTGGCCGCCGCCACCGAGGCCATGGCCGACAGCGCCTTGGCGCCGTAGTCGACCACGTGGCTGGTCGGACCCATGCAGCCGGTGCAGGGCATGTTCCCTTTGATACAAACGGAGCCGCATCCTTTGCGGGTCACTGCCCCCAGGCATAGGAATCCCTGGGCCAGCAGGCATTTTTGGGGATCGCTCTCCGCCAAGTGAGGCCGTTTGAACTCGGTCAGCGACAGATCGACCGGCTTGGAATCTTTCCGATCGCATTCTTCGCACAGGGAGATGTCGGGGGCCAGGACGGTTCCCTTGGGGGGCAACTGCCCGCTCAGAATGGCGCCCACGGCGTCAGTAATGAGGTTGGCCGGGGGGGGACAGCCGGGCAGGTAATAATCGACGTCGATGACCTGATCGAGGGTCTTGACCGTCTCCCACAGCGTCGGCAGGTGCAGATTCCCCTCGGGAACGACGCTTTTTTCCTGGGGATAGGCGGCGTTGCCGGCGGCCATGCTGGGAACGGTCCGATAAGCCTCGTCCATCATCGCCTGGCGGCCATGAAGGTTGGCCAGCCCGGGAATCCCGCCCATATGCGAGCAACTGCCGAAGGCGATGACGGTTTTGGCCTTGCGCCGCAGCAGCTCCGCCATTTCGTGCTGCTCGGAACTGCGGACGGCGCCGTTGATAAAGCAGACCGCCATCTGGCCGTCGGCCATGGCTTCGACGTCGCTGCGCTTGAAATCCAGCGCCACCGGCCAGAAGACGATATCGACGGCGCTGACGACTTTGAGGATATCCTCATTCAGGTCGACGACCGCCTCTTCGCATCCGCCGCAGGCGGCACACCAGTAAAATCCTACTTGCGGTTTGCTCATACTCTCCCTCCTTGCGCCACACCCGCGGCGTGAGGCTCGGCCACGGCCTCGGCGCCGTTCAAACGGCTGCGCACCTCCATCTGGAGTGGGCCGAGACGGCGGACGATTTCGGTCATCTCGTTGATCACTCGCTGCACCTTCTCCCCTTCCGAGGCGGCGATCCATTCCAGCCGCACGCGGCCCTCCTCGATACCCATCGAGGCCAGCAGCCGTTTGAAGAGGGTGATGCGGCGCAGCGCCTTGTAATTCCCTTCCTGATAATGGCAGTCGCCCGGATGGCAGCCGCCGATGAGGACGCCGTCGGCTCCCTCGCGCAGCGCTTTCACGATAAATTGCGGGTCGAGCCGGCCGGAGCACATGATCCGCACCACCCGCACGTTGGGGGCGTAGGCCAGCCGCGCCGTTCCGGCCAGGTCGGCGGCGGTGTAGGTGCACCAGTTGCAGAAAAACGCCACTATGCGGGGTTCAAATTCGCCGTGAGTCGGTTTATTGTCAGACATAATTGACCACTCCCTCGATTTCGTGGAATATCTGCTCGTCGGTGAACAGGTTTTGCTGCAGGGCACCCGACGGACAGGCGGCGACGCAGGTGCCGCAGCCTTTGCAAAGAGCGCCGTTGACGACCGCCTTCTTCTTGGCCTCGTCATGGGAGATGGCGCTGTAGGGACACATCGTCAGGCAGGTCTTGCAGCCGGAGCAGAGTTCCTCCTGGACATAGGCGGTGTTCGGCTCCAGCTCGACATGGCCGCGATCCAAAAGCGCCAACGCCTCGGCCGCGGCCGCGCCCGCCTGGGCGACGCAATCGGGAATATCCTTCGGCCCCTGACAGGCGCCGGCGAGGAAGATGCCGTCGGTGAAGGTCGAGACCGGGGCCAGCTTGGGATGCCGCTCCAGGAACCAGCCTTCGCGGCTGCAGCTGATATTGAACAGCCGCCGGACGTCGTCGGCATCGGCCTTGGCTTCCAACCCGACCGAGAGCACGACCATGTCGACCGGAATCCGCCGCACCATGCCGACCAGCGTGTCCTCAACCCGGATGACCAGTTTTCCCTCTTCGTCGGGCGTCATCGCCCAGTCGGAGATTTCGGCGACGCGCCCACGGACGAAGTGGACGTTTTCGTTCATCAGCTTCTCGTAGAATTCCTCGTACCCTTTGCCGGGGGTGCGCATGTCAATGTAGAAGTTGTAGACTTCGGCGCCGGTCCGCTCTTTGACCAAATGGGCCAGCTTCAGCGAGTACATGCAGCAGACGCGCGAGCAGTATTTGTTGGTCTTGGCGTCGCGGCTGCCGACGCAATGGACGACTCCGACCGCCTTCGGCTTCTGGCCGTTCCCCATGAGGACCTCGCCCCCGGTCGGACCGGCGGCGTTGACCAGCCGTTCGACTTCCAGGCTGGTGTAGACGTTGGGATACTTGCCGTAGCCGTAACGGGAAATCCGTTTGGCATCGAAGGTCTTGAAGCCGGTGGCCAAAATGATGGCGCCCGTCTGAATCTCTTTGATCTCATCCTTCTGGTCGAAGTTGATGGCATTCCGCTCGCAGGACTCGGCGCAGGTCTTCTTGCACTTGCCGGTCTTGAAATGGGCGCAGGTGGCCGGGTCGATAACCGCCACCAGCGGCGTCGCTTGCGGAAAGGGGACGTAGATCGGTTTGCGCAGGCTCAGGCCCTCGTTGAATTCATCCGGGAACTTCCCTTTCTTGAAGATGCAGGCCTCGATACACTCCAGGCATCCGACGCACAGGTTTTCATCGACGTAACGCGGTTTACGCCGGACCTTGACCTTGAAGTTTCCCACATAGCCCTCGACCCCGACCACCTCGGAATAGGTCCAGAGGGTGATGTTGGGATGCGCCCTGACCGACGACATCTTCGGCGTCAGAATACAGGCCGAGCAGTCGAGGGTGGGAAAGGTTTTATCGAACTTGGCCATGTGGCCGCCGATGGTCGGTTCCCGCTCGACCAGAAAAACCTTGCGTCCGGCGTCGGCCATGGTCAGCGCCGCGTGAATGCCGGAGATACCGCCGCCGACGATCAGCACGTCGGGATGGACCGGCACCTGGGTTTTTTGCAGGGGGCGATGGAGGGTCACACGATTAACGGCCGCGGCAATCAGCGCCTTGGCTTTTTCGGTGGCCATATCTTTGTTCTTATTGACCCAGCTGACATGCTCGCGGATGTTGGCCATCTGGAACATGAAGGGGTTGCCGCCGCCGGCCGCCATCGCCCGCCGGAAGGTCGGTTCATGCATAAGGGGGGAACAGGAGGCAACCACAACGCGGTCGATCTTTCCTTCCTTGAGGTCCTTCTGAATCAGTTCCTGGCCGGGATCGGAGCACATGAACTTATATTCCCGCGAGACCGTGACGTACGGCAATTTGGCGGCGAATTCCACCGCCTCTTTGACGTTAACGATGCCGGCTATGTTGATGCCGCAATGGCAGACATAGACGCCGACTTTGGGCGTGCCGTTCGATGATTTCTCAGCCATGGGATCCACCTCCTGCGACGGCCGCCGCCGCACGCGCCTCTCGGACCGGGACAAACAGACGTTGCAGCCCAAGCTGTCGTTGCGGCAGGCCGAAGGCCATCCCCATCGCTTGGGTGACATAGACCACCGGCAGGTCCACCGCCTGCTCGAATTTTCGATTCATCTTTGACTGATAACATTCCAGGTTGAATTGACACAGCGGGCAGGCCGTGACCAAGAGATCGGCGCCGCGTTTCTGGGCCTCTTTGACGATGAGATAGCTGAGGCGCATACCGACGTCCGGAACCGTTCCAATCAGAGTGCCGCCGCAGCAGCGGGTCTTCAGCGGCCAGTCGATCGGCTCGGCCCCGAGCGCCTTCATAATCGTTTCCATCGTGGTCGGGACATGCTGATCGTCGAATTCGGCATAGGGCCGAATCAGTTGGCATCCGTAGTAGCAGGCGATTTTCAGGCCCTTTAGCGGCTGGCGCACCCGCGCCGTCAGCTTCTCGACGCCGACGTCGTTGACGAAGATATCAAGGGGATGACGGACGCGGACCCGGCCGGAGTAACTCAAACCGGCGGCGCTCAGCGCCTGACCGACTTGACTCCGGATATCCGCATATTCCCGGATATACCGCTGCGCCTTATTCAAGCCCAAATAGCAGGCGGCGCAAGGAACCATCAGGTCAATCGTGCCGGCCTGCGCCTGTTGCCGCTCGGCCAGGGCCAGATTGCGGCCCGACAGGGCGAAGGCTTTCATTTCGCTGACCGACATATAGGCGGTGGCGCCGCAGCAATTCCAGTCCTTAAGCTCCTCGACCGGCAAATCGAGCGCCGCGCAGACCGCCAAAAGCGATTCCTCATATCCCCGACCACTGCTCTTAAGCGAGCAACCGGGGAAGTATAGATAACTCATCGGGCCACCTCCTTAGACGAGGCCGGGGTTCCCTTGGGATGTGACTCCAGGGCCCGGAACATGTCGCGCAGCCCCTTCTTCCCCTCGATCGATTCGGCCTTGATACTCATTCGGCCGCGGCGCCAGAGATTCCATCCCAGGCCCATTTGTCTGAACAGATTAAAGGGATTGGTTTTGAGGAACATTCGCACAATCAGCCGGCCTTCATCGCTGCGACCGGTTTTTGCCACCGACGAGAAGAACTCATTGGCCAAAATCGGGATCGGGAATTTCTTCGGATAGATTCCCTCCTTGATAGCCATCCGCTTGGCGGCATACATGACATCGGTGATCTTGATTTCCTTGGGACACTCAACCGCACAGGAATAACAGGAGGCGCACAACCAGGTCGTGTAGCTGGTCAGTACCTCCGCCTTGAAGCCGGCCCGGATCATGGCAATGATCTGCCGGGGGGTGTAATCCATATAGGGGCTGAGCGGACAGATGCCGCTGCAAGTCCCGCACTGGATGCACCCCAGCAGCGTCTCGCCCCCTTTAACTGAGGCGATCGCGCCGGCGAAATTGGGATCCAGTTCCGATTCGTATCGAATCTTATCCCAACCGTGCCATTTCTCCATACAGTTCCTCCTCTATGTCGAACCGCTAGTTCTATTTGATTTCACGCCCAGATAATCTCATCCCGTCACGTTATATGTGAAAATTTTCACAAAACAAAATAAATAAAATGAGTCCATGCCACGCCCCCCGACCGGCTGGGTGCAAAGTTGCGGAGACGCCCGCATCACGGATAATGTCAATGCCATTGTCCCTAACTTTGGCCGGCACTTAAGGAAAGGCGAAATCCATTGATTCAGTTTATCAAAACGATCCCGTCTCAGAAGACATCGCATCGGATTACCATCCTTTTGTTATCCAAGGGTAAAATCTAACGAATTCGCCGTCAGAGTCAACCGAAATCTTGTTATTCCCGGCGTTTTGCCGCATTGTCTTTCCGTCGATTGAACTTAACATATACAATACATATTTAGTCTGCTATTATACGTGACGAATAACTCCAACGACTATTTTTATCTTGTTTCGGCATTTACCTGGGAAATGTTCATGCAAAACCTGTTAGTATTCACTAACTATCAAAAAGATTAGGACTGCCAGTGGTAGAGAGACAAGATCATAGGGACGATCCCGGTTCAGCCGATAATAATCCACGCGATCTTTGCCCGTACCTGTTTCCAAAGATCAGCCAGTGTCGATTATGTCTTGCCTATCGGCTGTAATGAATGGCTATCAAGCCACTAAACAACAACGCCTTGCGCTCCCCGAAAGGGCTTTCCTTTTCCATGAAACCACTTCTCTGCAGCGGACAGCCATGGCCGGTGGCTGCCGGCGGTCGTTTCTTGTTGATTTTCTGACGGCAAAGGCGAATCTATTGGTCATGAGAAAGACAAAGATCATTGCCACCTACGGCCCCTCGCTGGCCTCACGGCGGATTATCAGTCGCCTGGTTGAGGCCGGCGTGAATGTCTTCCGAATAAACTGCTCTCATGGTGACCAGAATGATTTTCTCGGCGCCGCGCGGCTGATCCGTCAGGGAACCCGCAGGGCGCCTTTCCCGGTCGGGCTATTGTTTGATATCTCCGGCCCAAAACTGCGATTGGAACGTTTTGACGGGGAGCAGGCGGTCGCGGTCGGCGATGAACTGACGCTGACGATCGGCCGTTCAGATTTCGGCAAAAGAATCATCGCCGTCAATCATCCCGGCATAATCAAATCAGTCCGAACCGGGCAGCGGCTCTATGTCGACGATGGAAATCTGGCGTTTGAGATCATAGCGACGGCGAGGGACCAGATCCGTATCAGGGCCGTCAACGGCGGCCGGCTTCTGGGAGGAAAAGGGATCAACCTTCCGGATACGGACATTCAGATAGAGACCATCACCCGCAAAGACCGGGCCGACATTGAAACCGCCGTTAAGGCCGAGGTCGATTATATCGCCCTGTCGTTTGTCCGATCGGGTGACGACATCATCGAAGCGAAACGGCTGATCCATCGCCTGGGGGGACATCAGAAGATAATCGCCAAGCTGGAGAAGCGGGAGGCGATTGCTCAGCTCGACGATATAATGCTCCTGGCCGACGGGGTCATGGTGGCGCGGGGAGATTTAGGCGTGGAAATGCCGCCGGAGACGGTCCCGGAGCTTCAAAAGCAAATCATCCGTTTGGCCAATCGCCATCGCAAGCCGGTAATTGTGGCCACGCAAATGATGGAATCGATGCGCTTTTCGCCTCGCCCGACCCGAGCCGAGATCAACGATGTCGCCTCGGCCGTCTTTGATTGCGTCGATGCCGTCATGCTGTCGGCCGAGACCGCTACCGGAGAATATCCGCTGGAGACGGTTCAAACGATGGCCCGGGTGATTGCGGCGGCTGAGCGAGACGGCGGCCCGCCGCCAGTTTTGGAGGAGGCTTTTTTGGTCCGATCCGAAATCCCCAGCGCCGTGGCCAAGGCCGTCAGCGGCTGCCAGTGCGCCATCATCGTTGCCTTCACCACCTCAGGATTTACGGCGGAGCTGATTTCGAACCAATTTCCATCGCAGATCATCGTGGCCCTCACTCCGGACAAATCCGTCCTGACCCGGCTGACGGTTTTTCGGGGGGTCTACCCGGTGCTGATCAGACAGCTTCGCTCCCTTGACGGCATGCTGGCCGAGGTAGAAAGGGTCGGGCGCAAATACGAACTGGCACATATCGGTGATACCGTCATCATTACCGGGGGAGCGCCGTTCGGCCGGATGGTGCCGACCAATTTCATGATGTATCATAAGATCGGGGAATAATGCCCGGAGGAACGGGCTGAGATCGGAGACCACGGGCGATTCGAGTGGTATTTATTGTGGCCGGCGTCGTGCTTTTTTAATGCTGATCCTGCCGTTGAATTCGGCCTTCCCCGGAATCGGATATTTTTGGTCTCGGGCCGGAGATTTCGCGGTGTATTTTCTCCGACTGCACCGTCCTTCTAGTGCGGCGTCGTGGGGAAATATGGAATTGTATCATTGGAGGGACCAACGCCGCAATTTCCCCCTCCCCTTGCCAAGACAACGGACCCGGCTATCAGCCCCCCACCCCCCGCAATCGCCCACCATTTGGTGTACCAGCTTCCGCCTTTCTTGGGCAGGGTGACCGGTACCGTGGTCACCGTGTCACGGAGGACCGGCGGCGTTTGCTCCTGAGCTTTCCGGAGCAATTCCCGCAGGGTCGGGTTCAATGGTACCGACAGCGTGCCGGCGGCGGACGATTCGTCCCATTGTGTATCTGATCGATAGATTTTTGAAAACTCCTGCACAACCGGCTCGGAGTATTCCGGATTTTGAATATAGTAAACATATCCCAGAAGAAAGTGGGCGTCGGCCCGATTCTTGGCAGAAATCGACGGCAGGGTGAGGTAATCGGCGATTTCATTTTCCGCGCACCGATAGTCCAACGTGTTCAACGTGTTCCGGGCATTGGCCAAACTCGGCGACTGGCGGTTATAGACACAGGGAGCTTCCTGTGAAGACAGGGGCGCCGGTCCGGCGACAGCCAGGAAGAAGCTCATCAAAACCAGGCAAACCGTCGGCCGCCGGATCATTTCATGCTGCTGCATACGGCTCTCCTTATCCTGCCTTATTCCGGACGGGCGGAGTGGTAAATCACAATGTCCACCTTGGACAGATCCTGCCATTTGGCGGAGCCAAAATCTACCAGGCCGCCGCTCCCCTCTGTGAATAACCGCCGGGCCGGATCAAACGGAAATATGACAAATGAATCGACGGCCCGAGATTCCCCTCCCGTTCCGTTCTTGATGATAAAACCTATCTGCCACGGTCCCGGGATGACGTTGAGATCGGTTATGGGGAAGGCATCATAGCTCCGGGATTTTCCATTCAGGACAACCTGTAGCTTTCCGCCCTGCAGATCCGCGCCGCCAATGACCAAGCGCATTTTATGGGTGCTAGGAAATTCATTGGCCAACGAGTAGCTCATCGTTCGATTGACGTTGAGTTGCACGCGATCCACAAAGACGGGGAATTCCGGATTGACAATCTTGACCTCGTACTCTCCCTGGCCAAGCGCCAGGCCGCGGTCGAATTCCGCCTCCCGGCCGTCAATATACAGCAAGGAGTTAAAGATCGGATCGGCCCGCACCGTCAGTTGCGGGAGGGGCGGGGGGCTTGGCGAGGGCGGCGAATACGGCTGCCCCGGCTGGACGGCCGATGCGGTGAGCAACGCCTGGG
>CAZPEV010000124.1:0-9926 GCA_964585635.1 uncultured Ignavibacteriales bacterium
AAATCGGATTATACTCCGGACCAAGCTTGAAGCCGAAGGTTGCGGGCGACACCAGGACATAGGCTGCCGACACGAACGTCCGCTCGCCGTTAATCTCCTGGTACACTAGTGGGGTCTGTTCGGTAACCGTGCCCCATTTCGTCTCCACGACCAATTCCCCGGACGCGGTCGCCGCAACCGAAACGGCCCCCTCGTAGGAGATTCGGATCCTGTCGACGTCAGCTCCCGGCGAAACGACGAAGTCATACTCCATCCGACGGCCGTCGCCGTAATATTTGAGATCGATGTCCGGGTAGATGTCCCGGTACAGAACGGCGCGGTAACCGGGCACGTTGGTCCGCCACCGCGAATGATCCTGGCCCAGATAGAAATTGCTGAACCCCTCCGTCCGATCAAGCCCCAGATCCTGGGGCGCGGCCTTGGCTCCGACAAACCGGGCTTTCAGCAGCAGTGTCTCGGTACCGTTGTCTGCCCGGCCTCCAATCGATGGCAGATCAGTCGCAAGCGACTTTGTCTCATTCGCCCCTTTTGAGAGATGATAGTATGCGCCGCCGGAGCTAAACCACATGGTGGCGCCCCCGGCATTGGCTCTAAAGAGAATGCTGTCAGCCCACTGGCCCTGATTGGGGGTAAAGACCAATGGCATATCTTCTCTTGTCGGTGCTCCAATAGCCGGCGCCGACTTCACAACGGCGGGCGCTGTCCACTGGCTCTGTACCTCCGTCTCGGACGATAGCGCCGCGACGAAGATAAGAATCGATATTGGACCGAGAGCTCTTTGAATCAGTCGCACATTTCCCTCCTTGTTCAATCGAGATCGCTGCGGGGCACATAGGTACTATCTATCAGGCTCCAGAACGATGCCAAATCATACATATTATCCGGAGAAGTCCTGGGGCCGCCGGCCTTCGCATATCTCATTGATTGACAATATATTGACTACGAGAAAGCGGCCCAATTGTCCAGAACTTAGAACCTTGGGGTGATCCTCACGATCTGAAGTGCCCAGTCCTTTGTGATTGGTGGCGGCTTGCCGCCCTCGTACCGGAGATATTTGGCCAGGCCTGGGGCTGTTCTTTGACTATGAAGGTCGACAATCATGGTGATGACAAATGACTAAATCACAAATCAGGAGGGGCTGTTCTATATCGATTCCCAATAACGGACAACCTGTCCGGAACCGGACAGGATCGGTCGTACTCGACAGAGGTAATTCATTGATAATCAGTATGGTACGATCCGGCATGCGATTTGATTCGTCCTCGGATAATGGCCCAATTGGAGATGCGTATGGATAGAGAACTACCACCGGAAATAGCCCGGAAGAATCGTCGGAAGAAGTACGCCAAGATCGCTGCGGTTCCGATCCTCCTGGTTCTGGCGATATGGATATTCAGCGCCGTCATTACACGGTCCGTGAGCCGCACCTCTATCCGTACGGCGGTAGCCGAAATGGGACCGCTTGAGGCCACCATTACGGCGTCCGGTGTTGTCATTCCCGATTTTGAACAGGCCATCACCTCTCCCATTCAATCCCGGATTGACACCGTCTATCTTCGTTCGGGAGATACCATAAGGACCGGTCAGGCAATACTGCGCCTTGACCTGGAATCGATTCGCCTCTCCTATACCAAATCGATGAACGAGTTGGAGCTTCTGCGCAATGAAAAAGCACGGCTTGACCTGGAATTGCAGCAGCAAAAGGCGGAGTTGAAAACCCAATACGAAGTCAAGGAAATGCAGACCCGCTTCATATCATCGCAGTTTGAGCGGGAACAGCAACTGTACAAAATCGGCGGCAGCACCAAAGAGGGGTTGGAACGGGCGGATTTGAATGCCGCCATCGCGCAAAAAGAATTGGAGCAACTGGCGGAGAAACTGAAAAACCAGGAGGCGACACTGGCGGCAAATCGACGGGCGTTGGACCTCAAAATCAAAATCCAGGAAAACACGATCGCCGAAACACGCCGGCAAATGGACCGAGCCGAAGCCCGGGTCGACCGCGACGGCATCGTGACCTGGGTTAACGAAAACATCGGCGCCGCTGTCAATCCGGGCGATGTCATCGCCCGGATTGCCGATCTGAGCAGTTTTCGCGTCGAGGCCAAAATATCGGACGTTCATGCCGACAAGCTGGTCGACGGCGGGCCGGTGCGAGTCCGGGTCAACGAGCGCGATTTGAATGGCAAGGTCGCCGGCGTCAATCCCTCGGTTCAAAACGGCGTCATGACTTTTCTCGTGGAATTGGATGATAAGGCGGATAAGTCGCTTCGCCCCCAGTTGCGGGCCGATGTCTTTGTCGTGACGGCCTCCAAGCCGAACGTGCTGCGGGTAAAGAACGGGCCTTTCTACGACGGCCTGATGGAGCATAAGGTGTTTGTGGTCAAGGGCAACACGGCGGTGCGCCGGGAAGTGACGGCGGGGGTCTCCAATTTTGATTACGTGGAACTTCAGGGAGATATCAAACCGGGCGACGAAGTAATCATCTCGGATATGAAAAGCTACCTCAGTATGAGTGAGGTTTCCATAACAGACCGATAGCCAACAAAATCAGATTTATGCCATAGGAGTAAAGGAACCGGATATGGTCAAGTTGAACAATGTCGAAAAGGTCTATCGCACCAGTTCGATCGAGACGCTGGCCCTGACCAACGTCAACATCCATGTCAGGAAAGGGGAATTCCTTTCGGTCATGGGGCCGTCGGGGTCGGGTAAGAGCACGCTTCTCAACCTCATGGGGTTGTTGGATGACCCGACCAACGGGGAAATCGAAATCGGCGGCTGCCCGGTAACACATCTGAATGGCCGGGAGATGGCGCGGCTGCGCAATCAGAAGATCGGCTTCGTCTTTCAGAGTTATCATCTCATCAACGACCTGACGGTGGTGGACAACGTCGAGGTTCCCCTGTTGTATCGCCGCATGTCAAACGCCGAGCGACGCCGGCGGGCGACGGCGGCATTGGACAAGGTCGGCTTGAGCGCCCGTATCAAGCATTTCCCCGGCCAGCTCTCGGGCGGACAATGCCAGCGAGTCGCCATCGCCCGGGCCATCGTGGGACAACCGGAACTCATCCTGGCCGACGAACCGACCGGCAACCTGGATTCGGCCATGAGCGATGACATCCTGAATATCCTGGTCAATCTCAACAAGAATGAAAACACGACCATCGTCATGGTCACGCATAACCAGGCCATGGCCGACCGGACGGAACGACTGATACGGCTGTTCGACGGCAGCCAGGTGCAATAGCGGGGATGTCATGCTGAAAAATTATATTAAGATCGCCTGGAAGGTGCTGTTGCGGCGGAAGTTTTTCACTGCCATCAGCCTGTTCGGCATCAGCTTCACGCTTTTGGTTCTCATGCTGGCGGTTTCCTTCGTCACCTTTTTCCTCGAACCGGCCAAGCCGGGATCAAGGCTCGACCGGACCATGTTCGCCACGCGCATTGAATATCGGTCGGAAAGTAATCATATCATCTCTACCCCCAGTTACGACTTTCTTGATAATAATGTGCGTACTTTAACCCGGCCGGAAAAAGTCTCGATTCTGTCGAACAATGAAACCACTGTCTGTTATGTCAATAATCGGAAACTGACTCTGGATGTGAAGTACACTGATAGTTATTTTTGGGATATCCTGGAGTGTCGCTTTCTCGAGGGCCGACCATATGACTCGGCCACGGTCGCGTCCGCCGCCAAGGTGGCCGTCATCAGTGAAAAAATGCGGCACAATTATTTCGGAGATGCATCGGCCGTGGACAAGGAGATTGAAATCGGCGCCGATAAATATCGGGTGGTTGGGGTCATCGACAACCGCGAAATACCTCTGGTGTACGCCTTCGCCGACGTCTATTTCCCCATGACGACGGCAAAAGGCGATCTGTTCTCCGGCAAATATTGGGGCGATTACATGGCCCTGGTACTGGCCGCCCACAAGGCGGATTGGGGTGCAATCCGGAATGAACTTCGAGCGAGGATCGAGGAGATCAAACGCCAGAATCCGAAAATCACCAAACTGACCTGTATCATGGGGAGTCCGCTCGATGAGACCGCATACCTCTTCTTCGAAGACAATCCCGCGCGCGGAAAGGTCTTGATGGTATCAGTTGGCATTTTGATGGGCATTCTGTTTATGCTCCTGCCGACCGTAAACCTGGTCAACCTCAATCTCAGCCGAATCATCGAACGTTTTTCCGAGATCGGCGTGCGCAAGGCCTTCGGGGCTTCGTCGATGACGTTGGTCGGTCAGTTTATTGTCGAAAACGTCATCCTGACCCTTATCGGCGGCGCAATCGGATTGGCCGGGGCGGCTGTCGCGCTGGACATCGTGAATTCCAGCGGCCTGTCACCGTTCGGCCATTTCAGTCTCAACCTGACCATATTTGTTTACAGTATCATCATTTGTTTGTTCTTCGGCCTCTTCTCCGGGGTCTATCCGGCATTCAAAATGTCCCGGGTGCATCCGGTCGAGGCGTTGAGAGGGGGACGGTTATGACCTGGCATATACTCCGGCTGATCTGGAACCGCCGCAAAAGCAACGCGATAATCATGATCGAAATCTTTCTTTCCTTCCTCGTGCTCTTCGCGCTGGGGAGCATGACCTATTATAGTGTCGGCAACTACCTGACGCCGTTGGGCTTTACCTATGATAACGTCGTCGTATTGCGGATGAACTGTAACCAGTTCGATTACGATCCCCGCGAGATGTTTCTGCAGATTGGCCGCGAAATCCGCTCCTTTACAGAGGTCGTACAGGTCAGTATGGCCAGCTCGAATCTGCCGTACTCCCGCAACTCCTGGGGAACATCTCTGTTCAGCGATAATCGTGAATTCCAAAACGATGTCTTCTACGTCGATGACGACTTTGCCACCACCATGGGCCTGGCCGTGGTCGAGGGACGGTGGTTCGGCCCCGAAGACAACGGCGCCAGGCTGAAACCGATTGTCATCAACCGGAAACTGCGTGAAGCTATGTTCGGCTCGCAACCGGCGCTGGGCAAAATCGTGACGGAGGATCAGTACGATCCCAACCGCGGCGGCGACATCGCCAAAAAGATAGACGAATACACCGTCGTCGGCGTCATCGATAATTATCGCTACCACGGCGAATTCGCATCACCCGACAACGGCTTTTTCCGGAGAAATATCCTGACCGACTCCTCGTCGAATGAGATGGTGGGGGCGCTGATAAAGGTTCGCAGCGGTGCCGGCGTGGCCTTCGAAGAGAAGCTGATGAAGCGGCTGCAGGCCATGGCGCCGGGGTGGACTTTCCGGATCGGTCCATTGAAAGATGCGCGGGCTACCTATCTTCGGGACGAGCTTTTAGTAATCGTGGTTTTCTTTGTCGTCGCCGGATTTCTTATCTTCAACGTCGCCCTCGGATTGTATGGCGTTCTCAGAGATTGGCTTGCGCTCTGCGGTTGGAGCGGATGCGCGCCGGATTTCCGGGCAAATTCTGGGAGAATCGCTGATGATGGCGACGCTGGGAATCGTCCTGGGTGTATTTTTCGCGATTCAGGTACCTATTGCCGGGCTTGTCGAGTCAGTCGGCACTGGAACATATGTGTTGGCCATTTTCTCAGCGATTGCTTTCATCTATCTTATTGTCACCGTGTGCGCATTGTACCCGAGCCGTCTGGCGGCCCGAATTCAGCCGGCGGAGGCGCTCCGAGATGAATAGGCGGCAATCCTGGCGAAAAATCCGTATATTAGGGTGGATTTGAGGCAAGGCATGATTCTGATTATCGACGACGACCAGGCTGTCCGTTCATCACTCACCCTGCTGCTGAAGCAGGCCGGATTCCGGTCGATAACTGCGGGAGGTCCTGATGAGGCGCTGGCGGCCGCGGCGGAGCATCCCCCTGATCTATTCATTCTGGACATGAATTTCTCGGTCATGACCACCGGCGAGGAAGGGATGGCGCTCTTGCGGAAGATCAAACAACGCTACCCCGACCGGCCGGTCATCCTGATCACCGCCTGGGGCTCCATTCCTTTGGCGGTGGAAGGAATAAAAGCCGGGGCGGCTGATTTCATCACCAAACCCTGGAACAATGACCATTTCTTACAGACGGTCAAAACCGCGCTCAGTCTTTCGCGGACGGCCAAAGATGACACCCCTCCCACTCGCACCCGCGCCCAACTCGATGCCCTCTATGATTTCGAGAAGATCGTCGGCGTCGATAAAGGCCTGATAGCTGTCCTTCGGACGGTGGGGCGGGTCAGCGCCACCGACGCCCCGGTGCTAATCATCGGCGAAAGCGGTACCGGCAAAGAATTGATCGCCGAGGCCATCCATATGAATAGCCCGCGCCGCCACGCCCCGTTGGTGCGGGTGAACTTGGGAGGCATTCCCGCCTCCCTTTTCGAAAGCGAGATGTTCGGGCACCGAAAGGGGGCGTTTACCGACGCCGTCCGGGATCGTATCGGCCGTTTCGCTATGGCTGATGGCGGAACCATTTTTCTGGATGAGATCAGCGAACTGGATCTGAATAGCCAGGTGAAACTTTTGCGTGTCCTTCAGGATCGCAGCTTCGAGGTGTTGGGAACCAGCATCACTTCAACCGTCGATTTCCGGTTGGTCTGTGCCTCTAATCGTGATTTGCGGACTTTGGTCGGTGAGCGAAGGTTGCGGGAAGACTTGTACTATCGCATCAACCTGATCACCCTCACCCTGCCGCCGCTACGGGAGCGGCCCGATGATATTCCGCTGCTGGTGGAATACTTCGTTGACAATCTGAAGACGATCTACCGGCGGCCGAATCTGGCGGTGAGCCCGCGGGCGCTGGCCTGGCTCAGTACCCTCCCCTGGCCCGGCAATATCCGGGAGTTGAAAAACCTGACGGAACGGACGGTTTTGGTCGCCAACCGTGACGATTTGGACATCGATGATTTCAAGGCGCAGTTCCATCCCGCCCCCTCACGGGGTCATGGCGATGAGCTTCCGGCGGTCGGGATTTTCACGCTCGACGAGATGGAGAAATCGATGATTCTCAAAGCGCTGGAATTCCACGGCCACAACGTCAGCAAGGTCGCCCGTGCGCTGGGGCTAAGCCGGGCGGCGCTGTATCGACGGTTGGAAAAATATGGTATCTCAATATGAGTCTACGCGTCAAGTTCATCGTTTTTGCGCTCGCCGTTCACACCGCCTTCATTGTCCTATCGCTTCTTCTCTATACTGATAGCGTGGTGCTTTTTTTTATAGACGAGGCTGTCATTCTCATTTGTATTTCCGTGACCTTCTATTTCTATCGAGCTTTTACCCGGCCGCTGGATTTGATCGCGGCCGGCGTTGAATCCATCCGTGATCAGGATTTCAGCACCAAATTCACGCCGGTGGGCGGCGGCGAAATAGGTCGTTTGGTCGAGACATACAATCGGATGATCGACCAGCTCCGCACCGAACGGGTCAAGCGGCAGGAGCAGCATTATTTCCTGGAGCGGCTTATTAACGCTTCGCCGATAGGCATCATCGTCCTGGACCTGGACGACAACATCGCCGCCATCAATCAGGCTGGACGGGACATGCTGGGGGCGGGTCGGGAGAATCCCGTGGGGCAGTCCCTGAGCAGCTTGCATGATTTGCCGGGCCTCGCGCTGGCGGGACTGAAATCCGGTGAAACGACCATCATCAACGTCAGCGGAATTCAGGCCTATAAATGCAGCAAATTCCATTTCCTGGACCGAGGGTTTCCCCGTCATTTTATCCTGATCGAGGAGTTGACCCGGGAAATCATGGCGGCTCAGAAGAAAGCCTATGACAAAGTTATCCGGATGATGTCCCACGAAATCAACAATTCCGTGGGGGCCGTGAATTCCATCCTGAATTCGTCGCTCAATTACAGAACCCAATTGTCGCTGGAGGATGCCGCCGATTTCGAGGGCGCCCTGCAGGTGGCCATCGACCGGAACAACCGCCTGAATCGCTTTATGTCTAATTTCGCCGACGTGGTCCGTATCCCGACACCGGCCAGGGAAGCATACGACCTGCACCAGCTCTTGCGGTCGGTGCAGGTGCTGATGTCCCCCGAATGCGAGCGGCGTCATATCGCCTGGTCGTGGGAATTGGCCCCCGCTCCCTGCATCGTGAATATCGACGTTCAGCAGATGGAGCTGGTTCTGGTAAACGTGGTGAAGAACGCCATCGAGGCGATCGGCGCCGGCGGGATGATAACGGTGCGAACGATCGACGAGGAATCGAAATCGCTGACGATCATCGATACCGGAAAAGGTATATCACCTGCAGAACGCCTTCAGATATTCGCCCCCTTCTTCAGCACCAAAAGAGACGGCCAGGGAATTGGACTCACGCTGACTCGCGAAATCCTTATCAACCATGACTTCAGCTTTAACTTGGAATCAACCGGAAAAGGTCACACGGAATTCTGGATTGCGTTCCGCTGATAATCACCCGGGCCGATAGACCAAAAGATGTCGCAAGGTCTGCCCGCCCCGTGGGGAAATCGCAAATCGATATGACCCTCTGGCGCCAACTGCTGCGATGGGCCGATCGTGCCCGATTATACCGCCGGCCGCCGGCCGAATGTCCTACGCGTGGCGCCGCTCCGACGCCTACCCTCCCAGCAGCTGCTTCAGGATCGCCGGACCGTTCTCCCAAAAGACCAGGACGACGCCCATGAGCGCGCCGCCGGCGACGATGCCGGATGCGACCGGGAACAGGTATTCCTCGCTCTGCTTCGGGTTCCTCTTTTGCCAGCCGTACCCGATCAAGGCGCCGAGGAAGAAAAGCAGGCCGTAGAACCACTGGAACACCCAGGCCAGTCCGATGCCCGCCGGTGAGGGAATCCACTTCTGTTGCTTGGGAAACAACCGGGAAAGAATCGGCAGGATAAGGCCGAGGAGGCCGCCGATCACGATGGACCATATCTTCACGGGGTGCATCGTGCTGAGCCCTTGCGCCATGGCTTCGGCCACACCCTTCCAGGTCTGCGCCGCCGGAGCGGGAAACTGATCCGTGCCCAGCACGCTGGCATCGGGAACGAGCATGCGGAATGCCGCCACGGTGACGAGCGTCCCGATGAATATCCCGGCGAACTGGGCAATGAACTGCTTCCGCGGGTTGGCCCCGAGGAGATACCCGCTCTTCAGGTCGGTAAGCAGGTCGGCCGAGGAAGTTGCCGCCCCGGCGGTGATGTTGGCCGCCATCAGGTTCACATTCATATTTCCGGGGGAGAGGGCGCCGAAGGTGAGCTGCGTGATTTTGCCCATGGCTCCCACCGGCGTCGTGTCGGTCTCACCCGTCACGCGGCAAGCCACTAAAGCCAAAGCGAAACTCAGAAGCACGGCGATCAAGCTCTGCCAATAGGGCATGCCGAACGTGGCGTGCGCCATGAGCGCCAGGCCGACTAACCCGACGACCTGCCCAATGAGAAACCACGAGCCTGGAGTCTCGATCGCCGCGAGGTCGTCGCGCTTCCTGCCACCGCGCTTCACGAGCATGTCCCCCAGCCCCCGGAACGCGCGCAGGGCGCTCTTCCACTGGAAGAACACCGACAGAATCCCCGAAGTGACCATGCAAGCCGTGCCGCCCCAGAGCGTCCACTGGACCAGGGCTCGAAATCCCGTCAACCCGCCGGCCTCCGGAACGTACGCCTGCAGCAAGGGGACAAAAATCATCCAGCAGGTAATCGAACCCACGAGCATGCTGATGCCCACCCGCATGCCTACAAACATCCCGGCGGCGATGAAGATCGGATCCCAGGCGAATGTGACCGTCCGGCCGATCCATGCCTCACCGAGCGTCGATGTGCTGAAGCGGGTAACCAGAGAAGATATCTGGAAAGATTCTAAGCGGGAGCTGATGAGCCTGAGGCCGTCGGTCAAAAAGGCACTGACCATCGCCAGGAGCCCGGCGATACCCAGGGCGCGCGCCGCGCGCATTCCCTTCTCCCCCTTGGCGTGAAGC
>CAZPEV010000125.1:0-9866 GCA_964585635.1 uncultured Ignavibacteriales bacterium
GGCGGCGTCATCCAGCGAGAAGGCCACCTCCCGATCCTGCAGGGGTTTGCGGGGGTCGGCATCGACGATGATGATATGCTTTAGGTGCGGCATCTTGTCGAGGATTTTGCGGATCTTGGGGGCGTGCTTCCGCTGCGTCATAACGGCGGTCGTTTGAGCATCGCTTAAGCGGATGAAAAGTGATTCATCGCCGAAGGCGGAAAAGAGCGGCTGGGCGATGGCGCCGATCTTGAGGACCCCCAAAAAGCCGATATATAGCTCCGGAATCTTGTCCATAAAGAGGCACACCCGTTCGCCGTCTTTGACGCCCAGGCCGCGCAGGAAAGCCCCGATGGTGTTGCTGGCGCGACGGACGTCATGGTAAGTGTACCGTTTCTCTTTGCCGGTGGAACTCTCCCACAAAAGGGCCGGTTTGTCGCCTTTGCCCAGGTCGCATATCCGGTCGGAGCAGTACCAGCCGATGTTGAGGGTTTTTCCCGGCGCGTACCCCAGCTCCCTCTCCGACAGCGACCAATCGAAGTTTTTGGCTCGTTCCTCGTAAGATCCCACGTGTGACATCGCTCTATAATCCTTTCATGTTTCCAACGTGACTATGGCGCTGGCGAATTCCTTTATGTGTGACAATGACATTTGAATATTCCGTATCCCCTGCCGCCGGGCCGCCTCCTCCGCGCGGCCGTGCACCAGGCATGTCGGCCGTCCCAGCTCGTCATTGACCACCTCGATCTCCCGAAAGGCGATGCCGTCGCGCCATCCCGATCCCAGGGCCTTCAGAAAGGCCTCTTTGGCGGCGAAGCGGGCGGCGTAATGCTGTCCCCGGAAACGTTTCGTTTCGCAATAGGCGATCTCGCGCTCGGTAAACAAGGTTTCCTTCAGGCCCTCTTCCGCCTCCATCCGCTCATCGATGCGGGCCACCTCGATGAGGTCGACACCGATACCGTAGATCATGATTCTTCATCAACCGCGACCGGAACCCGGCCGGACTCCTCCAGCTCTATTCACCCCTTCAGGCGGGTCGACAAAACCGCGATCATTTCGGCGGTCATGCGGGGCAGGTCGAACTGAGGTTTCCAGCCCCATTCCCGCCGCGCGGCGCTGTCATCCATGTAGTTGGGCCAGGAATCGGCGATCGCCTGCCGGATGGGATCGACGTCGTAATTGATCTCAAACTCCGGAATGGCGGTGCGTATTTGGGCCGCCAGCACTTCGGGGGTGAAATTCATGGCCGTGAGATTGAAGGCGTTGCGATGAATCAGGCAGTTGGGATCGGCCTCCATTAACTCGATCATGGCCCGAATGGCGTCCGGCATATACATCATATCCAGCGAGGTATCGCCGCGAAGATAACAGGTGAATTTCTTATGCTTGATGGCCTCGAAGAATATGGCCACGGCGTAGTCGGTGGTGCCCCCGCCCGGTTCGGTCTCATACGAGATCAAGCCGGGGAATCGAAGGCCCCGGGTATCGACCGAAAACCGCTGGAAATAATAATCGCAGAGAAGCTCCCCGGCCAGCTTCGTGACCCCGTACATCGTTTCCGGCCGCATGATCGTGTCCTGCGGCGTGTTGTCCTTGGGGGTTGAGGGGCCGAACGCCCCGATCGAGCTGGGGAAAAACAGGGCGCACTTGTACTGCCGGGCGGCCTCGAGCATATTGTACAGACCGCCGACGTTGATCCGCCAGGCGACGTTGGGACGCGTCTCGCCGATGGCCGACAGAATCGCGCCCATATGAAAAATCGTATCGATCCGATACTGCTGCATCACCCGAGTGATATGGTTTTCATCCAGGACGTCCAGAAATTCGAAGGGGCCGCTGTCCCGGAGCACCCGATCGGTCGGCATGCGAATATCGGTGGCGATGACGTTGCCGTCGCCGTATCGTTTGCGAAGGGCAATCGTCAGTTCCGATCCGATCTGGCCGAGGGCGCCCGAAATCAAAATTGTCTTCATCTCTTCACCCTTGTCAACCCGGTTGTAATGGGTTCCGGAGATATCATATCATCCCGAACCAGCCACAGCCTGCATATATACATAACGGGCTCCTTCCGCGCAAGCCCGATTCAGGGTCAAAATGGCCGCCCTCGGGCCGGCCACGATCGCCTAATTCAAGCGATTCACCCGATAGACCGGGTCCCACGGTGGCAGCTCCAGCGGCGGCTGTTGTGACAGCTTGATGATCTGATCGGAAAGGAATTTCTTATGAATGACCAGCCCGAACATATACTTGTCGAACCAGTCGTTGTACATCGTCCAGCTGCCCTTGTCTCCTCTCTCCCCGCCCCAGCTGTTTTCGACCAGCCATTTGGCCGCCTTGCCGCCGACCGTGTCGACACCGATGAAGGTCATGGCATGGTTGGGGGTGATCAGGCCGGTTTGAATCATATCGGCCTTGGACAGCGTGAACCGGGTGCCATAGAGCGCCTCATAGTTGTAGATGCCGGCGGCGAGTATCCCCCCTCGGCGCCGTAGTTGTCGCGGCCGACGTCACAGGTAAACCAGACCGGGGTCGAGTCCAGAACCGACTTGAGTGCAAAGGCCCGCAACGAATCGATCGGCAGGTTGAGGACGGTGAAATTGGGACGGTCGTACATGTTGCGACTCAGGCGAATGGCGTAGGTCTTGAAGTAATCCTTGCCGGCATAATCGAACAGCACCACGTACTGATCCAGATCCCAATTGATCACCTCTTTGTAGAATTCCTGAGGAGTCAAGGTGCGTGGCTGGGTGATGGTGCCGGTTGTATCGGTGGTTTCATAGCGCCAGACGAATTGGGTCGGCGGTTGGCCCAGGTTGAGCACCAGGAGGCGATAGACCTCGGCCAGCATCGCCTCTTTTCGCGACTGCACGGCGGTCGGCTTGGCCTTCGTCCTCGCCATGTTTCGCAGCTCCAAACCCATTTCCTTGACCTTCAGCCCCATCAGGCTGTTCATCGAACCGCTTGATGAACTGTTATAGGTTTCCGGCATCGCCTCTTTGGGAACCACGCCGTATTTTTTCACCAGGTCGACGAAATAGCTCCACCAGCCGTCGCCGCCAAGCGGATCCAACAGCAGGACGGATAATTCCCGGTCGTCGATCGGCCGGTCGGCCATGTCGATCATCTCCTGCAGGAAGAAATTGACCTTTTCCATCTTATCCCAGAACATCAGGTAATTCTCGGAAAATTCGAAATTCTTGAGCTTGAGCTTCTTGATCACCGAGGCCCGGAGGACATTGAAGCCGGCGAACATCCAGCAACGTCCGGAGCTTTTTTGGTTGGTGATATCGCCGGTTTTGATTTTGAAGTCGAAAATTTTGCTATGCGTGATATAGCGGTCGCGATTGAGGGCCACGTCGGTGATTTCCTTATTGGCGACGACGTTGGCCAGAGCCTTGGCCTGGCCGGAAAGCTTCTCACTCGTCCACCGCTGGATAAGCTCGGCGGAGATGCCGCCGGCATCGGCGGCGCCGGCGCCGGTCGCCAGAGCGGCCGTGATGACAAAAGCGGCAATGGCAAGGCGTCCCATTCTAGTCATAGCGGCATTTACCTTTCTGTTGCTGCAGTTGCCCATAAGCTGCACTGAAGATACCATGTACGCTGATCTTCGCAATAGTCCCGTCGGTCAAGAAACCGCGACGGAAGAAGCTTCCTACGGCCACAGACGGGCCACCCGGATCATTTGATAATGACCAACTTGCCCACCTGCTCCCCCATCTCCGACGACACATGATAGATATAAACACCGGTCACAACCGCCTGCGTGTTGCGGCTGATCAGGTTCCAGCGTTCCTGCTGGGCGTCCGGGCCGCCGTCGGGACGGTCGTGGTCAATCTGCTGCACGAGATCACCGGCCAGCGTGAATATCCTGATCGTACAGATTTTCGGAAGGTTATAGAAATTAACTACCCGGGCCCGTTCGGCCGATTTGGTCCGGTCGCGATTCTCGTACCCCGTCGCAGCATACTGACCATCAATTCGATACGGATTGGGATAGACGCCGACGCTCATCCCCTCCGCCTCGACCTGCCCGGTCGAGGGGAGCGGATAGGCCAGGACGCTGTTCAGGTTCAGCGCCGATTCCAGCGAGGAAAGGGCGATCCGGCGGCTGCCGAAATCGAAGGCGGTCACGGTCACGTAGTACGGCTTGGAAGGCTGCAGATTAGGAATGACGTATTCATATTCATAAAACCGCCGATGTCCGTCTTCCGTCGTGTCGGCCGGATCGTTGCGGTCGGCCTCGGGATAGACCCGATGGATGGCTGTGGAGTCGTTCAGCGCCGAAGAATTCCAGTCCTGGGCCTCAAAATAGAAGTAGGTTCCTTGATAATTATATGGGTTTGAGGGTGAGGCGTACTTCGTCGGATTAAATCCTTTCCCGAAAAGAATCTCAATGGAATCGCGCATCAGCGGCGCTTCCGAGATGTTCCAGCGGAGCATAAGCGGGTCCCAAGTGAATAGGTTGTAGTCATCCTTGTCGTAGGCGGCCAGAAGCACATAATCGCTGAGGCGGTTGTCCTCCCCCAAGTAGAGGCGATATCCCTCGAAATCCCTCAGGCCGGAAAAGATGTCGACGTTGGTTTCACTTATCTGACCATTCCATCGCACCCGCAAGACGCCGAATTCGGGAACGACGCGAATCACCGGGGCCGGCGGCGGCGCGGCCCCTCGAAAATCCGGAACTCCGTCGCCGCTGGTAAACACCTGGCGGCACTTATCGCGGGAGCTATCGGGGGGAAATTCGTCTTCATCAAAACAAACGGTCTTGCCGTCTCGTTCGCATACCCAAATATATTTTCCGGAATCCCCGTTGCCGTCGGTATCGACCCCGGGATTGTCGAAGATCCAGGCGGCCCACTTGGCGTTGGCTCCCAGATCGGCATAGCTGAGTTGTCTTTGATACGCCTGTGGCCGATTCGGATCCCAGTAGTCCCGAAAGTCGGTGCCGACTTGGTGAAACCCTTCCCCGCCCACGTAGGCCAAGGTCAAGGGCAGCGTGTCTTCCGGTTTCAAATCGAACGGCCCGAAAGAGAAGAGATAGCGGGAGTCGAAACCATCGGCTATGTCGGCGCCATCGCGGGGCGGGGGAAGAAAGCCGTCGTTGGAATGGTTGACGGCCGATTCGAGTTGATCGTAGTCAAAGGCCTCGCTTGACATGATATAGTATTTGTTGCGATCGCCGTTGGGTGATCCCAGGCCGGTCCCAAAGTCGCGAAACGGCCGCGCTTCCGTTCCCGCCACCCGCGGCCCCCAGTCAAGGGCAGCGTTGCCATTGGCCACCCACCAATTGAAAGAATATTTCAGGTCGGGATTGGGCGTCCTCAGCACCGCCGTTCCGGTGACCGACGTGGCCGAGGAAAAATCAAAGACATCGCCGGCGGTGGAATTGGGATCACCATCGTTGTCGGCCGTCCAGGCGACACGTATGGTGTCGCGATAGCAGGGAATGCTCGGCGAGGGAACGGAATGAACGTAGCCGCAGATGTCATCCATCCACCCGGCCGTCTTCGATTTATGGTACACATCCGGATCGGCGTAGATGCCGAAGTAGACGTTTTTGAGAGGGAACCGATTGATATTCTTCACGGTAAAGTCAAAGATTACAAAATCCGAGGCATAGTCATAGCTCCAGGCATAAGTCCGCTGCGCCACCTCAAGTCCCAGCGGAATATGCGGCCGGTTGTCGAACCAATCGGTCCCGGTCAGGGTGGGATCGACAAAGGTATCGGTGTAACTACAGATAAAGTCCTGTTCGGAAACGGCGTCCGGAGAGTAATCGAGCGAGCTTTTCATGTTGCTGCGACGGATAATGGTACCCTCCGGTCCGGGCTGGGGCCAAAATTCTCGGATGAAGGCGTTGCCGTCAAAGCCGACGGAGACGAGGGTATCCCGCCCGACCACCGCTCCCGCCCAAAGCGCGGCAACATACAAATAGGTGACGTCGGAATTGGCGGGGAATTCGCATGACGGGGCCGGGAGGTTTGTCTGCGGATCCATTTCCGAACCGGCGAATCCGATGCCGAAAGTGCCGCCGTTGGTAATCGACAGCCACAGATTATTGATCCGGTGGACCTCGATGCCCCAATTGGGGGCCGGGTTGTCCAGCCTCCGCATTGTGCCTCGGAAGCCGGTTGAATCGGGAGGGTACAGGGGCGCCCCCACCGCGATCTGCCCCATGAACAGCCCCAGGACAACGAGAACCACTCTCCCGGCGTTCGAGCCGGGATTCATAAGGTTCACCAGCCCGTGCCGGCAAGGGGAAATGAGCTGCCGGACACGTCTCTCCCAAGGTGCATTATACATGGGCACCAATATAACCAGGAAGCGCCGTTATGCAACCGGCTTTTGAACTGATGCGTGCGATTTTCGCGGTACTTGTCTAGATAATATCGTGCGATCGGGCAGATCGCATCGGTCCGGTCAAATCCGCCAGCCGCCGCGCGGCCTCCCGAAAACCATGGCACCGTTGGGGGGCGAAACCGCTTTGGGCCATCTGAGTCAGGCGGCCAGCGGCCCGCAGTCGACTGATGGTTTCCGGCAGGGCGGCTGCCTGGCTGTCGGCGGCGATTTCCAGAGCCACCCCCCTTCGCATTGCCAACTCGGCATTAAGGGGGGCATAGGGGCCGATATGAGGACACAGGATAAACTGTGGCAATCCCAGACCTACTGCCCAGTTGGTTCGTTCATGGGCCGGCGCCACGAAGATGTCCAATCCGGTAAAAGCCGCCGCAACCCGCCGGTTTTCCTCCGGGCGACTGATCGAACCGATGACCTTCAGCCGCCCGGCGCCATCAAGAGCGTTCTCGGGGTGAATGCCGGATCTGCTGAAATGGGTGATGAATCGAGCTTTCATTTGGGGTGATTGCCCGGCGAATATCATAACCGCCAGGCCGGCGTCATACAGCGCCCTGGCGGCGATAAGCAGCCGTCGCACATGGTCGGTCGGATAGGCGCCCGACGAGAATAGGGCGATCGTCAGCGGTCCGCGGCCGTTCAGCCGGTCAAGGCGGGCACGAAAGGCGGTCTCGGCCTGCGCCACCAGTTCCGGTTCTATGCACTGACCGGTTGCATGAATCGTATCGGCCGGAAGGCCTGCCTGGCTGAACGTCGGGATAATCTCCGGAAGAGGAACCAGAACATCGGCGCAACCGGACACCCATGACTGCTCCGGCGCGACCAATTCGCCGTGCTGGTAGATGACCATATGCACCCCGTGGAGTATTCCGGCCAAGAGAGGATGTGAAACCACGACCGGCCCTCTGAATCCGGCCAACGCCCTTCTGATATCACGGCCAAGACAAGACGATATCAGGCCGTCGCCGCGATTCGACTTGGCGATTCGGCGCAGGCTGTCATACATGCGGGTGGACGCTCCTCCACGCCCGCCGGCCCGATACAGCGCCTGAATCGTCCGCCATCCGGCCAATGAGAGGCCATGCGAGGTCTCGAAGACATCCCGTACGGCATAAGCGACCTCGGGGAACCTGCGATCGAGCTGCTCGACGATACCATCGAGGTAGCTCGGGTGGCCGCGACCGACTTCCACGTAGACAACGGCCAAATCGGCCCGGTCGAGATCGTCAACTCGTGGCATGTTTTCCCCCACCGACGATCTCCCGGCCGGTGTTGACCTCCCGTGACAGCCGCCGCCCGAAGTCCAGATACAGCAGGCTGGCGATTAAAGCGGTCGATGAGATCAGACCCCAGGTGAGGACCGGATGTCCCTGAAAAAGATCCAGCAGAATTCCTCCGACCGTCGGCCCCAGCGACCACCCGGCGGTCGTGAAAAGGCCGTAGATTCCCATAAACCGGCCATATTCGGCCGGGCTAGACAGGTTCGCAACCATGGTGGTCGACGGCGGAATGGTGATCATTTCAGCGGTCGTGATGACGATCATGCAGGCCACCAGAAACCAGAATCCACCCGCAAAACCGACCAGGAAATACCCGATCGTATATATGATTGCTCCCAGGGCCATTTGCCGTGTCAGAAAAAAGCGTTTGAAGAGCGACGATACCGGCAACTGAAGGAAGACGACCATGAAGCCGTTGACGGCAAAGAGAAATCCCAGTTGCGAACGGCTGATCCCAATCTGGCCGGTACTGTAGAGCGACAGGGGAGCGACCAATTGGGCAACGGCCATCAGCAGAAGGAAGGTGATCAGACAATGGCGGAAGAGAAGTTTATCTCGGCGGAGGTTGACGATGTCGGCCAATCTGAAATCCGGTCTGGCGACGTTGTCCGGCCTCGATACCTCCTTCAGCGCGAATCGATAATACAGCCCCGACAGGCAGGCCACCGCTCCGCCGACAAAGAATAAGAGGGCGTATGAGCGGCTGGCAATGAAGCCGCCCAGCGCCGGCCCGATCGCCCAGCCCAGATTGGCGGCAATGCGAAGAACCGAAAAGGCGGCGATTCGATCCTTCTTCGCGACGAGGTCGGCCGCCATGGCATTGGCGGTCGGCTGCAGAACAGACCCGAAAATATGGTTAAAGCTGATAATGGCGGCAATGGTCCAAAAGCCGCTGTGGCGCAGCATGGCGTAGCCGACGGCGGCAAACGTCAAGCCGCGTAATATCTCCGACCAGGCAATAATCGGCACCCGCCCGAAGCGATCCGAAAGCCATCCGGCAAACGGTTGCGGGGCCGATCGAAGTATGGCGGTATATCCGAAGAATAGCCCAATAAGCGAGGTGGAAATGCCCAGTTCCTGGTAGAAGTAGATGGATACAAAGGGGATAACGGTCGCAAACCCGGCCGACGATATCAACCAGCCGAGGGCGAGAACATAGACTCGCCGGTCAAGAGACCCGGTTTGAAATCCGGCCCGTCGCGCCCATTTGGATATCAGCGTCCACTGCAAGTCCAATCAACTCCGCCAAAACAGGACAATAAACGCCCTGGACGCCAAAAAGCAAGCGATAGCTCGCCGGGGAATCGTCCAAGAGAGGGAAAGAACGGCATTTTTTCGTTTTGGCTTGCCGGTTTTGGTTTTATGCCTTTATTGTTGGTTGCGTCTTAGAATAAGAGGCGGTCGGGGATACGACAAGGCTGCCAAAAACGGATTCAGATGAGGAATGACGCCATGATCACCAGATTTCGGATAATCATTCCAGGGTTGTGCGCCATCATGATCGGTTTGTGTTTGCCGGCCATAACCGCCGCGCGCGCCTTGTACGATACTCATCCCGGGCAAGGCGACGGCCCGTGGTTGAAGGCAACCGCCGCCACGCCGAACACGCAGTACGATGTGCACAATATCGGCAAGATCGGTTTGATGATCACCAATTCGGGCACCTTCGGCAGCGGCTTTGTCAGCGCCCCCATCTGCAATGGTGAGGAGTGTCCATCATGCGAATACCCGATCAACTCCAACATTACCTATCTTTTTGCCGGTGCGCTTTGGATCGGAGCCGTGGTCGGCCGGGATACGCTCGTATCGATTGGCGCCGACGGCTGGTACACCGGTATAAATGAACTTCTTCCGGATGCCGGCGACGCCGGGGCGATCATTACCCGATCCAACCTTCGCTCCAAGACCGATTTCAGCACCCTGGCGGTGTCGGAACAGGATTTTGTCTGCGCTTTCACGGACACCTTTACCGATCCCGGCCTGACCGGCACCGACCAAGTCGACAATCGGCCGCATGTCCCCTTGGGGGTATCGGTGCAGCAGAGCACGTATGCCTGGAGTTATGACTATGCCGAGGATTTCGTCTTGTTCGACTATAAGATCTCGAACATCAGCCCCTTCCCTATCAAGGATATGTTCATTGGCCTCTATGTCGACGGCGACGTATATCACAGCTCAAGGGCGTCCGACGGTTTCCGGGATGATATTTGCGGCTTCCGGCGGACGGTGCCGATGCCGTCCGGATACGGGCTG
>CAZPEV010000126.1:0-9675 GCA_964585635.1 uncultured Ignavibacteriales bacterium
ATGCCGACACCGTAATCACCTCCGCTTTCCTGATATGTGATCATGCGGCAGATTAGGATTGTGACCAGTTTCAAAACCCAGTCGATAACTGCCCCTTTACCTATAATCCCGACCAGCATGACAACGACCGCGACCAAATCGCCGATACCTGCGACAATTGTCGGGACATCAAGAATTCCGACCAAGCCGACCAGGACGGTGATGGCTATGGAGATGTTTGCGATAATTGCCCCAGCCTCTTTAATCCGGACCAGGTGGATCATGATCACGATGGAATTGGCGATTTATGCGACAACTGTATGTTTATCGCCAATCACGACCAGGCCGACCGCGACGCGGACGGCATCGGTGACGTCTGCGACAATTGCCCCGACATTCCCAATCCCTACCAGGAAGACCATGATTTTGACGGCGTCGGCAACCCCTGTGATATCCACTATGGCTGTGCCGTGCCGCCTCACGCCGGATTTTGGTACGATACTCTTGGCTCCTGTTGGTATAAGCTCTGCCTTGGGTTTCACGACACGTCGACTTTCCGCTCCAACGGTACGCATATGTGGACCTTCGGCGACGGGGGGGTATCATATATGTACAATCCGCAGCATGCCTATACCTGGTATGGGATTTTCACGGTAACCCGGACCGTCACTGATTCCTGCGGTACCGACGATTCCACGTGTATCGTCCGCGTTCCCTGTCCGGGGATTGATGAGGATGGAGATGGATTCGCCGATAGCTGCGACAATTGCCCTCACGTCTATAATTATTGGCAGGAAGACTCTGATAGCGATGGAATCGGCGATTCCTGCGATTATATCTGTGGGGATATCAACGGTGATCGGGGAGTGAATGTCGGGGACGCCGTGTCCATCATTAATTATATCTTCAAAGGTGGACCGGCACCAAAGCCCAGATTAATGGCTGGGGATATCAATTGCGATCATCTGGTCAATGTCGGCGAGGCCGTTTATCTGATGAACTATATCTTTAGATCGGGTCCCCCACCCTGCGCTGACTGTCCACCCGGTGGTCTATTGGCCGGTCATAGGTAAACGCCGGAGACCTGGGGTCTTCAGACCCGGGGGTTACCGCTTGATCTCGATTTCACAACAGAATCGATGGTGATCGTCACGACGCCTTCTTATATGTATGGGTACATCCGCCAGTGGCTATATGTATGTCTGCCGGGAACGGCCACTTCGGGGCCAAAAAACCCCACAAAATCACGATCAAAACGGTCGACCGAACTACAAAAATCAGAAAAATGAGCAAACTGACCCAATTCCCAGCAACCCCAAGGCTGCCATAATAGTCCAACGAAATTTTACATCAAAACCCGGCGCAAGTCGATGTGAAATCTCCATCGATTTTGCGCTCTCTGCACCCCGAGTCGGTTCCCGTGCGAGGCCTTGGGGATGGAACAAGAAGCCGGGGAGATTCGGCATATGAAAAGGGGATGGCGGCAACCATTCCCCGGAGCCGGGCGCGATCGATTCCGAACCGGCATACACTCCGCGTGGTGCTCCCCAATTCATTCTGGAGGTGGTTCTTCCCGGCCGATCAATATTCTCCTAATCCTGGAACGCCATGTCGCTATGCATTTCATCCGCGCCGGGCTACTTCGCCAGCGGCGTCCACTCTCCGATGTTTTCCACCACCACCTTGCACCTTCCCTCAGACGTCCACCGTTCGTTGCCGTTGTACCCCCACTCCATATATTCCGAGCCGCCCCCGCCGACCGTCGTGATCAGGCAACTGTTGGCCACAAATCCGAACGACCCGGCTACATCCGCCGGCCATTTGCTGTCGCCCCGCGATGGATCCACCGGTATCCAGCCGTACCCCGGAAGGAAGATCTCCACCCAGCGGTGAAAAACGTCATCGTACGAGGCATCATCGTTGCGCACCACGATCGCCCCGGCATACCGGGCCGGAAGTCCTGCCGCTCGACACATCGCGATATACGCGAACGTGTACTCCGAACAGGAGCCCGTACCCCGCTTCAGCACCATCGGCGCGACATTCCATCCGCCCACCCGCTCGTATTCGAGCTTGTCCACGCAGTACTGCTGTATCCGCCGCGCGATCCAGTACGGATTGGTCTCCGTCCCGACGGCCTCCTGCACCGCCTGACGAATGGTTGCGCTGCCGATATCAAATTTGGCGTCGTCCACAAGATATCTGTCGCGAATCTCCTTCGGGATGTCCTCCAGCTTGCCGACTTTTTCCGGGAACACGAAGAACCTCGTTTCGTACATCTTGGCCGATACGGTCAGGCGCACGTCGGTGAATTTGTCCGGCCCCAGATCGGCAAACCGGAAATGGGCCACCTTCTGACCCCATTTGTCGGTCAGGATATCGGTCGCCGGGGGAACGAATTCGACTGTGCCCAGCAGCTCCTGATTGGCCAGGTTCTCCGGAATCGCCAGATAAACATCGAGCGTTTTCACCGTGTCCGGCCCGAAGTTGCGCACCTGATGAAGGAAATCCACCGTCTCGGCCTTCTCCTTGGTGCGAGCATACGCAACGCCATCATCGAGCGTGAGCTGGTAGATGCGATCGGTCTGGTAGTCGACCGTCCAGAGGTTCTTGCCGTCCCAGGCCAGGCCGCATGGGTACGGGCCGGGCGACGCGATACTCAACACGACGTCGCCTCTGGCCGGTGCGACCATGAAAATCTTGTCGCCGAACCGGTCGGCCACCCAGAGATAGGTGCCGTCGAATGACAGGGCGTTCGTATGCGCGCTCGGCGACGGGATCGAAACAATCGTAGTGCCGTCGTCGATACTGATCTGATCGATTTTATCGTACCCATCGCCGCTGATCCAGAGGCGCCGGCCGTCCCAGGCCAGCCCGGTCGGCTCGCTGATCGGACACGGGATCGTTTTCTCAACTATCCGGCTGGCCGGATTGATCGCGTACAAACGCGCTTCCTCCGCGTCGGCCACCCAGAGCAGCTTGCCGTCGAATGCCAGCCCGCGCGGGACATACCCCGGCGTCGGGATGGAATCCGTCACGATGCCCGTGGCTGGGTTGACAGCGTAGATCTGGTCACTCCGGCGGTCGACACACCAGAGCTGCTTACCGTCAAATGCCAACCCCTGCGGGCAGCGGTACGGCGCGGGGATCGTGCGCACCGTGTCGCCCGGCGTGGCCAGCACGCTCCCGGCAAGAATCAGGATAGCCAGAATGACGCCGATTGCAGATTTATTCATTGTATCCTCCTCTGGAAACGGCCTTGAGCCTGTGGCCGCTGATTTCGGCAATTATGGATACAAGTTAGCATTTGTTGCGCTGCTGTCAAGTGGGCCGGACCCCGGTCGCGATTGAAGTTTTCGATACATTCGGGTCGTCCCATTTTGGCCATAATGATGTTGCCAACGCAGTCGGCGTATCCTATGTTGTTCCGTGGCCTGTACCCGACTTGTCGAAATTGAAGTCATGTGCCGTGGGGCGGGAGCGTCTTTGAGTCCGCCGCCGACACATGGCGGGAGGTCTCTCCATGTTCAAGAAAATCGCCCTTTCGGCGCTCATCCTCCTGATTGTCGCTCTGGTGGCGGCCTACTTCGTCCGAAATATTTTGGTCAAGAAAGCTATTGAAACCGGTTCCACATACGCCCTCGGCGTAGAAACCGACCTCAGTTCGGCGAGCCTCGCCTTGCGCGGCGGCAGCCTGGAACTTAACAATCTCGTCGTCGCCAATCCCGAAGGATTCGCGGCGAAAGATTTCCTGTCGCTCCGCCGCGGAATGATCGTTGTCGAGGCCGGATCGATCCTGGGTAATCACGTCGTGATTGACTCGTTCGTGATCGAGGGGGGCACGCTCAACCTCGAACAGGTCGACCGGAAGGGAAACTTCCTGGTCTTGCTCGACAATATCAAACGGCTGGATATGTCCTCATCCGGGCCGTCGAAGAAATACCGCATCGGTCTGATCGCGGTTCGGGACGTCAGCGTGGCCGGATCGCTCAGCCTGCTCGGGAAGAATTACGAGAAATCGTTTACGCTCGACGATTTTTCTCTTCGCAACGTCGGCGGCGACGACGGCGCGACAATCAGCCAGGTGGCCGCCACGCTCATGAAAACACTCATTTCAAAGGCGCTGACCGGGGGCAATGGTCTGCTTCCGGAGGGCTTCGGGAAGAATCTTTCCGACCTGAAGGATCAGGGTCTCGAGAAGATCAAGACCGGGGCAACCGACGAACTAAAGAATCTTGGCAAATCGCTGACGGGCGGCAAAGAATAGACCGGCTGGCGGCCCGGACGTTCGTCCGGGTTTCAGGAATTCACGAACCAGCGGATGGGGTGGCCCGGGTCTTCAGGGCCTGTTGAAAAAGCCATGACTCGTCATCGCGAGACCCGCCTGTGGCGGGTCGTGGCGATCTCGGCAGGTGGCCTTGTCTTCAGACCTCTGGTTGCAGAAAACGGCAACGCATCGCCCGGAACGGCTTGCTCGCCGCAGGCGAATTCGCTTCCCCCGACCTCCATTTTATGCATTGACATTCCGATGAATTCATCTTAATATTATCTTGTTGTTGCAGTCATAATATTATCGGGAGGGAGGATGATTCCCGATTTAGAAAACAATCATGGCCCTACAGCCCGCCGAGGCGGGCGGGTTATCCGTTACAGCAAGCGTTTCCTATGCGCCCGCCGCGTGATGGAATGGTGGGCGGAATGGGCTCACGAGGAAGGGGAGCCAATTGACTGAAGCGAAATTCCTTGATAGTGTCTTGACCGTAGTAAATCGGCGACCATATCAATATTCTGTATTTTATTCAGCACAACCGTATCATAATGATCCAAAGGAGGATTATCCTTTCCTATATGAATTCAAGCAGAATCATCCGCCGGATCAGGGAGCACTTGGTACCGTATTTGTTGAGATTAATGATTTGGCGAACCTCCGCCTTATCGCCGGGAAACCACCAAATATTCACAACGCGGTAATTAGGTTCGCCTTGCAGTCGATAGCGAAATTGCCGGACAAGAAGCAACTCGTTTTTAATGTATCTGATTATGAGAGACAACGTGAACACAAATTGATAAAGGGGCAAGAACTGAAAGAAAAGGTACTACAATTTATATATTTCGTCAATCAAGAACTGCCGACAGAAGGCATAGGCGGCCCAAATCTCGCTGATAATTTTGACGCGGCCGAGAGTGACATAAATGACTGGCTTAGACGGCTTGAAAAGGCCGGATATCTGGAGCGCCAAATGGAATTTCGACCATTTAGAATTGGACGAGGGGCTACATCTCTTGAACCATATATGACTAATCCCCAAAAAGAGGCTGAAATTCAACAAGTCCTAGGATTGCATGCGACGGTGCCTCTCGGTGAAAAGCACAAGTATTTTAATATTACTGATATCGATCCTGCTTTGAGGAACGGTTTTGTCTTTGTGATAATGCCTTTCACGGAGGCGGAGTTCCCACAAAAGTTCTATTACGATATAGTTGAGCCGGTTGTCAAAGAAGTGCTTGGATTACCGTGCGGTAGGGCCGATAAGGGACAAACTAATTTTGCCGAACCCAAAATATTCACCGGAATCATCAAGGCCAAACTTATTATTGCAGATTTATCCACTGAAAATAGAAATGTCATTTTTGAATTTGGCATGGCGTTAGCTCGTGAACAGCCCATTATCCTTCTATTCGACAATAGACAAAAAGCGCAAGGCAGGAGACTTGCTTTCGATTATGATCATTTTCAGACCGTTTTCTATAATGACTTTGAAGATCTTCGTATACAACTGACTGAAAAACTCAAAGCATTCCGAGATTAATTATAATAGTGGGTAGGGCAGAAGTCGAAGACTTCTGCCTATGATATACCCCTTGGGCTGGGGAAGATGTTGGCGCCGCCGTGTGGCCCGGGTCTTTAGTCCGTAGGCCGGTGGTCCACCATTATAGTGAGTTTCCCCGATCTCCATTTCGCCACAGAATCGATGGTGATCGCTACGCCGCCCCCTTTAGTAGAGACACGTATCGAGGGCTATACCTATGACCGTGAGTATACAACAATTCCTGACCACCCCGAAGCTGGCATTACCTCGCCCCACAAGATATGTCTCGACCACCGGACATCTTGCGCCTTCATGCCGCTCAGCCATCTTCCTAATCGCCGTAACTCCAAACCACCCAACGAGAAGCCCCATGAACGTCAAAAAACGAACGAAGGAACCCAATTCCGCCGTAATCCCAAGGTGGATAGTTTGTTAGAAGCCCTATATCCCCAGCCCCGTCATGCCGGGGAAGTTTGAGGTCATGGGGAGAGATCAGGAAGCGCGGGAGGTCAAGCCTATGAAAAGGGGATGGTGACAACCATCCCCCGGAACTTATCGAATGCTCTGCCAAAGGCTGCCGACGATCAGATTCGCTCAACCACGCCGGCGATCAGGTCACGCAGGTGCGGCTCGGCCCTGGCGGCGGTGGCGATAATCCGCTCCAGGCTGCACGGCTCCAGCGCATCCGGCAGCCCCATATCGGTGATGATCGACATCCCCAGCACGGTGGTCCCCTGATGCCGCGCCGCGATCACCTCCGGCACGGTCGACATCCCGACCACGTCGGCCCCGATAGCGCGCAGGAACCGATACTCGGCGCCGGTCTCCAGATTCGGCCCCGGCACCGCGACATAGACCCCCTTCCTGAGCGGGATCTTCAGTTCCAGCGCCACCGTCTCGGCCAGCGCAATCAGGTCGCGGTCGTAGCAATTGTACATGTCGGGAAAACGGACGCCGATGCGATCGTCGTTGCGGCCGATGAGGGGATTGTCTCCCAAAAGGTTGATATGGTCGCTGATAACCATGATATCGCCGGCCCGATACTGCGGATTGAGGCCGCCGCAGGCGTTGGAGACGATCAGGGTTTCGATCCCCAGCTCTTTCATCATCCGCACCGGGAAGGTCACCTGCTCCAGCGAGTATCCCTCGTAGTAATGGAACCGTCCCTGCATCGCCACCACCGGCTTCCGCTTGAGCATCCCGAACAGCAGCCGCCCCGTGTGCGATTCCACGGTGGAGACAGGTAAATGGGGTATCGATTCATAATCAACCGCGGTCGTCACCGCGATGCCGTCGGCCAGCGATCCCAGCCCGGTGCCGAGGATAATACCGACCCGGGGCACCATCCCGGTCCTGGTCTTGATATACCCGGCCGACTCCTGAATCAGATCGTACAGGTCATCCATTGCTTACGTCTCCGCCGGACGGTTCGGTGAACTCCCCATATTCATGCTGGTTGGAGGCATGAATGGGATCGCCGGCAGGGGGATGTCCCGGCTCGGGGGCCGGGCGCGCCGGACGGGGCTGACGTTCCGCCTCGATATCATCGGCCAACTCCTGCTCGACCGTTTCCATTTGCGATTTGACCAGCAGCCGCAGCTTGGCCAGATAATTGGAACGGATGAACCGAATCTTGTTGATGTCGGCCACCATCTGGTTCATCTGGGCGTGCATTTCGGCGACGATTTGGTCGCGCTGCAGCCGGGCCTCCTTTATGACCAGATCGGCATCCCGTTTGGCGTCGGCGACCATCGTCTCCGCCTCCCGTCGCGCGTTGGCGATGGTTATCTCGGCGTTCCGCTGCGCCTCAATCACGGCCGCCTTAAGGGTATCCTCGAGCGAGATGAGATGCGCCAGCCGTTCCTTGAGGTGCTTGTTCTCTTCCGACAGTTTCATCACCTCCGCCCGCGATTCCTCCAGGGCGGCGGCGGCCATGTCGCGAAACACCTCGACATCATCCGGGTTGTACCCCCGGAACTTGATTTCAAACTGTTGTTGCCGCAGATCATTGGGTGTGGTTTCCATGACGTTTTCTCTTTGTATAAGATGTTATGTTTTGCTTTCTCTCGCTCCAAAAATGGCGGCGCCGATGCGCACCATGGTCGTTCCGCAGCGGATGGCCTCCTCAAAATCGGACGACATCCCCATCGACAATATTTCAATCTGCCGGCCCGCATCCCGCTGCAGTGCGGCGAACAGGCCGGCGGTCCGTTCGAATGCCCCCCTGATACGGCCGGCGTCATCGGTCAGCGGTCCGACAGTCATGATTCCGCGAAGGCGGATTCCCGGCAGCGCTGCCACCAGGGCTGCGGATCGCACGACGTCATCGGGAGCAAAGCCGAACTTGCCGGCCTCACCCGAGGAATTCACCTCGACCAGGCCGTCGATCGTTTTCCCCTGCGCTTGCGCCAATTGTGATACTCTCTCCGCCAACGTCAACGAGTCGAGCGATTGGATCATGTCAAAGTATCGCACCGCCGAGGCCGCCTTGTTCGATTGCAGATGGCCGATCAGATGCCACCGAACCGACCGGCTCGCCCGGTCGATCTTGCGGATCGCCTCCTGCACCCGGCTTTCGCCGAGATCGGTTATTCCGGATGCCGCAGCCGCATCAATTGCCTCGACCGGGACGGTTTTCGAAACAGCCACCAACACAATCTCATCGGGATTCCGCCCCGAGTCGCGGGCGGCCCAATCGATTCGAGAGCGCACGGCGGCGATATTCCGGGCGATCTGCTCGGCGTTTACCTCATTCACAGCTTATGGATGATAGACCGGCATTAAATGCGGCGCAATAAAAAAAGGCCGGCTAAGGCCGGCCGCACGGAGGAAGAATGCCCCCACCGGGAGCCACTTCGAATATTCGTCGGCCCATTTGACACCTGAACGTCAAAGATATATCTTTGGGCTCGATTAGGAACGATTGAAGAATTAATGAAGACGATCCGTTATTGGCTTATAGCCTGGCTGGCAGTTTCGACCGCGGGAGTATTCTCTCAGCAACTCGAGACTGACATTATCCAAGTCAAAATGGGGCGGCTGTACCTTGGCGGCGGCGCTGAACTGGGCTTGGCCCCTGGGGCCGCTTTTGATGTGGTCTGCGGGGGGACCACAACGACGAGCGGCGTAATCGAGTATGTCGGGCCGGGAGTGTCATTCAGCAAGCCGCTCAGCGGGCTTGATACCGCGCGGGTGACCCTTTTTTGCCGGGCTCGGGTGGCGATTACCGGTGTCGACTCGACCGCGATCATTAGGCTTGGCACCGATCTGCCACTACGGCTTTTTGACCCGGCCCATGAAACGCTTCTTCTTCGCCGGGGTGATTCCCTATTGCCCAATTTGGCCGATTCGGTCGAATCGACCGGGAATTCATTGGTGATATTTCTGGCGCCGAGCGTTCACTTTTCCGGGGGGGGCCGGTTGGACGCCGCAACTTTGGCTCTCTGCTTCAAGGATATGAAAAGTTACGGCCGCTCGTTCTTGGCCCGGTTCTTCTCTTCCCGTTTGCTTCCACCCGATTCCGGGGGAATAGATATCCTCGACCCTCTGTCATTGCGCTTGACCTTTTGGTGCCCTTTTCCATTGGCGCTGTATTTTCTCAGCCACCCCGATTTCGCTGTTTACGATTTGCAGCGCAACGGCACCGGGCCGCTAATCGAGCAGGCCTACCAAGTGTCCGGGCAGGAGGTCAAGCGTTTCCGTCCCAATCCGCTCTTTCGCGGCGGCAAGCCGGCCTTCGCCGAGTTGGAAATCATGCGGTATGACCAATCATTCCGAATGAAGTCGGCCTTTGAGGAAAAGGTGCTGGATGGGTATATCGGCTTCGGGTTTGATGATCCCGCGGCGCACGGCGTCCAGGCACGGGCGCTGTTCCCGGAGGTCGTTG
>CAZPEV010000127.1:0-9610 GCA_964585635.1 uncultured Ignavibacteriales bacterium
GCTCGGCCAGACGCCGCGCGATTTCTTTTATCACCTCACGATGGTCATAGAATCCCGATTCGATCCGCTGCCGCACCCGATCGATCTGACTTTGGCGGTCCGCCTCAGAACGGCCGACGGCCCCGGTCGCGGCCCCTTGAAATTCATCATCGCTCGGCCTCGACGCCTCCGCCAACCGCTGCCCCTCGGCTGAAATCTGAAGCGAGTCGACCGGTGGCGTGGCGGGCGTGAGGGGTTCCCTCTTCCCGGCCGAAGGCAGACCGTGCGGCGCGGGCCGCGGCGGCTGGTCCGGCTGATCAACAGGTCCTATTCTCACTGCGTCACCTCTTCGTATCCTATGGTCGGTGAGCGGACGCCGCGGGGTCGTCGCTAATTTTTGCGATCCACAAATTGCGGCGTCACATCCAAATCCCGAATATATTGCACTATCTTGCTTGATTGCTGAAGGTTTTTCAGTTCCGTCCGCAACCGTTCGTACCGGCTGCTGGCGTATTCCTCATTTTCCCGCACCAGATCCATATTCTTCTTGATCAGCGTGACGATGCATTGCGCCACTTTTTTGACTTCCGGTGCCGACGCCGCCAGCGGGAATAATTTGGTATTGTCGCGCTGGAGCGCGCCGACCTTGTTTTCCGATTCGATGATGCGCTTGTGGCATCTCTCGATCTCGGTATAAATATCGAGGAGCTTCTCATCCTTCTCGAATTTGAGCAAATCCCTCTGCTTGTCAATCAGGATATAAAGGGATTGATAGAAGGTATATTCCTCCTTGAGGACACGCAACAACTCCTGCTCCAGATTGCTGATGGCGTTGTATTCCATGGCGGTGGTCCCTTATGCAGAAACGGTGATTCGGTTTGACGGCGATGGCGACTCGGCGTCGCCGCCGGCGGTGATGCCGTCATCGGCGGCGAATGCGTCGGCGGTTGTCTCCGGAGCGGATTTCAATCCGTCCCAGGCTTCCTTGACGGTATTAAGAAGACCGATGACCTCGTCGATTCGCTGATGCGAGGCGCTGGCGGCCGCCAGGTCGATCTGCTCGATCATAAAGGCGTACAGCCGGCCCAGATGACGGGCGATCTCGCCCCCCTTGTCCATATTCAGCGTCGTATATAAATGGACGACGCAGGTGCGGGCTTTATCACAGGCCGAGGTTCCCTCCATCATCCGAGCCGCGGCAAAGTCGGCTTGAGCCTGACGAAGATAGGCGATCGCCCCGGCATAGACCTTGAGAATCAAGTCCAACTGCGACATGCCCATGGTGTTGATGGTCTGATATAATTCGCAGCGCGATTTCATGTCACGATCGTCCTATTTCCCGTTGCTTTTGATCTGGGACCAATTGGCGGAGATATTCTGCAATTGCGAATCAAGAAACGAGCTTTCGCTCTGCAGCTGCGAGAGGGTCTGTTCCATTTGCGAGAATTGCAGCGTCAGGAACTCCCGCCGAAGGACCAATCGGGCGTCGAAATCCTTGACCTGTAGTTTGATGTTTTCGACCTGCTTTTCCAGACCGCCGGTCTTGCGGGCAATGACGCCGTCGCCGGACTTGGTGATACGGTCAAGCGTCTCGCCCAGAACCGAGGCGACCCCTTTGCTGATCGTCAGGGTGGCATCGTCCCCTTGTTTCAGCTGCGACTCCGACAGCGTGACCGAAAGGCGCAGTCCGGCCGTGGTTCGATTGCCGTCCTTTCCGGTCAACGTTTGCCCCTGCCCCGTGGCAAGCTCCCCATTAATGGTGCCGGCCACGTTCTCTCCGGCATGAACCTCGGCTGCCGCCAGACCCAGCTTGCCGTAGGCGTTGTTTGGCGCCGAAGCGATCATCTCGACTTTGGAGGTCGATCCGTACGTGGCAGAGGTCAGCCTTAGGAACCCCTCATCACCGACATCGACCCATTCGACCGTCACGCCGCGAGAACCGATCTTGTCGTCGGCGGTGATCTTGGCTTGAAGCTCCTGGGCCAGGTCGTCTCCGGAGGCATAGCTGCGCGCGGTCAGCACGATATCGTTGGAGACGACGCCGTCCAGCCGCAGCCGCAGGCGATTATCGGCCCCCGACAGGGTCAGGGGACTGACGGCGGGATCGCTAATCTTCTGCCCCTGGATCAGGCCGTGGGTGGCGACCTGGGTGATGTCGACCGCATAGGTGGCGCCGCCTCGAATGGTGGCCGCGGCGCTGAGAAAGGCCACCCCCTGACTACTGGAGGAGGCACTATCGGCAAACAGTTTGACGACCGCGTCGAAATTGTCCTCGAGCGCCTGGGTCAGCCGGGACGGATCGCGAAAGACCAGGCGCCCATTGACATCGGTACGGACGCCGATGGTCGACAGGGCGTTTAGCTTCTGAGACAATCCCGCCACCGGGTCGGTCACCGCCGCCCGCAGGCGGCTTTGGACCGACATCAGAGTCAGGTCGCCCAGCAGGGTCCCCGCTTCTTTGGTATCGCTGTCGAATTTGTTCTGGTCGTCGATGAACTGCATGACGCCGTTGTAGGCCGTGATCAAGGCGTTGATTTTGTCTTTGACGGCATCGCTGTCCAGCTCGGTCTTTATGGTCACCGGACCGCCGGCGTCGGTCGTCACCCCTTTGAGCGTCAGCGTCAAACCGGGGATGACGTCTTTGACGGTATTGGTTTCCGAGCGGATGACAATCGGTGAGGCGCCCTCGGCGCTGGAACCGATCGCGACTTGGGCGTCGGCCGCCTGCTGCAGGGTCGGTGCAAAGGTGCTGACCTGAAAGATATCGCCCGCGACCAGAGCGCCGTCCGCAAATGATAATTTCAATCCTTCGGGACCGACCACTTCGGTGTCGGCCTGGGATACGACCAGGTCGCCCTGGCTGGCGCCATCGCTCCAATGAAGGGTTATGTTGCCCTGCCCCACCGTCTGCGTCCCGGTGCCGCCGACGGTGACGGTAAACGTTTTATTCACATTCCCCGTGTACCCGGCGGTGACACCGAGAGTGACCTGGGACGTCGCCAGGGCGGAAAACCGCAAGATTTCGGGATCGTCAAACGAGGTCGTCTGGAAGTCGAGGTTTTTTCCGCCGGTCAGATCGCTGGTGATTGATATGCGGTTCTTCTGTCCGGTTTGCGAGCCGGTCAGCACCAGGCGATAGGGATTGGAACTGGTGCCGTCGTAGATAATCGAGGCGGTGATGCCGATCTTGGCGTCATTTATGGCCTTCTTGATGCCCAGCAGTGAGCCTTCACCCTGGCCGATGGTCAGAGTGGTACCGCTGCGGTCTCCCAATGATAAGGTGATGGTGCCGGTCCCCAGAACGGCCTGGTTGGGATCGCTGTATCCCTGCGATGCGATCTGATGTGCAGAGGCCAGCGCGAGAATCCGCAAGGCATAGGTTCCGGGGGTCACGCGACCGTCGGCCGTGGCGGACAGCAGATTCTCGTCCGAAACCGAAAGGGAGGCCTGGCTGAAGGTGGTTTCATTTCCCAGACCCGCCAGGCTGCTTTGCACGGCCAGAAGCTTGGCGGCCAGCGATTGAAACGTGGATATTTCTTTGGTTTTATCGGCCTGGTCCTGCTCCATGAGCGCCGCCGGGCGGCGTTCCGCCTGGATGATGGCGTCGATGATTTGGGTGGTGTTCAGATTTGAGGCAAGACCATCAATTGACTGCGTGCCGGCCATAACAAACTCCCATGTCCTTCTCTATTCCGATGCGACTATTCCTGCGTGAATTATGCTTTCACCCATTCTTGCGCGTTCGGCATCGAGGAGGGGATCTCTCCCCTCCCCGAGACACCGATGACGACTACTTAAAGAGCGACAGGACAACCTGAGGAACCTGGTTGGCCTGAGCCAGCATCGCGGTGCCGGCCTGAAGCAGAATCTGGTTCTTGACGAAGTTCGACATTTCCGCGGCCATATCGGTATCGCGGATCATCGACTCCGAAGCTGACAGGTTCTGCTGAGCGATCTGGAGGTTGCGCAGGTTGGATTCCAGCGAATTCTTCTGGAAGCTTCCCAGCGTGCCTCTGGCCGTGGACACTTCATTGATGGCGGCGTCGATTAGAGACTGGCCATCCTGAGCGCCCTCGACCGTGGTCACGTTGACTTCAGACAGATTTCTGAACATATTCCCTGCCAGGTTGCGGCCCAAAGCTGAGGCGGCCATGTTCCGCAAGCCGATCTTGGCGGTCTGGCCGACGTTGGCGCCGATCTGGAAGACCAGCGAGGAATCGGTGTTCGAAATCGTCTCCGTCCCGCCGGTCGAAGTCAAAGCCAGTCTGACCTTGAGCGATTCGGTCCGGTCGGCGTTGTAAATGGTGGCGTCCGTACCGGCGGTCACCGAGGTGCCCGGGCCGGCATCAAGACGGACATCATACTTGGCCGCGGCGACGTTCAACAGCGCGTTGCCGAGGTTGAGACCATTGGCGGCCGTGGCGATCTTCAGATCGACCGATCCCCGACCGGCCACGCCCTCCGCCTTGTTGTACAGCGTCACGGTCCGCTCGCTGGCGTAGTTGACGGCAGTAACGGAGGTGGAATAGTTGTCAAAGCTGACGATGGAGTTGGTACCGGTAGCGGCCACGTTGTCGGCCGTCAGGCCAAGCGCTTTCTCCAGGCGATACGTTTCCGTACCCGCCGAGTTCAGCTTGATCGAATAGTCACTGCCTTCATCGGCCGTGAAGAAGCGCATCTTATCGGTGCCGGAAGCCTGAGCGCCAAGGTTATTGACGCCGACTCCGATGGCATTGAAAGCGGTCGTTAGCGACGTGTTCATCGCCGACACCAGGGACGACAACGAGGAGTAGGTGCCGTTGGCGAGGGTAACGTCGGAGGTGCTGCCGGCGGAATGCTCGGCCGTGACGATGGTGAAGTTCAGCACACCCAGTGACTCACCGCGGGAAACGCCGGGGGTCAGGGTGCCGAACAGGTCGTCAGAGGCCCGCGTCGAGCTGGTCAGCTTGAGCGAGTACTGGGTACCGGAATTGGTCGTCCGGAACACCAGATCGCCGCCGACGTTGGCCGCTTCGACCTTGCCCGCCAGGTAGCTGTTGTTGTTGATGGCGGTGTTCCACGCCGCCAACTGCACGGCGGCGGTATCGCCATCGGCGACGGTAATGGCAATCGTCTGATCGCCGGTCACCGATCCGCCGTTCTCCTGATAATTCAGAACCACGTTGTAGGCTCCAGCCGAACCCACGGTGGCGGTCGCCAACGCGGCGCTGGAGGTGAACTCCGCGGCGGCCTGGGCGGCGGCAACGGTGAAGCCCGTGCCCCAGGCATCGGTCAGATCGATCGTACCGCCGATTTTCTCGGCACCGGCCGACGCCTGAACGACGTCCAGATTATGGATGCCATCAGTCAGGTTGGTCGGAGCCCCGGCGATACCGTTCAACGACAGCCCCAGCGAGGAGATGTTGAGGCTGGCCGTCGAATCGGCCGTCTTGACAATCTGAATCGAGTGCGTGCCGGTGGTCAGCTCGCTGTTCAGAATGGTGGCACCACTGGCATTAGAGCTGGTGATGCTGGCGATGTTGTCTTTGCTGCCGTCGAGCAGCTTCTTGGTACCGAACTGCGTATTGGCAGCCACGCGGTCGATGGTCTTGATCGCGTTGGTGATTTCCGCCTGATCGGCAGCCAGCTGATCGGCATCATTAAAGCCTTCGTTAGAGGCATGAATGGCCAATTCCCGCATTGACACCAACAGGTTGTTGATCTCGTTTAACGCTCCCTCCGCAGTCTGGATCATGTTGATCGATCCTTCGGAGTTTTCGATCGCGCGATTGAGACCGGCAATCTGGGCACGGAACTGCTCCGAAATCACCAGACCGGCCGGATTGTCGCTGGCCCGGTTAATCCGGTAACCGGACGACAGCTTCTCCATCGAACTCGACAGGGCTCGCGTGGTCAAAGTCAGGTTACGATGGGCATCGATGGCAGCAATGTTGTTGTTAATCCTGAGTGACATGTACGTTATCCTCCTTGAACGAACTACATAACTTCCGTGATTGTAATCTCGTCATGGATCATTACCGTTGCTGCCGTTCCATGGCACACTACTCCTATCGGCATTCTACATTTTGAGAAGGGTACTACAGCCAGTCGCCTCCTTTCCTCTATCCAGGTTAAGGTCATGGTACACCTGTTGGTCACTTGTACTATTACATCGGCAGAAGCTGAAGGGACTTTAGGCGGAAAGACCGACGGCCTTTAGTCTTCGGGCTGTGCAGCCAATTGCAGACCGGGGGCCGGGACAGCCAATTCACCCAGCCTCACCAGTGCCTGACTGAATCCTGGATCCAAGACCAGCACATGTCGGTACCCGGCTGCCGCCGCATCGGTAAGCCCAAGTCGTTGATAGGCTTCGGAGAGACGGAAGAGCGCCTCGTGATCGTGGGGATGATACCGCAGATAATCCTCGAAGTATGGAATCGCCCGATCCTCCTGTCCCGCTGCAACATAGAGGGTGGCGACCACGTAAATAACAGGATAATCTTTCTGATCGTTTTCGAGATATTTCAGCAGAGCGGTCAGCGCGTCCGTGCGTTGGCCGAGACGGACATAGGTCAGGCCCAGATTGCGATAAGCCAAGGCATAGGTCGGCGCCCGGCTTATCAACCTCTCATAGATGGTGCGGGCTTGTTCAAAATCCTGGAGCTTGAAATAGCAATTGCCGAGATTGTTGAGGGCGTCGTCATGGCTGGGCACGGCCGCCAACACCCGTGCATACAGATCGGCGGCAGACTTAAGGTCGCCGGCCGCAAAGAGCAGATTGGCCGCCTCATATCTGATTTGGATTTCTCCCCCGCTGGCATCGATGGCTGCGGCCAGGCAGGTCCTGCCCTCATCAATACGACCCGCCTTCAGCAGCGCTCGGCCCAGCGCCAGTCGCATCGCCATGTTTTCCGGCATCAGTTCCGCAGCCTGATGGAGTGCCTCCAGGGCGCCCGCATCATCCCCTTTCGCCTGCAGCATTTCCCCGAGGCCGAACCAGCCAAAGGCCGATCGGCTGTTGGAGGCGATCTCGCGGCGGAACATCTCCTCCGCCCGCCCCCAATCCTGAAGATCTCGATAAAGCCGTCCCAGCCTGACATAGCTGTCCAGGTACGGTTGCCGAAAAGACAGGGCTTGGGTGAGGGCATTGATGGCGTCTTCTTTCCTGCCCTGGCGTTCTGAGATCAATCCCAAGGCGTACCAGGCCACATGAGCCGACTCCAGATGCAGCAGGATGATGTTGTCGATTTCATTCTCCGGGCAATATTTGCGTTGCGCGTCAAGGTAGGCCTGATAGCAGGCGCGGGCGTCACCCAGAAGATCCGTGGCGAAATGGATATGCCCGAGAGTCATTAGCGGATCAAGATAGTCCGGCTTGGCCGCCAGCGCCTGGCGGCAATAGGCCTCGGCCCGTTCGAATCGCCCGAGGTTGTACAGCGCCATGGCCGCTTGATGCAACGCCATCAGCCGCTGGCCGAAATATCGCGGCGTGGCGGATTCCGGATTGTCGATGACCCGTTCGGCATGATCGAGGATGCGCCCGCTCATTTCCTCGCCGGCGGCATGGCCGAAACCTTGCAGGAGTTGCGCCATGTTGAAATTGGCGTAGACATCGTCGGGATTCTCCGCCAGTTGCCTCTCCAGAAGATACCGGGTTCGTTCTTTTTTGGGTTCAAGCTGCTCCGGCGTCAGGTCATACCCATAATGGAGAAGCTTGATATCGGTTCGCATGGCCGTGACCTCGGAAGGAACCTCCAGGCGGTTGTGAACCACCCCGTAGTATCGCAGGTCCAGGCTGCGCCGGAAGAGGCGAATCGAGGGCAGAAAGGACGACACCACGCCGGTCTCCGGGGACAGATTATAGACCGAGATCGAAATGGCCTGAGCCTCGGGCTGGCTGATATATCGGCGGATTTTCCAGGTCTCCTCCGGGCGCAACTCCTCGTCGGCGTCGATGACCAAAATCCAATCCTGCGTGGCCCGCTGCAGCGATGCGTTCCGGGCCGAGGAGAAATCCCCCTGCCAGGGAAAATGATGAATGGTGCAGCTGTATTGCCGGGCGATTTCCGGCGTGTTGTCTTCCGAGCCGGTGTCAACCACGATGATCTCGTCGACCAGATCACGGATCGAATCCAGACACCGCGGCAGCAGCTTCTCTTCATTCTTGACGATCAGGCAGGCGGATAGGGTCGGGCGCTGGGCGATGCTCTCCGCCGCCCGGCGCAATTCCGCTGAAGCCGGTCTTGTCTGCAGGCCCCCAGCGATGACCTCGCCGGCATCGGCATAGCGTCCCTGCCATCGGTACAGCAGCGACAGGGTGACATAGGGCGGATCGAAATCGGGCCGCAGGGTGATGACTTCACGAAGGCAGGCCGCGGCTTTCTCCAGACGCCACAGCTCCATTAGCGCCACACCATAAATATTTAGCACTTGATATCGGAGATCATAGGTGCGATCACAATCGGTCAACCGCCCGCCGGATGACCGTTTCTCTCTCCAGAGACGCAGGTACGCTTCGGCATAGTCCGCGGCGCGGCGAAACTGCCCGGCTCGGACACAGATAAAGGTGAGTATGAAGGGGAAGTCCATCGCTTCGGGACAGTGGACGAGGCCCAGAGCGGCGTGCCGTTCCGCATCCGCAAGTTGGCCGAGTTGGGCTTGGGCAAAAGCCAGCACCCGACACAGGCGTCCTTGGTTCGTGCCGGCGGCGGAAGTCGGTTGCGGCACGGCCGTCAGTATTTCAATCGCCTTGGCCGCCTGACCCTGCTCCAGCAGTGTCTCGGCCTGTTTGAGTCTGGCGAAGCTTATGAAGCTCCCGCCGGGCGGCGGGCAGCCTAGGCGGTTTTTGCTTCCGGACCACGCTCGTGTGCCGTTGCGTCTATTCTTCATACCGCCCTATGACATTGATCGCTTGGGGATGAGTATTTCGGGAGTGACATGGTTCCATGTGACATCCATTCCGATGATGTCTCCCTGCCGTCGTGCCGTTCGGCCTCACGGCGGGGTAACGAGCGGCACTCGCCAGCGCGTTGGCGGTGCCGCGCTTCGCTTAGACGAGCGCCGAGATCGCCTCGGTCTCCTCGCCGACCCGTTCTTCGATACCGCTGGGCAACAGCCGATGCTTGATCCGATACTGCGAGTTGACCAGGATCAGTTGTTTGGCCAGGCCGGTCCGGGTATTGATCAAAATCGGTCCCTGCAGATTGGCGGTCATCTTGGTATAGTCCGACGGTATCGTGACGATGGCGTAGGTCAGCACGTCCCGCACGCTGTCGACCTGCAGCTCTTCGATCTCCTTGGGATTGACCTCAATCGTATAGTCCGGGAAAAAGAGCAGCGGATTGATAATCACAAAAGCTACGGCCGGGTCATCCACGGATTGGTACCATTTGAACGGCTCGAAGTCGGGCGTCTCGATGATGACGTATTTCCGGAGTTGCTCGAATCCCAGAACCGGCTTGGTCATGCCGATTATCATGTTCTCGGGAACGTCGATCTCTCCAAAACGCGTGGTGGCAAGCTTCATCATATACCTCTATCTTCCTATTAACTCATAAAATCCAAAAGTGACGGTTGAATGACCTTGGAACTGGCCAGCAGCGCGGCCTGGTACAAGTTTTCCTCTTTGGCCAATTGGCTGACGGTGGCGGTC
>CAZPEV010000128.1:0-9588 GCA_964585635.1 uncultured Ignavibacteriales bacterium
GGCGTGAGTTGGACGTACTATTGGTCCTCACCGGACAGCGCCTGGAGTACCGCCGGCGGCGATATCAACACGCTACGATGTATGGACACGATCATTGTCGATGCCTCGGTAGCCGTCTATAGCGCGCTCTTTTTTCACCTGGATACCGGTTTCGTGCGATACCTGATCGAAACGGCCAATTACGGCTGGCTGATGATGGCGACCAACCTGGTCGATCGCGGGTCGTTTCAGTTTTTCACCGAGGATATCGGCACGATCGCCTATCGGCCAGTGCTGACGGTCTATTACACGGATCATGCCGCCGGCGGTATAGCGACCCGTCGCCGCCATGCGGCAGGAGGTTTGCCATGAGAATTACTGTCGTTCTGATAATGCTTGCGGCTATGGTTGGCATGGTCCAAGCCGATTTTCTGGGCCTCAAGAAGGCGTCCGAGTTTGTCGTTTTTCCGGTTCATCCGCCGCTGGATTCGGCCGGTATCCCCGGTCCCCCCGATTCCATCCAGGTGATCAGTTACGCTGACAACGGATCATCAAAGGTCTACAGCGCCTCGGGCGGCGCCTATTCCTGCGTCGGAATCGACACCACTCGCGACTACGGCGGCACGCATATCTGGTTCGCCGACCAAATCCAGGATATCGACGGCGCCGGGGGCAATGTCGAACTGGCGGTTCAGGTGATCACCTGGTACAAGAAGCTTCCGACCTACTCCTTCGCAACCATCCAGGTCCTGACCGACTCGCTCAACATGCTGGCCTCGATCAATGATTCCCTGGAGCATTTTGACAACTGGGTGTCCGCGTTTAAACCGGCCACTGACAGCGTCATGGCCAAGGCGAATCTGGTCCAGGTCTCGGATGATGCCACCGCCGCCAATAACCTGGAGCTGGCCTGGGAGGGATCAAATGATCATAGCGTGACGCTGTCGCTCAAAAGCGTCAATGTTCAAAACAGCGCCGGGTCGGCCATCGTCGCGGCTTCGACGGGGGGGAACGGGCACGGGATGTCGCTGTCCGGCATCGGTACCGGCAAAGATCTCAATGCCGATTTCGCCGACAGCATCAACGCCACCGTCGCCAGCCGTTCGACGTTCAGCGCCGCCGCCGACAGCGTGAGTGCCAAAGCTAACGTGTCCCAGATATCGGGTGATGCGGCGGCGGCAGATAATTTGGAAACGATGCTCGATGGTGCCGGAGGGAAAGTCCTTAGTCTGCGGCAGTTGCGCATCATCGGTACCGCCGGCAACGATACCGCCATCATTGCCCAGGGGACGGGCGCCGGAGTCGGTCTTTATGCCAAGGGGGGCGCCGCCGACATCAAGGGGAATATCGCCGGAGCAATCGATAGCCTGGGCGGCGGGGGAGTCGATGCCGTCTGGAATGAGGCGCAGTCGGGGCACATCGTTTCCGGCACCTTCGGCCGTTACCTTGATGCCGCGGTCAGCACCATCGGTTCTCCATCCGGAAGCGGAACGTATCCGGTGACGCTTGTCGCGGTTGACAGCAGCGACGGCCGGATCATTCCCGGTGCGGCCGTCACGGTTCTCAACCTGGCCTGTGACGCCGTCCTGGCGACCGGCGCCACCGCGTCCAACGGCCGGGCGTCGTTCAACCTCGATACCGGGCAATTCATCCTGTCGGCCACGGCCCCCGGGTATATTTTCGGCGCCTTCGACACCGTTCATGTCGTCGGCATAACGACCGACAGCCTCCGGGGGTATCATTTTGATCCGGGTCAACCGGCCTCCGGCGACCTCTGCCGGGTGTATGGTTTCATTTATGGCATCGATGGGCGGCCGCTGGAGGGAGTGGTCGTGGCGGCGGAACTGCTTGAGGGAACGGCGCGCCATGACGGCGTGATTATCAGCCCCTATCGGCTGACGGCCCGGAGCGATTCGACCGGATACTTTTATCTGGATCTGATCCCATCGGAGGGGCTGGCGCCGACCGACGCCAAATATCTTTTGTCTGCCACCTATGCGGCCGGGACGATCTGGAAGCGCAAGATCGTGGTGCCGACGGCGCCATCCTGGCAACTGAGTTGGTGAGAGAGGAGGAGGTCATGTCATTTCTGAGTGCGGCGGCCGATTTTCTCGGTCGCAACAGCGGCGATCTGGCCGGCAGCATTTTGGCGGCGGTCGGAATCGCCCTGGGGTATCTGGCCAAGCGGTACCTGGTGCCGTTCTTGCAGGTGGAAAAGCGGTGCCGGTACGCCATCTGGATTGCAGCGATTGCCGATGAGCTGATCGATGATCTTAAGACACGATTTCCCGGAGAGCAGTGGCTGCAGGAAGTTGACCGGGCGGTTGATGGGATCGTGGAAATATGCGGAATCGATCGCGAAATAGCGCTTCGGGCGGTTCGGGCGGCGGCGGCTCGCAAGCAGCCGCCAGCCTGAGACAAAAAGACCCCGCCAGAGCGGGCGGGGTCTTTGTTTGCATTATGATTCGCCTATCGCCGGCAGGGCGCCGGACCGGCGAAGAATAAATTCTTGTAGAGATAAATGACATCAGCCAGGTTGACCGCCCCGTCGCAGTTGATGTCGCAGACGGCGTTGCCGGCCGCCGGCGGCGGGCCGTTCTGGTAAAGAAAGGCGATCAAATACACCATGTCGGCGACGCCGACTTGACCGTCGTTATTGACGTCGCCTGCGATAAAATCGATCCGGCAATCATTCTGAACCAACGCCGACACCATCCCTTTATGGCCGCCCAGGTCATTGACGGTGGCATCCAGAAAATACAGCGAATCTTCCGCCAGCGTCTCGGTGCTCCAGTAGAACCCCCAGCCATCGGCGGCCGAGGCATCGTACCCCACCGGAGTGCGGCTGACGGTGAAGCCCAGCGGTACCATACCGACCATCAGGTCGATCTCCAACCACTGGCTGCCGTACAGAAGCAACAGTTGGCCGGCAACCTCTTTTACTTTGTGCATTTCGGTAAACCCGGCAATCGGGTTGATCGTCCTATAGGTGTATTGCCCGGCGGAATCAGCCAGCCCCGAGGCCCCGGCCATGGTCACCCAAAATCCGGGCGCGCCGGACAGGCCGATCATGACGGCGTACTCATAATCCTCGACCCAGCTGCGCAGAAGCGCCAGCGTCGGCCGTCGGTCGGTCTTGAGTTCGAATGCGCCGCCGTGAGCCGTGCAGTAATCCCGCAGACCACCCACAAATTCACCGTCATAGGCGCCGCTGTTCTCGCGCACCATCATGGCGGCGCCGAGGCGGCTCATCAACTGCTCGTCAGTGAGGAAAGTATTGTTTTCCTTCAGCAGGTTGGAATATCCTTTGGTATACCAATATTTGATTGCCATGGCAGCGGCCGCCGGGCCGGAGCAATAATCACCATATTCGCCGTTGGCGACCAGGTTGCCGTCCCCCGGAACGCCGTTGACGTCGCCGCCGAGGCGTTGGTCGATCACGGGGACCGGCAGAACCAGCTCGCGCGAGGCTTTCTTCATATCAAAAGAGACGTATGAAATATCTTCATCGGCGCAACTGATCTTGGCGCTGATGCCGCCGCAGACATTCTGGGCGAAGGTCGGCACCAGAAAGGCGGGAAACGGCGGCGTCGGGTCGACATGGACGGTCACCAGGGCGCTGTCCGCCCGGCCCAGCGTGTCGGTGATGATGGCTCGGATTTGATAATCGCTTTCGGGCAGGCCGGAGGTGTTCCACGTATATGACAGGCCGTCACCGGAGCCGGAGGAATTGACGCCATTGCGCAACGGCTGGCCGACGGTGGTATCGACGCCGATGTCAAACCAACTCCCATTGCGGTAATACTGGAAACGGGCCCGTTTGATGATCTTCGAGCCGGCGGCGTCATCGGCCCAGAGATCGACGGTGTTTCCCAGGAATTGGCCGTCGGTCGGGTTGATCAGGCGCGCCGCCGGGGCCGGCTCAGTTCCACCACCACCACCACCACCGGCTATGCCGCTGGAAAACTGGATAAATCGTCCGGGGAAGATCTTTTCACCGGTGTTGACGTTATGGACGGTGTCGAGATCAACGTATCCTTCGCCCCAGTCGTTGTAGCCGACGCACCTCACCGGCAGGGAATCGGTGACGACCGCCGCCGCGCTGGGGTTACCGTCGGCCGCGATATATATGCCGACGAAATAGGGACCATTGACGACCACGGGCGAATCCAGGGGAATGGAGAGGAGGTAGAAGTCGTTGCCAAGGGTGACTTCATAGGTGGACGAAATCGTCAGCATGGCCCCCGGTTTGGGGCAACTGGGATTGGTCAGATCAACCATTTCCACGTCGGCCGACAGATAGATGGTTCCGGAGTCAAGATAAACCAGCGGGATATGAACGGCGTCAACGGTAAAGGGATACGGTTTGTCGCAGGTCAGCGAAGGGTCCTGATACGCCTTGTAGAGTTCGTCACCATACACCCAGGGATAGATGTAATAGATCGGATTATCGCCCATGTAAACGGTGCAGGTATCGGCGGCACTCAGCCGGACCGGGGCCGATTTCGGCGTGATGGCAATCGGCGTCCGGCCGGTCAGCGGCACGACCTGCGGGATCGGCTTGGCGGCCGGAAGCGTCTCAGCTAAGACCGTGATCGCCAAGAGGATTGAGGCGATACGGCCAAGGCGCACGTACGGCATAGGGAGCGCTCCTTATCACAGCTGCGTGCAGAAACGTCTATTACTATTGATATCGAAAGAAAAAGGTTTTCCTGAACCGTCGATTTCCCATTTTTTGCTTGTCCTCTCCGCAGAAGGGCAATAGATTGGTTCGCGGAAAGGCACCATTAAGAGGTTCTTACTAGATTTTTGGCGTAACCGGCTGTGGCGGGATTATTTTCATGAGGTCATTATGACAAAGCGAATATATGTCTATGTCTCTTGCCTGGCATTACTTGCGGCGATTGCGACCTGGGTGGTTGCCGGCGGCTTGGGCCAGGATCGGGTCTATGTTTACAAGCCTAATGAATATGAAGGAAAACTGATCGCACAGATCAAGGCCATCAAAGTCGCCCCTGAAGACAGTTTGGATTTTGTGGAACGGATAGTTCTGGCGATGCAAAACGACTTGAGCCGGCTGCATGATACGGCCACGGCTGCCTTTGACAGCATTCTGAGCCACGCCGGGGGATTTCACAAGGTAATCTGTCGCCCGACCATTGAAGCCTTGACCGCCGATTCCGGTGTTTTCTCTGAACTCCGTGGCTTTTTGCCGAGGTCCGGCTTCTATGCCCTCAAGGAAATTACGGTCAACGGCTGCGGTTGCATGGTTGCATATGCCAGCGATATGAAGGATAGGACGGAGTCGGGCGCCTGTATCATTGTGGGCCCTGGCGATTCCTTATATCCCATTGAGCGTCACGGCCTGCGCTATAGTGCCGCCACTGATGCGGATTCGATAAAATATATACTATATCATGGCGATTGTGCCCTGGTCGCGCCGCCGGAGAGCGTGATTACCTCGGGAACCCAACCTGTCATCGACGGCCGGTATAAATTCGACACTAAATTTGACAAGAAGTTCAAGGAAGTGGTGACCATGAATATCTATGGTTTTTCAGCCAATCGTCGCGCCTACGACCTTTTCCGCATATTCATACCTTCCAAGATCCTATACGACGTGAAACCACCCCGACACGGTGGACGATCATGAATAATGGGGTGTCCTCTAAAGAGCCTGGCGATGTTCTTGTATCCTACAATTTCCGGGAGCATCATCTACATTGCAAATCATATCTTCAAGTCGGGACCGGCGCCGGTGTGCAGTTCCTGCCTATAGATATAAGCATGCTCCAAGGCAACAAGTGACCCCCGGTGAGGGAAAAGATTTCGATATTACCGGCCGGATTGTCGCGTATATTCCATTGATGATTGGGGTCTGGAGATAGCGCATGACCGAGACGAATCGACCCGAAAGGCGGCCACCGTGGCTGAAAGTGACGGCATTCGGCGGCGAACGGTACCATCGAATCCGGCGGCAGCTCCGCGGATTGACCCTGCATACGGTCTGCGAAGAGGCCAACTGCCCCAACCGCGGGGAATGCTTTAATTCCGGCACGGCCACCTTTTTGCTGATGGGGCCGATCTGCAGCCGTCAGTGCCGGTTCTGCAATATCTCCGGCGGTATCCCCCTGCCGCCTGATCCAGACGAGCCGAGGCATGTCGCCCGGTTGGCGGCGGAATTGGGCCTGTCCCACGTCGTGATCACCTCCGTTACGCGGGATGACCTGCCCGACGAGGGGGCCGGGCAGTTTCGGCGGACCGTGCTGGCCGTCCGGGAGCTGCTTCCCTCGGCGACGATTGAGATTCTCACGCCCGATTTCAACGGGCGGCCGGAATTGATCGAGCAGGTGTTGGCGTCCGGCCCGACGGTTTTCAATCATAACATCGAAACGGTCCCCCGGTTGTATCCGATGGTCAGGCCACGGGCCGACTTCGGGCGTTCGCTTTCGGTCCTGGCCTGCGCCGCCCAAAGTCATCCGGAGATACGGGTCAAATCGGGTTTGATGGTCGGGTTGGGGGAGGAAAAGGCCGAACTCGACGAGGTCTTTATAGCCCTCCAAAACGCCGGTGTCAAAATGCTGACGATCGGGCAGTATCTGCCTCCGACGAGGCACCATTATCCTGTTGCCCGGTATTATACCCCCGAGGAGTTTGCCGAGCTGGGGGCGCTGGCCCAGAGGCGCGGCCTCCCGATAGTGGTCTCCGGCCCACTGGTTCGATCATCCTATCGGGCAGCCGATCTGGTCGAATAATGCGCAACCTTGCGCTTCTTCCTTCCGGGCGCCGGAAAATCTCCGTCCCCCTTTAAACTCTCTCCCGATTTTACCGATGGTTAGAGTAGGTTTATGCTCTATGGGCAGTCAACAAAATACATACCGACTTCTTATCGTCGACGACGAAGATTATATTTGCAGCATCGTCACCGAGGCGCTTTCGGCCAATACGGCGTATGAGGTCATCTCATACACCGACCCCAAGAAGGCGATGACTTATCTGGAAAAGAACCAGGTCGACCTGGTTCTGACCGACCTCATTATGGGTGATTTCTCCGGGGTGACCATTCTCGACCAGGCGCTGCGGTGCCATCCCGATTGCATCGTCATGTTGATGACGGCCTATCCGACCGTCAACAACGCCATTTCGGTGTTGCGCAAAGGGGCCTATGACTACCTGGTCAAGCCGTTCAAGCTGGAGACGCTGAAAAACGCCGTCAAGCGCGGGTTGGAGCACCAGTTGTTGGCGCGCGAAAACCTGCACCTGCGGGAACAGGTGGCGCTGTACCGGCTGTCCGAAGCGATGGGCGTGGCCACCAGCCTCCATGCCTGCCTGGAGCTGGCCGCCGACACGGCCAAATCGGTCATCGGCGCCGGCGGGTTGTCCATTCTCATCAGCGACAAAGCCTCGCAGGTCTTGACGCCCTGTCTGGTGAAGGGGGAACCGGCGGACGGCGAAATGGAGGCGTTTCTCCAGGGCCGGCATCCCCTCTGCCAAGCCGCTCTGGAAAGGCTCGAAACGCAAACCGAGTGCCTGGAAATCAAAGGCCGGAACAAGCGGATCAGATCGCTGGCGGTCTCCCCCCTGATTTCGCGGGGCGAGGCGATTGGCTTGCTCACCATCATCGCCGAAGACCGTTTCATGCAGATGAAGCTGGGGCAGCTTCATCTGCTGTCGATCATCGCTTCCCGGGTCGCCGCCGCCATCGAAAACAATCGTCTCTACGAGAATTTGCAGGCTTCCTATTTGACGGCGATCACCGCGCTGGCCAACGCCATTGAGGCCCGCGACGAGTATACTCGCGGGCATACCGACCGGGTCACGGTGTTGGCGGAACTGATCGCCACCCGCCTGAACTGGCCCGAGGAAAAGCTCAAGGAATTGACCATGGGGTGCACTCTGCATGACATCGGCAAGATCGGGATTCCGGATGCCATTCTGAACAAGCCGGGCAAGCTGACCCCGGAGGAGTGGACGCAGATGGAGGCCCATCCCCGTTTGGGGGCGCATATCCTGGAAGGGATTGATTTCCTGAAGCCCGCCATACCATACATCCTGTATCATCACGAACGGTACGACGGCGCCGGGTATCCCCATAAGCTGGCGGGTGAAAAGATTCCGATCGAAGGCCGACTCTTAATGGTGGTCGATACCTATGACGCCATCCTGTCGGACCGTCCCTATCGGGAAGGGGCGCCGCCGGAGCAGGCCATCGATGAATTGACCCGCTATCGCGGGTCGCAATTCGACCCGATCATCGTCGACATCCTGGTGGCTGCCTGGACGGAGGGAAAGATCGATCCTCTGGGACTCTATACCCCGAAGCCGGCGGCGACTCCGGTCGGTCTTTAGTAGATCGGACGCGGCACAAAGGTCAGCACAAACAAGCCGATCGCAATCCAGCCGATTTTTCGATGAACGGGATCCAGCGGAATCGTCTCGTCGATGACCGGCGGATGATACGGCCGCATCAGCAGCGCCAGCGCCAGCCAGATCCACCAGCCATTCCAGAAGAAGCCCAATCCCCCCAGGCAGATCAGAAACATGACGGCCAGCATTCTTTGGCGGCGCTGGAATAAGCCGTAGATGATATGGCCGCCGTCGAGCTGTCCCAAAGGGAGCAGGTTGAGCATGGTAACCAAAAGGCCGACCTGTCCCGCCAGCGCGATCGAGGATAGTTGCACGGCGAACCCGTTCGGCGCCGCTCCGAAAAGAAGCGCTTGTAACACCCAGGTTATCAGCGAATCGCCCAGCATCATGACCGGCCCCGGGGGCAACGGCCCCATGGTCGAGGTGGCGTAGCCCCAGACCAGGGCGATCAGCGAGGGGACGGCGCCGGCCAGCGGCCCGGCGGCGCCGATCAGGATCAGGTCGTTGCGGGTCCGGATCGGCGAGCGGGTCCGAATCAGGGCGCCGAACGTGCCCAGGAAGGTCGGAGCGGGGATGAAATAGGGATAACTCATGATCACGCCCCGGCGATGCCCCGCCAGGAAGTGGCCCATCTCGTGGACCAGCAGGATGAACAGCAGGGTCAGCGTAAACGGCAGCCCCGAAAGCAAAAGCCTCGGATCGGTCAGGATGGCAGCGCCTTTCTCGCGAAAGGCGGCCGCCAGCAGGACCGTCAAAAAGGTCAGGGCAAACAGGAGGAGATGAATCAGCGGCGGGCGGCCGATGGTGTGGGGCAGGGGCGAGACGACGATCCGATACCGGTCGTGGTCCCGTTCAATCTGCACCCTGGCGTTGACCTCACCCAGGCGTCGATTCAGCGCCCGTTTCCAACCGCGCTGATGCAGCATCGGATTTCCCCAAAAGATCACCTGCCGTTCCGAGGGGCGATACAGGGTGATATCGAAATACTCTTTTAGAACGCGGTAAGTTGCGGTCGCGAACAGGTCGGCGTCGAAGGTTTCCGTCATAGTCACCCGATTCCAGAGGCCGGCGGCGGCCTGAGGCGCCGCCATATCAGCCTATGATACGGCGTATCCGGCTGCGGGAGCCATAAAAAAAGGAAGCCCGGCCAAAGCCGGGCTTCCCAGATGATTCTCTGTTTGCGCTATTACGGCAAGCAGGGATTGACGAGCTTCCAAGCGCCAACCGGAGCGGGACCGGCAC
>CAZPEV010000129.1:0-9570 GCA_964585635.1 uncultured Ignavibacteriales bacterium
CGAGAAGAGTTGGCCATAGATTTAGGGAAGGCCCGCCCGCATGTCGGTCCAGACGATCAGAGTCTTGCCGTCGGACGTGATGGCGCAGCTGGACTCATAATGGGCGGTCAGGCCAAGAAGGTCATCGTTGACCGGAATGTCGGCGACCAGATTATAGGTCGGTCGGGCAAAAGCGCCGTAGATGTTCTGGCCGGGATTGGCGGAACGCACGTCGGTCCAACTAATACACAGTTTTTCATTCCCCGAGGCCACGGCCGGCTGCAGTTGCAGGCCGCCGGCGGGATCTTCGTTGATGCGGCGATTGACGCCGATAAGCTGGCCCCCGACATAGACCTGCTGCAGCATGATATCGCCGGCGTCGCGGCGCTGATCGGTAAACACCGCCGTCCAGTCGTATTGGCTGAAACTGACCGCGGCGGGATCAAACGAGGGACTGCCGGCGGCATCGTCATTGATGACGAAATTGTCGCGCACCACGATTCCGGCGTTGGTCAGAACCGAACCATAAATATCGGCCGAACTGCCGCGGAGATCGGTCCAAACCAGACCCAGATGGGCGGCCTGGTTTCCCGTCACGGAGGGATCGAACCGCTGCTTATCGCCGCTTGATGAGATGACCTGGTAGGCGCCATCCTTAATAGCGCCGGCGCCAAGACGCTGCAGCAAAATCGAGTTTTGCTGCCCATACAACGTCCATGCCGCGACCATATTCCCGGACGAGACGGCCCCCAAATCCAGTTCCCAGTTTTGGTAGACCGAGGTTTCGTCGGTCAAGAGCATATTGGCGCCGACCAGGGCGCCGCCGGCCGAAAGACGTTGCTGGTAAATATTCACGCCGGAGCGAAGATCGGTCCATCCCAGCAGGTACCCGTCACCCGAAGTATAGGCTGCCGCCGGCAAATAGCGGGCGAAATCTCTGGCAGCGACATCGGACAGCGGAATTTCGGCGGCATACGGCAGCCCCGAGGCATTGAAGCGCCGACCATAGATGTCGGGGGTGTCATTGGCGCGATAGTCTTCCCAGGCCAGGATGAAATCACCGCCGGCCACGGCGATCGTTGGAGACCAATGCCTGTTCAGCGGCCCGTCGCTGTTGGCCGCCATCATTGACTTCGCCGGTGTGCCATTGGCGAGAAATATGCGATACGCGATTTCGCTGCCGACCGAATAATCCTCCCAGGCGACAATCAGGTTTCCACCGGGGGTGCACCCGGCGGTGAATTCGCCGGCGTAGCTGGCGTTCACCGTATCAGACACAAAGAAAACCGGGGTCAGCGTACCGCCCGAAGAATCGAAGCGGGCAGCCTGAAGAAAGCCGCTGGCATCGTCTCTCCAGACGGCAAAGAAATTGCCGCTGCTGTCGGCGCATAGCTTGGGATCGGCCAGATCATTTTCGGTGGAATAGACCAACGCGGCATTGCTGCCGATGGCAGTGCCCGAGGAATTGAGCAACTGCAGAAATATCGCGACCGTGCCGGTGCGATTATCCTCCCAGGCGGTCGCCATCCGTCCCCCTTTGAGGCTGACGATGTCCGCCTTGTCCTGGGCAAATGTAGCCGGCGCCACCGTTTCGGAGAGGGGGATGTCATTGAAGTCGACCTGAACCTTCGCCAGGTCGGGGGAGGTCAGAACGACGGGCAGCGAAGCTGAACGGTTGCTGATTCGGGAGGCAAAATCGGGGTGAAGACTATTTCGATACTGAGCCGGGTCGTCCTGCGGAAGAAGCCCCCGGCCGCCGGCCATGGCAGCGCTGATTAACAGGGCCGCCAATATGGTACTGAGAAAAATTCTGGTCATCATCTGTTCCCCGCTTTGTGCTCAAGGTCTCATTGCGCAACTGTTATGCCGGAGTCAAGTTGCCGGCAGTCATTAACCGTTAGGGTCTTCGCTTGCCGCCTTTCTTGTTATCAGACAATAGCTTGTCGCAGTTTCGACATAACCCGAGACCTTGACGCCGATGAGAGGAGAACCGCAAAGAAATGCATCATATTCCCATCGTGCATATCCGGCGGTTCCCGTTATAGGCCTCAGCCGTATCCCTCCAGCGGTACGGGTAATCGGTAAGCAGGGCCATCATCTTGTTGCCCATAACAATATAGCGAAGATGCCTTTCTTGTCAAGTACTTAGACGAAACCGGGCTGGATTGAGAACGTAATGATAAGAGAATGAAAGCAACGACCGGCCTCGGGCGCGCGTCAAATAGGGTGGAGAGAATATGACAACGGCGACCTCGGACACTGCGGCAAGCCTGACGGGAGAACGGACATTCGCTTCGGCCCCAAAGGCATTTACCGAAGATCTTCGATCGGCCCGGGCGATTGTAGCCGGGAATCATGGGCTGTTCCGCAAATTGTACGATGACAATGTCGGGTCGTTGTACAACCTGGCCCTGCGGCTGACGGGTGCGGCGGCGGAGGCGGACGATGTCGTCCAGGAAGCCTTCGTTCGTGCCTACCAGAAGATGGATTTGTTCGCGGGCCGTTCGACTTTGTCGAGCTGGCTGTACCGAATTTGCATTAATGTCGGTTTGGAGCATATCCGGCGCCGCAAGGGGGGATGGGAGGAGATCAATGAACAGACCTGCGGAGCGGTGGAACCGGATCAGAAGAAACTGCTGCTGAAACGGAAGCTGGATAAGGCGATCGCCCGCCTTCCACAAGGATGCCGACTGGTATTCGTGCTGCACGACGTCGAAGGATACAATCACAAGGAGATCGCCGACCGGCTGAATTTGGCTGAGGGAACCTCCAAATCGCAGCTCTTTAAGGCACGCGCTCTGCTCCGGCAAATTCTGACCGGACAGGAGGCATAGGTGATGCTTTGGCTTGGCAGAAAATGCGCCAAGGTAAGGCGGTTGCTGTCCAATCGGGCTGATGAGCCGTTGCCGGAAAAAGCCGAGCGCCTGGTGACCTCTCACCTGGCAGAGTGTCAGGCCTGCCGGCGGGAGGCCGAATTCTACAAGACCCTCAAGGAAACCGCTGCCGCCCTCGATCGCCGGACAGCACCGGCCTACCTATGGGAGCGGGTGGCGATACAGATCGAGGAGCATCCCTGGGGCGGTGAGGGCCTGGAGACGACCGGCGGCATGGCGGCATTCTTTCGACCCCTGCTTGGGCCGTTGCGGCCGGCCGATCTTTGCCTCGGCTGTCTGGTTGCGATTTTGCTTCTGTTTTTTCCCAAATCGGATGACTCGGCGGTCTTGGAGACGACGAGACCCGTCACGGCCACCGAATGCGCCGGGTCGCCGGTCGGGTATGTGTCACTGTTTATGTCATTGCAGGGAGACCAATTCCCGGCTCCGGTCCGGGATTATTATATCAGTCAATTCGAGGGGATCGATCGGCAGATCCGCATGATCAAGGCGGCCCTGAGCCGATACCCGGAGAACCGCGCCATAAGAGCCGGCCTGGCCCGGGCCTACGAACGGAAGATAGCCCTGTACCAGAAGCTGGGATCGGCCGAAAAGAAGACCAAGGCGCAGTTGGCCATAGACCATTCTGTGCTTGAAAGAAGTGGCTGGTATGATTAAGTTGGGGGCGATGACGAGCTGGACAAAATCGGGTGTGCTGTTGGCGATGGCTTTGACCTGGAGCCTCGTTTCGGCGGCGCCACCCATGCCGGACGATGAGATCGGCCGGGAGCCCTCGCCCGGCGACACGATCGGCCAGAAGATGGTCATCGTTGGCGAGAACTACGTTGACCTGATCGACAATCTTGAAGAAATCCTGGCCGATTTCGAAGATTTCTACCGGGAAGTCGGTCAAGCCTCCCTGAGCGAAGTCGGCAAAGCAGTCAAGGACCTGCGTCAGTCGATCGCCGGCGATTATTCGGCCGCCTCGCGCGACCGGATGCTGAAGAAGATGGATGTTCTGCTGGCCAAAATGGAAGCCCTTCGCACGACGGCCGATTCCGGCGGCTCGCGCCTGCAGCGGCGGCAACTGCGGCAACTCCGATCATTCGAAAGCGACCTCGAGGACCTTCGCGACGAACTCGACGCCGAATACTCCGACGATGAACTGAAGGGAATTCTGGATGAAAAGACCCTCAATCGTATCATTCAGGAATCGATGCACAATGCCCAACAGGCGTTACGCCTCGCCCAGGAGAGACTTCGGGATGAATCACTGCTGATCGTCATCCCGCCGTTCGATTCAGGGCTGCCTGCTCCCCATCCGCCTGCCGCCCCGGCCGCGCCGGCGTTTCCGCGAACAACGGGCCGGTACTTTGAGACACCGGATCAGGATCTGGGCGACGCCCTGACACAGACGGCCAACGCCACGGTTGGCAGCCGGACGCTGCCGATTAACCTGCACAACGCCATCGGCGCCGTTTTGGTCCAGACCTGGAACCGTTCCGAGGTGCAGGCGGTGCTGACGGTTAACTATTCCGAAGATTCCCATTCCAGCGCTGATTTCGCCAAAGGGGTCCGACTACTGATGGAGACCACACCCCAGACGATAAGCATCTCCGTCGTTTACCCCGACAAGAGCGAGAAGGCGGTCAACGTCGTCTCCTCAGAGCTGGAAATATCGCTGCCGGCCGGGAATCCGGTCGTCATCGAGAATGCCTTTGGCCCGGCCACCATCGCCGACCTGCAGAACGATCTTAAGATTTCCTCGAATTTCGGCTCCGTCGATGCCCAGCGGATCAAGGGTGACGTCAGCATCGCCAACACCAGCGGAACCGTTTATACGGAGGCGATCACGGGCCGCCTGACGATCAGCAACTCCTTCGGCGATATCGAGGCGGTCGGCGCCGATGGTGTCATCGATCTGTCCAACAGCTATGCGCCGGTCAGCATCCGCAATTCGTCCGGCGAGCTACGCATCACCAACTCCGGCCCGGTGACGGTGCATTCGTTCCGGGGCAACGCCGACATCCGCTCCAGCAACGGCGACATCGAAGTGGAAACGATTACCGGCAATTTGGTGCTGGCCAACTCCTTCGGGGGCGTCCGGATCGAAACGGTCACCGGCGACGCCACCATCGAAAACGCCAATGCCTCGGTCGAAATCGCCGACGTCGGCGGCCAGTTGCGCGCCTCCAATAAGTTTGCGTCGATTCAAATAGAAGACGTCAAGAAGAGCGTGCGCGCGGAATCATCGAACGGCGGTATCACGATCGACCGGGTCGGCGGCGAGGTGCTGGTGACCAACCGCTTCGGCGAAGTCGCGATACAGACCGCCGGCGGCCCCGTGCAGGTCGACAACAGCAACGCCGAGGTGACCGTTTCGGGAATCAAGGGCGACGTCACCGTCGTCAACCAGTTCGGCCCGGTGAACCTGTCCAAAATCACCGGAGACATCGACGTGCGCAACCAGAACGCCTCGATCGATCTGGTCGATATCGGCGGCGCGACCACCGTTCGGACGACCTTTGGGTTGATCTCAGGGGAAAATCTGGGTGGACCATTCATGATCGACAACGCCAACGGCTCGGTGGAACTGAGCCGCCTGGGCGGCATTTCCAAAAACTGCGAAATCAGCGTGACCTCGGGCGACATCTCCCTGGAGTTGCCGCCGTCGGGCGGATTCAACGTGATTGCCTCCACCTCCAGCGGCGACATCGATTCCGATCTGCCGATGACGATATCCACCAGCGCCGGGATTTCATCGGGCCAATACAGCCTCGGGACAACCTACCCGACCTTATCGCTCAAGGGTCAGAACACCACGATCAGCATTTCCACGCGAAAGTAAGCGCTTCACCGACCGCTTCTCACGACGATCCCGGCCCAAAAGATCACCGCGCGTCTCCGTCTCGTCGGAACGCGCGATGAAGCCTTGTTGCCAAAAGGGATATTCCCGGGAAGACCGGCACCGGCAGCGCCTGGGACGCTAATCCGTCTGCTCCACCAGGTAGTTCTGGATCCCCATCTGTTTGATCTGGTCGAGTTGAGCCTCCAGCCAGTCAATATGGGCTTCCTCATCCTTGCATCTCGCGGGTGCCGTTGTCGCTCAATTCCACCGTTTCGCGGATACCGGCATTGTACAATTTATCGGCTCCATTTTCGCTGGCGAGGTCATTCTGAAGCTGCGCCTGAACGTCGCCGCCGATGTGGATATCCTTGAGGTGGCTGACGACGGGGCGGCCTTCCAGGAAGATGATGCGGCCGATCAGCAACTCGGCATGCTTCATTTCGTCGACCGCCCGCTTTTCGATCTTCTGGTGCAGCTTTTCATACCCCCAGTTGCTGCACATTTCCGAGTGCACCATGTACTGGTTGATGGCCGTCAATTCATCGGCCAGAAGGTTGTTGAGGGTGGCGATGATTTTGTCGTTGCCCTTCATGGTATATTCCTCCTCTATGCGGGGCCGGACAGATCGTCCGGCCCTCACTGTTTCGTTGGCTTTGGGTGAATATAGCACTTGCCGTGGGCGCTGTCAAAGGGACTGCTTTCCAAATCGCTCAACTTTTTATCGGATATGAAGATATGGTCACAGCGGCCTCGCCTGCGCGGGCGCTCGTGATGGCTTTGACCGACCGCAATCATGGCGGGAAGCTCAGCCGCGGGCGGAGTCGGGGAATGATTTTTTAGGTATGTCGGGTCTGTCGACCGAAACGAATATGCGCGCGGCGGATGTCCCCGACCGCTGGCTCTTTTCCCGCGAAGCCCGATGTGACCTGATAGAACCATGAGTTCCGAACTAAAGGCGGCCCGGTGCCCTGCTGCCCGTGAACCATTGACAGAATTGGATAATGATCGGGGTCGATTCCATCGACCCCTCTCGCCCGATTTCGACTTGACACATTACATATTTTAGCTAACTTATAGGCACAGGAAGAGCACATCGCGGAATATGGACGTACTCACCTTATGCAAGCGGGGGTGAAATGATGAGAAGCATCAAGGAATATTTTCAATCCGTTGTATATTCGGCGGCATCTATTAGGTTTATTTTTTCTCTCCCGATGCTCTTATTGTCATGGGTACTGGTAGTCGGAGTGTCGGCGGTAGATAATGCGGACGGTGGCCAAATCAATGGCCTCAAACAACGGCAATTTCCTGAACACCCGAATCGAATGAAATCCTTAATAATGTTAGATTCCTTGCCTCAAAATTCGCTCGCAAAAGGCTTTTCCAATTATCTACTACCTGAATTTGAACAGGGATGCCATTATTTATCGTATTATCAAGACCTGTACTATTGCTGGGCGGCACCAGATCCTGATTACGGGGATATGGCTTACGCAGAGAGGTTTTCCGTTACATATCCGGTACTACTAGAAGGTGCTTGTGTCTTGATTTACGATAATCCTTATCCTGTAAAATGTATTGCGGGCAATGATAGCGTGACGGTAACGGTGTATGATGATTCGAATGGGCTGCCCGGGATGAGTCTCGGCCATATTACGATACCGCCAGGTTACTATCTGCCCTTTCCTTATGAAACAGCATTTGATTTTAGTAGTCTACACTTGATCCTGACAAGGGATTTTTATATCGCTTTTTCTTCCTCGGGTGTACCTGGAACCGATTGTGAGTACTGCATTTCAACTGATGGAACTGATGGGGCATTGCGTTCATTCAGTTATTGCGATACCATCTCAGGACCTGGAGGTTGGGGATGGATGAGCATGTTAAGAGGATGGGGGGTGGACGTGGACTTCTGTTTCCGGGCATATTTGTGTCCCGCACTATATATATCTCAGACCGTACCAGATTATAACGCCTTAGATGCTCAGTCAAATACAGACATTGCAGTAACTCTTTGCACAGATGTGGATTTTGTCACCGTCACAAATGCAACATTCATCGTTAATGGTGGCATTTCCGGGCGGCATGCTGGGATATATGCCTATGATAGCCTGACGCATACTGTCACCTTTGACCCTGCCATCGACTTTGCTCCAGGTGAAGTAGTGACCGTTACCTTGACGAATGGCATAAAGTCTATCGAAGGTGCAACGCTTACGCCGTACTCGTGGTCGTTCACGGTTAAAGCAGAGCCGGCTCCGGCCAGCTTCGGAATCATCGAACATTATCCGGCGGGGACAAGGCCGAACGGCATCTATGCCGGGGATTTGGATGGTGATGGAGACGTCGATCTGGCGGCCGGCTATTACAGCAGCGATAAGGTGTCGGTGTGGTTCAATGATGGGCGCGGGACGTTTACCTTGCATGGTACCTATTCAGCCGGGAATGCCTCAATACGAATCACCGGGTGTGACGTCGATCTGGATTATGATATTGATCTCATCGTCACCGCGTCCGTCGCTGATTCGGTGGTCATACTGCGGAATGACGGCGCCGGCAATTTCACATCGATTCAGCGGTACCCGGTGGGCAATCTCCCTAAGTATGCCTGTCCGGTTGATCTGAATAATGATGGTTACCCCGATTTGGTGGTGTCCAACGGAAACGATAATGATATCTCGGTATTGTTCAACGACGGCACGGGCGCCTTCGGGGGTCGCGTCGATTATGCCACAGGCGCCTCACCGTACGCGTTGGGTTCGGGCGATTTCGACGGCGACGGCGACATGGATTTGGTGGTAACTTGCAGCGGCGGTAGTAAGATACAGGTATTCAAGAACAACGGAGCGGGGGTTTTCTCGACGCCTGTCAATTACACCACGGGGGCGGCGCCGTACTGGGTATCTGTTACTGATTTGGATAGCGATTATGATTTGGACCTGGTCGTGGCCGAGACGACCTCCGATAGTTGTTCGGTATTCTTGAATAACGGCGACGGCACATTCGCTCCACGGGTTGTTTACGCGGTGGGTGAAGCCCCCCATGAGGTTGTACTCACCGATATTGACGGCGACGGAGATATAGATCCCATCATCAGCGCCTTGGATGATTGCGGGGTTTACCGATTCCTAAACAACGGAACCGGCGCTTTAGGTGATCGTATATTTACCCGGGTGAATGATTCCACGCGGGGCATCTGTACGGCGGATTTTGACGGCGACGGCGATATGGATATCGCGACCGCGGATCGTGGCGCTGGAGAAATCTCGGTTCTCTTTAATGAAATCTGCGTCGATGCGGATGGAGATCATTTTGGTGATCCCGGTCACCCGGAAAATACGTGCCCGACGGACAATTGTCCGACCGTGGCTAACCCCGACCAAGCCGATGGCGACCATGACGGCATCGGCGACGCCTGCGATAATTGCACCGATACCGATGGTGATGGCTATGGGAATCCCGGATATCCGAGCAATACCTGTCCGACCGATAATTGCCCATTAACTGCCAACCCAAATCAGGCCGATAGCGATCAAGACGGCGTTGGTGACGCCTGTGACAACTGCCCGACCGTAGCCAACAGCAACCAACTTGATACCGATCATGATGGCGTTGGTGACGCCTGTGACAATTGCCCGAGCGTTTATAATCCTGCACAGGCTGACTACGACCAGGATGGAATCGGCGACACCTGCGATTTGTGCACCGATACCGATGGCGATGGTTTTGGGAATCCCGGATATCCGAGCAATACCTGTCCGACCGATAATTGCCCGTTAACTGCCAACCCAAATCAGGCCGATAGCGATCAAGATGGCGTTGGTGACGCCTGCGACAACTGCCCGTTTATAGCGAACCTAAACCAGACGG
>CAZPEV010000130.1:0-9420 GCA_964585635.1 uncultured Ignavibacteriales bacterium
CAACCAGGCGCCGGTGTTGGCGCCGATTGGCCCGCAGACGGTGGTCGAAGGGGCCAGCCTGAATCTGGCCGTCACCGCCACTGATGCCGATGGCACGACGCCGACGCTGTCAACCTCGGCGCTTCCGACCAATGCCACCTTCGTGGATAATGGGAACGGCACCGGATCGTTTGTTTTCAATCCGAATTTCACGCAATTGGGAATCTATGATGTGACCTTCTACGCGGGTGACGGCATTGCCACGGATTCCGAAGTGGTCGCCATTACCGTGACCGAAGCCGGGAATCAAGCGCCGGTGTTGGCGCCGATTGGCCCCCAGATCGTGTATGAAAATGCCAGTCTTAATCTGACCGCAACCGCCACCGACCCGGACGGTACGACGCCGTCGCTCTCGGCGCTGAACTTGCCGGTCAACGCCTCTTTTGTCGATAACGGAAATGGCACCGGTTCATTTGCATTCAATCCCAGCTTCACTCAGGCCGGGATATATAACATTACCTTCAAAGCGTTTGATGGCGCCCTGGTCGACTCCGAAGTGGTGGCTGTCACCGTCCTGAATGTCAATCGGCCGCCGGTTCTTCTCACGATCGGACCGAAATCGGTGACTGAGGGGGCGACGCTGAGCTTTCCGGTATCAGCCTCTGACCCGGATGGCACTTCTCCGGTGCTTTCGACATCGGTCCTTCCGGCCCACGCGATCTTCACGAACAATGGCAATGGGACCGGCTCGTTCAGCTTCACTCCTGATTTCACCCAGACTGGCAGCTATCCCGTGACGTTCTATGCCAGCGACGGCACCGATGTTGATTCTGAGCTGGTGACCATTACCGTCGCCGATGCCGGCAACCAAGCGCCGGTGCTGGCGCCGATTGGTCCCCGGTCGGTGATCGAGGGGATGTTGCTCACCTTCAATGTCAGCGCCACCGATCCCGACGGCACGACGCCGTCGTTCAGCGTGATCAATCTGCCGGTCAACGCGACCTTTATCGATAATCTTAACGGGACCGGAACATTCAGCTTTACTCCCGACTTCACCCAGCACGGCGTGTATGGCGTGACGTTTATCGCATCCGACGGCGCCCTGGCCGACTCCGAATTGATTTTGCTCACCGTCAATAGAATTGGGAATCGGGCGCCTCTTCTGGCGGCTGTTGGGCCGCAGGTCGTCAATGAGGATGACACGCTGACGATTAACCTGTCGGCCACCGATCCGGACGGCGACAGCCTGATATACAGCTTCACGACGAAATTCCCGATGACCGGCCTGAGTCTGGCCGACAATCATGACGGCACGGCCGTCCTGACCTACATGCCGAATGAAGTCTCGGCCGGGGTGGATACGGTCAGGGTATTCGTCACCGATAACGGCCAGCCGCGCCTCTCGGCGGTTCAGGCCATAGAAATCGTAACGATCGAGGTCAATCAGCCGCCCAAGATAAACCCCGTGGGGCCCTTTACGGTCAAGGTCGGCCGGGTGCTGAGATTCACTGTGACGGCCACCGATTCGTCCGATCAATCGGGCGCTCGGATAACATTGACGGCCGCGGGCGTGCCGGCGAACGCGACCTTCGTCGATCAGGGCAATAATACCGGCCTGTTCACGTTCACACCGGCTCCCAGCCAGGTGGGCGTCCTGACGGTTCAAATCCTGGCCACCGACGCCGGAAATCCACCGATGTCGGCGGCGCTTAACGTTCAGATTACGGTCGTGGCCACCAACCGTCCGCCGGTTCTGGCAATGATTGGGCCGAAGATGGTGGTCGAGGGACAGACGCTGAGCTTCGTCGTCTCCGCGATCGATGCCGATGGGACGATCCCCGCACTCATCGCCGAAGGGCCGAATTCCGGCAGCCCGACGTTGCCGCGCCATGCGTCCTTCGTGGACAACGGCAACGGCACCGGCACCTTCACGTTCACGCCGAACTTTGTACAGGTCGGCCTTTACGGCGTCACCTTCATAGCCACCGACGGCATGGATAACGATAAGGAAACGGTGCTGATTCAGGTCATCGAAGCGGGCAACCAGCGCCCCAATCTGTTCTTCATCGGCGCCAAGCAGGTGACGGAAGCGCAGCAATTGGCGCTTCGGATCAGCGGTGATGATCCCGACAGCACGGTACCCTCGTTCCGGGCCGATTCGCTGCCGCACGGAGCCGTCTTTGTCGACAGCGGCAACGGCGCCGCCAGCTTTACCTGGGTGCCCGGGTACACGCAGGCGGGCGAGCATCGGGTCCTCTTTATGGCTTTCGACGGGCAGTTGGCGGACACGGAAATCGTGGTGATTACCGTGCTGGATGCCGGTAACCAGAAACCGAAACTTGATCCCGTCGCCAACGTCGTCACCACGGAGACCAAGCGAATCCGCTTTACCGTTCATGCCAGCGATCCCGACTCGGTCGTGCCGATTCTGTCGACCTCACCCTTGCCGACCGGAGCTCTCTTTACCGACAACGGCGACTACACCGGCAGTTTCGACTGGCCCACCACGTATTACAGCGCCGGGGACTACACCATAAAGTTCTTTGCCACCGACGCCGACAGCGCGCTTCTGGTCGACAGCGTATCGATGCATATCGTGGTGGCCGACAGCAACCAGTTCCCGTTCGTCTTCCCCGAACCCTTTGTCCAGACGCAGACGGTGAACGAAGGGAGCACGCTTAACTTCCATCTACAGGGAGGCGACGCCGACTCGACCATTCCGAAGTTGTCGATGCTTGAATCCATTCCCAACTTTGTGATGATCGATTCGCTTAACGGCTTTGGGGTCCTGCATATCACGCCGAACCACCAGCAGGCCGGCATTTACAACATCCACTTTATCGCTCGGGATGCCGATCCTCGGTACCCGAATGATACGACCATGACGCAGGCGTATAAGTTTACCGTCGTCAATGTGACGGTGCCGCCGGTGTTGGATTCAATCGGCCCCAAGACCGTTTTGGAAGGGGGAATATTGCTCTTCGCGGTGAACGCGACCGATCCCAACAGCTCCACGCCGCCCAGTATCTTTGCCGATAACCTGCCGGCGAATGCCACCTTGACCGGTTCCTCGGTGCCGAAGGCGTTTCGCTTCACGCCCAGTTATCTGCAGGCGGGCGTGTACACGGTCCTTTTCCGGGCGGTGGCCGGGACGTTGGCCGATTCAGAGTATGTCACCATCACGGTGCAGGAAGCGGGCAATCAGGCGCCGTACTTTGTGGCCAATAATCCCGACACCCAAAAGGTCGTGATCGGCAATTCGATCGTCAACCATATTGTGGCGATTGATCCTGAGCTTGATCCGGTGACCCTGACCTTCTTGTTCCCGCCGGCCAACTCCGTCTTCGTCGATTCCGGGAACGGCCACGCCAGCATGAGGTTTACGCCGAATAGTTCCCAGGTCGGAGCCACCTATATTTTCCGGTACATCGCCCGCGATGACAAGCTGGCCGCCGACACGTTGTTCAACTGGATTCGGGTCCTGGCGTTCATGCGGGGTGATGCCAACGGCGACAATCACGTGGATATGGCCGACATCACCTTTGTCGTCGACTATGTCTTCCGCAGCGGCCGGCCGCCGGACGTGGTCGAGGCCGCCGACGCCAATTTTGACGGACATGTGGACCTGACCGACGCCATCTACCTGGTGAATTACATATTCCGTCACGGGCCGCCTCCCACCAACCCGTGAGCCTGTGACGCATAGCGACAGCGAAAAACCGCGCCTTCGGGCGCGGTTTTTCTATGGCGCCAGGGGATCACTTAGCCTTGCTGGTCAGGCAACGAGGAGAGCCTTCATGGGACGGCGCGATTCGTGCCTGATGCGAGAGTCGACCCGGAGGTGCGGGAAAAGTCGGCCGCCGTCGCCCGCCTGATGAGGTCATCACCAGAGGCTGATGCTAATGGTGGTGGGCGAGTGACTAATCGGCTCTTCCTTGATGATACCTGTCCGATCACGCGGTATTTCGATCCGATGGGGTTGCGAACCACCGCACGAAAATATTGAACAATTGCACCGAGATTACGTCTAGTAGGCAGACAGAATGGACGCGAGATGGATACGGGAGCCGTCTCATGTCCGATGGTCGAGTAAAGACCGACTGTGATTGTGAGTGATACTACCTGCGTGTACGGAGGCGGGTAAAGAAAATCCTTCCTGGGTATCCGGGTGAAACGTGAAATCCCAGGGGATGCGATTTCTGAGTCACCTCATATCACGCGAGCAGTACCGCACGACCATAGCAGCCTTGCCTGAGAGCCGCGATGGGTGTGGTTTGACTGCCGGAAAATGTGCCTTCCGACCGTGGCATTCTCCCGTCCGACTCTCCTTTCGGCCGTCGGCGTGACGGCGGTCCGTCCTGAAAGCGTTCCAGTCGCAATGTGAAAGGAGCCAACTGCTATCATTCTATCCGTGAAAGGAGACAGAGATGATACGGAATTGTGCAGCAGTGTTCCTCCTCTCCTTGTTACTGGTAGCCATTACCGCTACTTCGCCGCTTTACGGCGCCGACAAGCCGGTGAAGCGGTTTGCGGATCGAGCGACTTTCCCCGCGCGGTTTGCACCAAGGTATGCCTTTGACGGGATCGGTAGCGCGGCTTTTGCCGCGCCAAAAGAAACCGGTCAGGTGTCGCTGGGCGAAGTATCGAGCACGGCGATCGGTACTCAACTGGGGACAACCTCGTACGAGTTTCAGCACAATGGTTCCATGGGTCGGATGGTGGAGCATCGGCAAACCGACTTCATCCATTTCGCTTGGATGACGCAGACGGCGTTTGCCGTCGCTGGTGATCGAGGGATAGCCGCCCAGTCGTATGATTTGCAGAACTGTGATCTGCAATTTCAGCCGGCCAAACGGATGAGCGTCGATTATGCCGGTTACGCCAACCTTGATGCTGCGCCGAACGGCTGTGCCATCGGATCCGGCCACGAAGGCCCGGACAATCCGTCGCAAACGCCCCGAGCCTATTGGGACTATTGCTCCGGCGGGCCGATGGGGCTGTTTCTCAGCGACGCCCCCACCGATATCTTCGGCTGGTGGGACAACAACGGCGCCGGGCCGGACAATCAAAACTCCTGGCCCAAGATCGATTATCAGATCGGAACTGAGACGATTCTGCATATGGTGGCGTGCGAGTACACCAGCAATACGCGGGGACCTCAGACGTTCTCTTATTATCGCCGCGTCGGCGCCTACGGTACCGGCCAGGGGACCTGGTCATCCCAGAAGGTGGTGGATACCATCGTCGGGGTCAATCCGGTGGTGACCTCATCGGCCACCACCGATAAGGTGGCCATCGCCTGGGTGGCGCCGTGCGCCTATCTTGAGGGGCAAGGATCGGACATCGAGTACCGCGGCCAGTACGAAAACGACGTGTACTATGTGACCTCCGACTCTCAGGGAGGCGATTGGATGACGGTCAGCGGCTCGCTCGGGCATGCGATCGACGTCGGCACTGTTCCGGGCGGCAACATCACGCAATACACGCCCACCGGCTTCTATCGGGCCTACTGCAACGTCTCGGCCCTGATCACTTCCGACAATAGCTTGCATATCGTCTGGGGTTGCCGGAGATGGGTCGATTCGCTGACCCTGAACCGCCGCCAGTCGGCCATCTTCCATTGGTCGGAGGATCATCCCACGATCCGCACCGTAGCCAGGGCGGAGTGGGACACCGGCGGCGCCTGCTACGCCCCCGCCTGGGGCAGCGACGCCGACAAGATGTCGATCTCGGAATGCGACGGCAAGCTGTACGTGCTGTACGCGCAGTTCGGAAAGGCCGCCTCGCCGTGCGTTGACTATGGGGCCAGCGGTAAATTCATGAACGGCGAGCTGTATATGACAGTATCGGACGACGCCGGGTGGAACTGGGATCGTCCCCAGAATCTGACCAACAGCCCCTCGCCCAATTGCGCCGCCGGCAACTGCGAAAGCGATTACTGGCCGGCGATGGTTCGCTTTGGTCGAACGGAACGTTGCGGTCCGCTGTCCGGCCAGAAGGTGCTGGATGTCATGTACATCAACGACAAGTCGGCCGGCACGGCGCTCAGGGGCGAGGGCGCCTGGACGACCAACCCCGTGATGTGGTTCCCGACGCCGTGCCGGAACGTGGTCCCGGAGCCTTTGTACAACGATGACGCCGGGGCCGGCTACGGCGAATGCTACGCGCCCCTGCCGCTCGTGGTCCGGCCGGGTCATGATACGACCGTGACGCTGACCATGGAGAACGCCGGTCTACTGGCCAACAATTGGTCGCTGGCGACCAATCCGGTGGTGAGTTGGGTCACGGCGACCCCCTCCTCGGGGACGCTGCCGTGCTGCGGGGGGGTGCAGCCGGTCAGCCTGAAGTTCTCGGCCCCGTCGGGGGCGGGCGACCCCTCGATGAATCGGACGACAATCGTGGTAACCCATCAGGCGATCGGCGGCCCGCGAAACATTCCGGTCTGTCTGATGGTGGCCTCGGATTTTGACTATCCGCAGTCAGCCGTGCTGGCGACGGCCTGCAAGCGGCTGAAGGTGTACAACACCGGCGAACTGGGGAATAACGCGCCTCGCGAGGCGCTCGATTTCCTGGATGATTGCGACACCTTCAACGTGAACACGACGTCAAATATCTACCTGTACGACGGGTCACCGGTCGTGTGCCGGATCAGAGGCAGTGATACCCTGCGGTTCACGATGTACTCAAAGAACTTCACCGATGAGGACGCCCTGCGGCCGTTGACGCCGTTGACGGTGACCACGACCGGCGCGGATTATGACTATGCCACGGCGAGGTTCGCGACGGCGGACACGACGATCGGGTTCACGGTGGAGTACTATGCGCCGAAGAGCGAGGCGACTTGCAGCTTTATGATCGAGAAGCTGAGATTTTATCTGCTTAAGGCGACGCCGTTGTCGGGGGTACTGGTGGGCGAGATCATCGATTGGGACGTGCCGTCGGATTCAGCCTCAAACAACCACAGCGGCTACGACACCGGCCGCAAGCTGCTTTATCAAATCGGGGCCGAGTACGGCCAAGACGATTCAACCGAGGCGCTCTGCAGTCAGGAGTCGGATGCGCGGTACGGGGGGATCGCGGCTGGCCCCACCACGACCTTCAAGAATGCGATGACGCTGGACAACGCGACCTATGTCTACTCGACCGGTCCGTACAGCAATTTGGCGCCGTGGCCGGCGGGCGCGACGTATCGGCTCATGAAGGAGAAATCCGGCTTTAGCCGCTGGGAGGACCGGCTACCGGCGCCGCCGGCGGAATCGCTGGCGACCGACCTGTCAACGCTGGTCACCTTTGGGGAGTACAATTTCACGACGGCGGATACGTTCTGCGTGGTGAAGATATTGACGACCTCCAAGACCGGGCTGGAATATCTGCGAGGGATGGTGGATGAGGCGCTGGCGTTCATCACGGCCCATCCGGAGATCAATTGTCCGAGCGGTCCGGTCAATTGCTGCAACAGGGCCGGAGACGCCAACAACGACAACGCGGTCAACGTGGGCGACGCGGTGTCTATCATCAATTATGTGTTCAAGGGGGGCCCGGCGCCGGTGTGCCGTCAGGAGGGGGACGCCAACGCCGATGGAGCCGTAAACGTGGGTGATGCCGTGTATGTCATCAACTATGTGTTCAAGAGCGGCCCCGCCCCAAAGTGCGGCTCGTAGGCCGAAGGTCCTGACCCGGGTAGACCGGGAAGAATAAGGCCCTCGGCCGCGTTTTCGATCACGATGGCAGCCAAAATCCCCGCCTCGGCGGGGCTTTTTTTATCCCGTGCGCGGGAGCACGCCACGCCGGGGGGCCTTTGGGGCGTCAAAAAATTCGCCCCTCAACAAAAAAGACCATTTGACCGATCACCAGAGTAACGTATATTACAGGTGGAAGCGTATGGTCATCCGCCGGCCGTCAGGAGTCTTTCTACTGCGGCATACCGGCCCTCCCTCACCGCCGTCTTATGACGGGACAGCATGAAGGTATAGGTTAGGAGAAGTCTGATGCGTACCATCATTCGGTTGTGTCTCCTCAGTCTCGTGGCTCTGGGAACGCCGTCGCTGGCGATGTACGTTCCCGGCTTCGACCAGCCCTCGGATCGGGCCTATCCGATGAAAGGGCAATTTATCGTTCAGTTTGCCGATGATGTTGCCCTCCATGGCGTCGCCCGGGGATTCGGTCTATTCCAGATCGGGGTGCCGTCGGTCGATCGGATATTTGACGATTACCGGGCAAAGAATGTGCGGCCGATAGCGCCGCTCGAGGTCGACCAGGCCAGCCCCCTGAGCCGCGTGTACGTCGTCACCCTGCCGCCCGACCAGGACGACGCCGCTTTCATGCGGGCCATGGCCGCCAATCCGGCCGTGGTCGCCATCGACCATGATATCATGTGCCGGGTGGCCGCCTCGCCCGATGACCCCAGCCATTCCCAGCAGTGGGCCTACCGGGCCGGTTCGCAGCTTCTGGTGCACGAGGCCTGGGATATCGAGACCGGCTTGGATACGGTCATCATCGCCATAATTGACACCGGCGTCAACTACCTCCATCCCGACCTGCGGAACAATATCTGGGTCAATCCGGCCGAGGATATCGACGGCGACAGAGTGGTCTTTGACTCGACCGACATCAACGGGATCGACGACGGCGGCAACCTGTACGTGGACGATCTGATCGGGTATGATTTCGTGGTGAGCAGCACCGATCCCTGGCCGGGTGAAGACGGCTCGATCAAAGACAACAATCCCTTTGATTTCAACGGTCACGGGACCGCCTGCTCCGGCGTGGCCGCGGCGGTGACGAACAACGGCACCGGCGTGGCCGGCCTGTGCGGCGGCTGGGGGCCGTTGTGGCGGGGACGGGGGGCGCAAATCATGTGTCTCCGGGCCGGCTTTTCCGGCCGCGACCCCAATAATCCGAACGTCGAAACCGGTTTTCTGATTATGTCGGCGGTCGTCGAGGCGATCAACTATGCCGTCAATAATGGGGCCGACGTCATTAGCTATTCGGCCGGTTCCTCCAACGTCAGCGGCATGGCCTCCGCCTTGACGGCGGCGATGAATGCCGGTATCGTCTTTTGCGCCGCCGCCGGAAATGATAACTCCCAGGTCGCCGATTATTTCGGGGTCTATAACGGTATTCTGGCGGTGGCCGCGGTCGGATCTGATGACCGCAAGTCAAGCTACTCCAATTATGGCACCTGGGTGGAGGTATCCGCACCCGGAGATCAGATTTACTCGACCAATTCCTATCATGGCAGCGTGGGGTACACCAATTGGTGGGGGACATCTTTCTCGGCGCCGATGACGGCCGGGCTGGCGGCGCTGATCAAATCGCATTATCCGGGATACACCAAGACCGAGATCGACGCGATGATTCTTGATAATGCCGACAATATTGACGCCGTCAATCCCACCTATATCGGCAAGCTCGGACGAGGTCGGATCAACGCCTATAACT
>CAZPEV010000131.1:0-1054 GCA_964585635.1 uncultured Ignavibacteriales bacterium
CGATCTACAGCTATCGAACATCTGGGTCCAGGCGGAAACGGAAGGCACGGGCTTTCAGTTCTGGTCGGCGCTGACCGACGCCACCGGATACTACGAGATCGGCATGACCAATGAGGCCACCGGATTGCCGTTCCGGATATCAGCCGAAAGATTGCCGGACTACGTGACTCCCCCGGCGCAGTACCTCTGGGCCTCCGGCCAGGTGGACAACATCGATTTTGCCTACACGCCGCCGTTCGACTCAGTCTACGGCTTTCTGACGGACGAGAACGATGACCCCATTCAGATGGCCTCTATCTATTGTTCACAACAAGGCGGTGACGAAAAGAACTATAATGTCACCGACGGCTATTACGTCATCTACTTCAGTTCCGAGGAGCTGGGGGTGTGGAACCTCAGCGTCAGCAGCGATTTCTTGGTCCCCGATTACATGATCCCTCGGACGTTTACATTTGACAATTCCTTCACCCATGAAATCAACCACGATTTCGTCTGTTATTCGACCGACACGGTCGTCTATGCCAAGATAACCGAAGCGGGTGGGCCGCCGACCCACCAATATCTGGTGATGGCTTCTACGGAGGCTCTCCAATCGCAGACCGAGGGAGTTTCCGGGACCGGGGCCAACAATGTCATTCCCCTTCACGTGTCCTCTCTTGAAACAATCTTCCAGGTCGGCATTTCCCAGTGGGACGACCGCTATCCGATTCCGCCGGGGTACGTGGTTGAAGGCAACCAGACCCAGGCGATTGGGCTGGGCGATACCGCCACAATCAACCTGGTGCTGGGGCATATGGTCCGGGATACGATCACGGTTCTGCCCCCTGACAACGTCATTAACTGGAGCCAGGTTTCGGTCAACATCTGGGGACCGGGCGGCGGTATCAACGTCAACCCCGACGATGACGGCGTTTATACCGCCTATGTCGGCCCTGGTACATATAATATCAACGTCTGGAGTCCCAGCTTTCTGGCCTTGCCCAGCTACCGCGAGGTGATCGTTACCGGAGATACCGTGGGCGGCATGGGATTTTCGCTGAATTATGCCAACTGC
>CAZPEV010000131.1:1064-9406 GCA_964585635.1 uncultured Ignavibacteriales bacterium
CACCGGGCATGTCACCGGACTGCCGCTGCCGCTCGATACCAACCTATATGTCGGCGGGTCGACCGGTCCCTCGCCCGACGCTTATAGTGTCTTCGGAAAAATCGATGCCACAACCGGGGCGTTCGGGTTTTATGTCTGCGACGGCAGCTGGCAATTCGACCCGCCGATGATTCCCAACGCAAATTCTCCGTCTCCCGTTTTCCATGTCGTCGCCGGCGGCGATCCGGCGTACAGTTTCGACTTCGCCTATGAACCGCTGAAACTGGTCAGCGGCACGGTCACCGTCGATCCCGATGATCCGCCGGTGACCTGGAGCAATGTTCAGGTCAGTCTGAACGGATCGGGGTCTTACCAGATAGCGCCGGACAACGACGGCAACTTCGCCATCTACGCCGATACCGGCGTCTACATGTTGACGGCCTATTATGTAGACTACCTTACCACCCCAGGGGGATATTTCAATCTGCACCTCCTTAACGACACCACCGGGGGACTCGACTTCCTGCTGAATAAGAGAGACATTCGTGTTCATGGCCACATACTGGGAATCCCCCTGCCGATACCGGGCGGGCCGTACAACGTTGTCGGCGGTACCGATACTTATCCGGCCGGGTATCATGTTTCCTCCTCTGCGGTTGACAACGCCACCGGCCAGTACGAAGTTTCGGTTTGCGACGGCAACTGGACCTTTACGCCCCCCGACATCCCCGGTTATATAACGCCGCTGCCGAGGTACATGGAACTGCAGGAAACCGACACGGTGGCCGGGTACGATTTTTCGTACTCGTCGACAGGGGTAGATGATCCGCTGAATCTACAAATGCCGACGGAATTCAGCCTGTCGCAGAATTCGCCCAATCCGTTCAATATGGCGACGCGGATAGACTTCGCCTTGCCGCAGGCCTCCGATATCGAACTGGCCGTGTACAATATCCTCGGGCAGAAGGTGCAGACGCTGGCCGAGGGGACATACCCGGCCGGCACGCACAGCGCCCGCTGGGACGGTTCCGATCAATCGGGAACGGCGGCGGCCAGCGGGATATACTTCTACCGCCTGACTGCGGGTGACAAGGTGCTGATCAAGAAGATGGTTGTCCTCAAGTAAGAGTCTGATCATTGCAGATGCAGAAGCCGTCCGGCGACAGCCGGGCGGCTTTTTGTTTATCATGGCGACGGCATCAGGGTCAGCCGGAGATTCCCAGGGCAGATGCGATCAGCCGGTTGACGTCGAGCGGTTTATCCAGCATGACAAAATGGCGGCTGCCTGAGATGTCAATCAGCTTCACCTTTGGGCCGGCCGTGACGGCCTGGCGGACGTCATCGGAGAAGCCGATATTGTCCTCGGTTCCCCGAACATACCAAAGCGGGAGTTTCGACGATGCCACCAGCGGCGACAGGTCTTTGTGGCCGTCGATCTGGTTAAACAATGACATGATGAGTTGCCGGCAGACCGGCCGCGGCGTCTTCTTGGCATCGGCGACCACGCCATCCAGGCGGTCGTGCTTCTCGGCCGTAAAATACGGCTTGAAAATCGATTTAAGCATCAGGTAGGTGACCCACCAGACGGTTCCGCTGAGGAGCGGTTTGCGGCTGTAGGAATCGAGGGTGCGGGTGTCGTTCGGTTCCGCCAGACGATACAGCGACGGCGACAGTAGCATGATCTTCCCCTGAAAAGAGGTGGTCGGCAGCATTTCGATCAGAACGTTGCCGAAGAAGCTGTGACCGACGATCAGGTCGCACTTTTGAGCCAGCGCAAACTTCTCCACCATGCCGGCATAGGCGGGCACGCCGTAGTCGAATTCGGGCGGCGCCGGCTGGCCCTTGAAGCCGGGCGGATTGCCGGCCATCATCAGAATCCCGGCCTGGGCCATGGCCGGGTCGGCCAGCATATCGGCGAAGATCAGATCGGTGCATAACAGGCCGGGAAGCAGGAGAACACGATACCGCACCGTGGGTGCTTCATTGGCGACAATCAGCCATCCGTCACGCTTTTCGGTAATGGTCATGGCATTAATCCTTTCCTGCGATATGAGTTGCCGTCGATTGAAGGATGCGGTTTCAAAGGTAGGCCGGTTGGTTGCGGATGTCAACCTGTTTCGACGGCCGTCCTGGCGCCGGATGGATGCGCCGAGCACGGTCGGGGTCAGCCGGGCGGCCTTTTAATGTCAGACGCGGTTCCTTGGTGCACGGGGGCCCCTCACGGCTGGCCAAGCACGATGATCTGGAGCGTCTTTTCGAGGCGGACGAGGACGTCCGAGCGCGCACGGGTGGCAGGGCAATATAGCCTTGGCGCACGAGGAGAGGTTGTTCGGCAAGCGTCATAATGTCGGTGATGCGGTCTTTGTGATCAATTACATCTTCAAGGGGGGACCGGCGCCCTGCTGCCCGTAGCATATTAGAGTCGTTGAATCAAACACCCCCAAGCCGCAGCTTGGGGGTGGCACCCGCATCATCTTTGAGCATATCCTTGGCGCACGAGGAGAGGTTGTTCGGCAAGCGTCATTTTGTGCCCGGCCGATGTCCACATCGGCCGGATGGTTCCCATACGGGCAGATGCGGATTCGCCGCTGCCGGCCGCGCACGGAAGCAGTAACCATCTGCGCGAAACCGATTGACAAAGAGCGGGTTAAGGGTATATTACTTGCAGTTGGCAATTACTTCACAGGTAGGGGATGCCATGAAACAGTTGTTCAATATATTGGTGCTGCTGGCGGGCCTGTTCTTGTGCTTGATAGCTTCTGCTGGTGCTGCGGATGTGAAGATGGAGATCGGGATAAATACCCCCGGCGACACCTTACGGGTAGGTGTGCCGGCGGAGATAACCATATCGATCGAAAACAGCGTCATTGTAGGTGGATTCGAAATGCCCCTAAGGATTTATTCGCCGGATGGGGCGACCTGGACATTGACCAGCCAGGCTTCTGGGTGGGGACCAAGTAAATACGTTACCCATGTGCCCGGATCACGTATTCACCCGCCGGCGTCGGTTTTCGACCTGGCGGGCATTCTTGTTCGTGAGTTAGAAGTGCCAGATAACATACTGCTCGGCGCTTGTGTGCAGGACTCGTCCGGCATGCAAACGGGGCTGTTGCAGCATATGCTATCCATTCACTTCATGCCAGTCATCGCCAGCCCGGACGGGATAGATACAATATGTATTGACACATGTTATTTTAATGGAAATAGTATTTACTTCGCGGATATGAATGGCCACGCCTTTACGGCGGACATCAACAGGCCAGTTTGTTTCCCAGTTACCGTTTGCCGGCCGGACACTGATGGAGACGGCATTTGCGATTTGCTGGACAATTGCCCAAATATTTATAATCCGGGGCAAGAAGATATTGATGGCGATGGGCGGGGCAATGCCTGCGACAACTGCCCGACAATAGCCAATACCGACCAGGCTGACTTGGATGGCGACGGGATTGGCAACGTCTGTGATAACTGCCCGGCCGAACCTAATCCCGGACAGGAAGATGGCGATCATGACGGGCGGGGCGATATCTGTGACAATTGCCCGCTTGCATACAATCCTGATCAGGCTGATACGGATGGGGACAGTTTTGCCAATGCCTGTGATAATTGCCCATATATAGGTAATCCGGATCAGGCCGACGCAGATAATGACGGGGTCGGAAACGTTTGCGATAATTGTCCCTATGTGCCAAACCACGATCAGATGGCCTCTGATACTGACCTGGTCGGTGATGCCTGCGATAATTGTCCGTATGTTTCTAACCCTGATCAGATTGATTCCGACGGCGATGGGGTAGGCGATGCATGTGACAACTGCCAGGGAATTATCAGTTCAAATCGTCGAGATACAGATGGTGATGGAATTGGAGATGCCTGTGATAATTGCCGCCGAGTATTCAATCCAGATCAGCAAGACTCGGATGGTGATGGAGTCGGTGATGTGTGCGAGGGATTTGTCCCGTCTGTGCTGTTTTCCGCCCCGGTCATTTTTGATTCCGTTGGGATATACTTCGGTGTACTTTCAGCAGATCTTGATCATGATGGGGATTCCGATCTGGTCATTTGGCCGCAAACTACGGATTGTGATCATTTCTCAGTAATGCTAAATCGCGGCAATTCCAGCTTTCACGATATTAGGGAATATTCGTTTGATCAATATGACCCATTCATCGGAGGGATAGTCTGCCACGATTTCAATGATGACGGCAGTAGTGATATTGTAGTGCATAATGGACCGTACATATCTACTTACATAAACGATGGATATGGTGCATTTCATTTCGGTGATACATGTAGAATACCAGGGGAAGATCCAGGGATCATTCTTAGCATATGCGCTGGGAGGTTCGATCAGGACAACGATTGGGATATTGCCGTCACGAGGACATGGCCGAATAGTCTCGAGATACTGAAGAATTATGGCGATGGGACTTTTGAACTTGGTGATTCCTATTCGCTTGGTCCATCCCGCTGTTTCCCAATTGCAGCGGACTTTAATAGTGACGGATTTACAGATTTGGCCATAGTGATGGTAGATTCTGGGATGGTGTCTATTCTGCTGAATAATGGTGAAGGAGCTTTTCTCGAAAATGGAACGTATCCCGTGGGCAGCTTTCCGTTAAACGCCTGTGTGGCCGATTTCAACAGTGACGGAAAGATAGATTTGGCTGTGGTCATCAACGGCTCAGGAGATATTTCAATTCTGCAGAACAATGGAGATGGGACATTTCAAGCGCCCGTAAATGTGTCGGTGGGGGTTTGGCCTTTAGGTATTGTCGCGGTTGACTTTGACAACGACGGTGATCAGGACTTGGCGATCACGAAGAATGATAATGTACCCACAGGCACAAGGGTAATCATCCTTCTTAATGATGGAAGCGGGGATTTTCATATAGCCGATGAATATGATGTGGGGCAGCCTCTTGGCTTCTTGACCGCTGGCGATTTTGATGGTGACGGCGACAATGATCTGGCCGTTGCAAGCTGTCTATCGAACAAACTTAGCCTATTGCTCAACAACACCGTTCTCGATGATAGGGACGGGGATCAAATAAGAGATTTCCTTGATAATTGCCCGGACATATCCAACCACAATCAAGCCGATACAGATAGAGATGGTGTCGGGGACGTTTGCGACAATTGTCCCTATGTGGCAAATCCGGAACAGGAAGACATCAACAGTGACGGCGTCGGCGATTCATGCAGCTATTGCTCGACTTATCCTAATCCGAGCGCCAATGCAGTCATGGAGTACACAATTATCGACACAAGTTGCAGCACCAATGATCATACTGATCCTAAGGATGCTCTCTGCGATAAGAATGGGCGGTATGTGAGTCTGGGAGGCGACCAGGGGTATATTATCGTCGACATGGGGCGGGGGGAAGAGATAGTCGATGGTTCAGGGGTGGACTTCACGGTCTGGATCGGCCGAGATTTGCAGCCTTTGTGGTACGAAGTCCTGGTGGGAGTCAACCCTGCCGGGCCGTTCACCAGTATCGGGACGAGGACAACGACCGCCAGTTTTGACCTGGCCTCGACTCCCTATGATACTGTCCGATATGTCAAGATTGTGGATAAGACGCCGCTGTGCGGGCCGGATGCCGAGGACGGCTCGCCAGGTATGGACCTCGATGCCATCACCGCGATCAATTATGTCGGCAAGAAGGCCGTTCTGCAGTTTGGGGCCTACTCTCCGGTCGATCTTGAGGTAACGACCCCGACGGGGGCTTCGATAACGAAGGCTGAGTCTCAAGACCCGTCCGCACAGTACATTGAGTCCGACCTGGACAACGACGGCTTGATGGAAGACCTTGTCTCATTCTGGAGTACGACCGCGGGAGAATATGCCATTCATGTTGTTGCCGACCCGGCAGATACGTCGAAAGATCTAACCTATACCCTCATTGCCCGGGGCGGGATTGACTCGACGGTTTTAGCCGACCATGTACCTATTGGTAGCATCCCGTCAGATCCCTACACCTATTCGGTGATGTCATACCGTTGCGGCGACGCCAACCATGACAACGCTGTCAATGTCGGCGATGCGGTTTACGTGATCAATTATATCTTCAAGAGCGGGCCGTCGCCGATTCCGCTCTCCGGCGGGGATGCCAACTGCGACCGGGCGGTGAATGTCGGTGATGCGGTCTCTGTGATCAATTACATCTTTAAGGGGGGACCGGCGCCCTGCTGCCCGTAGCATATTAGAGTCGTTGAATCAAACACCCCCAAGCCGCAGCTTGGGGGTGGCACCCGCATCATCTTTGAGCATATCCTTGGCGCACGAGGGCCTGCCACGGCGGGCCAAGTGCGATGAGCTGGAGCGTCCTTTCGCGGCGGACGAGGACGTCCGACCGCGCACGGATTCGTTCTGAGCGGGCAGGAAGGGGTTCCTGCCCGCGCGTGAAGGCCTGACAAGACTGTGAAGATGGATCTATCGGATAGTCTCAGGGCGCGCCAGGCACGACCAAAAAACATGTCCAATCTCCCGCAATCCCAACTTCGCCATGCTAGTCAAACGACATTTCGCGTCGATTTTCTGCGTGATCACGGCGAAAACGGTCAGAAACGGGAAAAATCATCTCGAAATGCCGTTGCCATCAGGCGGCCGGTGCTGTAATTTGGGAGCTTTAGTGCGTTCGAATCGTCTGGCGACATAGAAGGAGAGAGCCGTGGAAGCCATCGCAACGACCAAGTCGAAATCCGCATTGGACATCATCAGAGGATATTTTCTCGACTTCAAGGTCCTGAAGGACTGCCCGCTGGAGTACTGGACCATCCAGGCCATCAACCTCCTCGACTCGATCGCCTACTTCGCCTTCCTGAACATCGCCGTGGTGTTCCTTTCGGAGAACATCGGCTTCTCCGACGTCAACGCCGGTTATGTCTTCGCCATCTTCACCACCACGGTAACGTTGATGCTCTTCTTTTCCGGCTTCATCACGGACTCTTTGGGTATCAAGAAATCGCTCTACCTCGCCATGGCATTGTTGATCATTTCCCGCGGCGGGATCGTGGCCTGCGGGCTTTTCCCGGGTATCCCCTACCGCATAGCGATGAACTGGCTATTCTTCTTACTGCTGGCCCCCGGTACGGCCATGGTACAGACGGTCTTCCAGTCGGCGATCCGTCGCTACACCAGCGGCCGGGCGCGAAGCGCCGGGTTCAGCATGTGGTATCTGGTCATGAACATCGGGGCGGCGCTGGGCGGTTTCGCCATCGATTTCGTCCGGCTGACCTTGAAGATGGACAACACCTGGATCGTCAACATTGGCGTCGCGGCCGCAGTCCTCTGCACGATCTTGACCCTTCTCTTCATCCGCAACGAGCTTCAGGTTATTGCTCCCGGCGAGGCGACCGTGGCCGAGGACAAAACTGCGGAGCGGAAGATGCCCTGGCAGATCCTGCGCGAGGTAATCAGCCAGAGTGCCTTCTGGCGTTTCATCGTCCTGGTGAGTTGCCTGATCGGCGTGCGCGCCGTCTTCCTTTATATGGCGCTGCTCCAGCCAAAGTACTGGCTCCGCGTGATCGGCGAGACCGCCCCGATGGGCCTTTTTCAGGCGCTCAACCCCATCCTAATCGTCGTCGGACTCATTCTCTTCATCCCGATCGCCAACAGGTTTAACATCTACCGGATGTTGGTCCTGGGCGGGATAATCTCATCGGTCTCGCTCTTTGCCCTGGTCGTGCCCTGGCGATGGTTCAGCGGTGACGTGGCCGCGGCGTATGCGACGATGACGGTTATCCAGCTCGTTATCCTCTCGATCGGAGAGATTATCTGGTCCCCGAAACTCCAGGAGTACACGGCAGCCGTGGCTCCACCGGGGCAGGAGGGCTCCTATTTGGGCATGTCGCTTCTGCCTTACTTTGTCGCCAAAACTTTCATTACGCTTCTCTCGGGCCACCTGTTGCTCCGCTTCTGCCCGGAAGGCATCAAGACGCAGATTGTCGACGGCACCCTTCCATTCTGGCGGTCGCCCGAGGCGATGTGGTTGATACTCGGCGCCTTTGCCCTGCTGGGCCTGGTCTTCGCTTTCGTGTTCAAAGGCTGGCTGACGCGGGGTGTGAAGCTGGACCCGGTTTCTGAGGCGGCCAGGGTCAGCTAATTTGGCGAAATGATGCCCCGGGAAGTGCCTGGCGGTTGGCGCGATCTTCGTTTTTGCACGGGCGGCCATTCGCCGGAAGCGCTGGCCGCATAAGATATTAGCAGTCAATTAATTATGGGCCCTTGTTCATTATATTGGCCTCTAGTCTTAGATCGTCCATGATGGTTGCCGATTCACCTCATAGGAACCTTCCCCCGGCACGGGTAGTGTAAATTCTTTTGTGTAGATTTGGATTTTGGAGGGCAAAAAGAGAGG
>CAZPEV010000132.1:0-9368 GCA_964585635.1 uncultured Ignavibacteriales bacterium
GCTCCGGTTGATCTCGTTCATCCTCCGGCGGACTTCGCCGACCCGGCCGAAGATCTGGATAATCGGCACGCCCTGTAAGAACTCGGTCAGCGCCGCCGTGACGTCGGCCATGCGCTTGCGCACCTCCAGCCACTTGGGGGTGGTGAGGCGATGGTAGATGTACAGCGCCGTCCCCATGATTGGGAAAAACAGCACGGCCACCAGCGTCAGGCGGGTCGAAACGGTGAACATGACGATCAGCATCCCGCTGATCAGGAGCAACGATCCGATCATCGCCACGACGGTGTTGGTAAACAGCATCCGCAACGCTTCCGTATCCGATTCCACGCGGGCCATGAGTCGCCCCGTCGGATTGCGGTCGAAGAACGAGACCGACAGCTTCAGGATATGGTCAAAGAGCCGCTTGCGCAGCGTCGTCATGGTCGCCTGGCCGATCATCTCCATCCGGACCCGGAAAATATAGTTGATGACCAGAAACATCCCCTGGGTCAGGACATAAAACCCCACCGTCGCCAGCAGGCCGGCATAATCGTGGCCGGTGATGTTGACGTCGATGGCGCGCCGAATCAGGCTGGGGCCGATTAGATAGATCCCCTTGGACATTGCCAACAGCAGCAGGCAGACGCCCAGCCACTTCCGATGCGGTTTGAGAAGCGGCAGAAGCCGGGCCAGCGCCTGCCGGGACCGGATACCGTCGTGCCGGTCCTCTTCGTAGTAGGCAGCTTCCATCTCGAAACTCCAATACCCTCCTCACGCGGGAGGGAAGTCAAAGGTTGTTTCGGCCCGGCGGTCCAGCCGCCGAAAAAAAACCCGCCGGACCATCGTGTGATCCGGCGGGTGGAAAAGATCGCTGTCAGGGGGCTACGGCCGCCCGCTGCATCCTCCATATCCGCAGGACCACATGCGACGAGGACTTGCCTGCATAACCAAATATGAAAACATAATAGTCATATCAGTCGTGGGCTCCCCGCCGGTCGCTTACCGGACGATGATTCCTGTGAGGCAAAGGCCATTCATGAAACCGTAACTCCGATTGTATCGGTTAAAGATTTTGTTAACGTAAACAAGGTAAGATGGTTTCGACTATTGTCAAGGCTTTTTTCTCCAGGACTGTAATTGGCGATGCGTTTGCCCATCGCCTCGACGCAATGGCGATAAAATCTGTCGCCATTACGACATTCTCGGGCGCGCCATAGACCACGGAAATCTCCCCTTGATATTGGCCAAATGGTCTATATCTTTGTGGACGTGAACCATCAATCTGCGACCATGGATATCATTCACCTGCTTCGTCCCCAGCAGTGGGTCAAAAACGGGGTCGTGCTGGCTGGGCTGATTTTTTCCGGCAGCGCCCATGATAGCGGCAAGACTATCATTGCCCTGGCGGCCACCGGTCTCTTTTGCCTGCTGTCATCGGCCGTTTACATTATTAATGATATCGTCGATGCCGACGCCGACCGGAACCATCCGATCAAGTGCCGACGTCCCATCGCCGCCGGACGGGTCAAACCGACCGTCGCGACGGTCGTGGCGGTTGTCCTTGCCCTGGGATCGTTGGCCGGGGCTTTTGCCCTGGGGAAAGACTTCTGTTTAATCGCCGCCGGGTATCTGGTGCTGAATCTGCTCTATTCCTTCCTGCTCAAGCATATCGTCATCATCGATGTCATGAGTATCGCGGCCGGTTTTGTGCTCCGGGCGGCGGCCGGTGCGGTTGTTATTCGGGTCGACTTTTCCGGGTGGCTCTTGATATCATCATTTCTGCTGGCGCTGTTTTTGGGCTTCGGCAAGCGGCGGCATGAACTGGTCCTGCTGGAAAATGGCGGCCAGGGTCATCGTCGGATTCTGCGGCAGTACAACAGCTATTTTCTGGATCAACTCATCGGCGTCGTGACGCCGGCGGTGTTGGTCTGCTATTTGATCTATGTCATCTCGCCCGAGGTCCAACACAAACTGCATACCAAGTATCTCTACTTCACGGCGCCGTTTGTGATCTACGGCATTTTCCGCTACCTCTATCTGATCCATCTGGAGGAGCGGGGCGGCTCGCCGACGACGATCCTGCTCACCGACCGGCCGATTTTGATCACCGTCCTTCTCTGGCTGGCTACGGTCGTCGCGCTTTTGTATTGGGTTTAGCAGCTTCGACCCATTCCCCTGAACCCCAAAAAGAAAACCCCAGCCGTGCATGCCGGGGTTTGTGTGAACTTGGATGCCAGTTCAAATGTGAATTATCAGAGGCTTTGCCTTACTACTTCACCGGCAGAGACACGGTCAATGGCTGCTGCAGCGTAAATGACACCGTCTCGCCGGCCGGGTAGACCAGGTTCTGCCGTCCCGTAGCCGCCGCCGCGCCGGTTCCGGCCGCCGCCCCGACCGCCGCGCCGATGGCCGCTCCCTTGGTCTTGCCCAAAATCCCGCCGATAACGGCCCCGGCCGCCGCTCCGCCGCCGATCATTCCCACCTGGCGGGCGGTGTGGGAACGGCCCTGGTCGGACAACGTATCCACAACCACCGGATAGCTCTTGCCGTCCGGCGTGATCACCTCGGTGATGACAAAGGCCAACTCCGGCGGGGTCTTCATCGTTCCCCCCTTCACCAGGTGAGTGATCTCACACTTCACCTTGGAGCCTTCGGGAAAAACCACCCGGTCGCCGACTATGACCGGCTTGGCCAGGGTGCCGCCAAAGATGTCGCCGACCTGGTTGACATTGGTCTGTACCGTATCGGCCAGTACCACCGCCAATTCGGTGCTGTCGGGAATCGTAACCTTGGCAAATTTCGGCGCCGGAGGCTGCTTCGGTTCTGTCTTCGCCTCGGCCGGTTTGGTCTGGGCCGGCGGCTTCTCCACGGCCTGCTGCGCGGTGCTCTCGGTCGCAGTGGTATCGGTCATCGCCGGCTGGCCGGTTTGATCGACCGTTTCCTCTTTCTTGCCGCAACCGGAAAGGATAACGGTGATGCTGCTCATCAGAAATGCAGCCACGATCAATAGAACAAAAGCTTTGGATTTCATATGGCGACCATCCTTTGTTATAGTTCCATCCGTCAGATCAATCATTAATCAAGCAAACAGGGCCAATCCTGTCAACTTTTTTATTGCCCTCATGCCGGTCGGGAGATCATGCTGACCGGAAACCCTGCATTCACCCCGACGCCTCAAAATATCACAAACAAGAATACGCCGGCCCGGTTCAAATCATCGCCAAGTCCTCTTTTGTAATTGCCACACGATGTCATTTTTCATAAGCTGCGATATGGACAAAAACTTTACGTTGGGTATGCCGTCATGATCGAATGCAAATTGAGCCTCATAGCGCTGGCCGGCGCCGCCTGGCTGATGCTTTGCGGGGCAATAATCCCCTGCACCAATATCCTGGTCACCCGGGGCGCCGCCGCCGATAGCGCGGTGATGATTACCTATACCTGTGACGGCGAGTTTCATCCCATCATGAGCTATACCCCGGCCGCCGACCATGCGGCCGGTGACTCGCTGGCGATCAAGACCTGGGGCGGCACAATACTGGGCTGGGTGAAGCAGGTTCCGCATACCTATGCCGTGGTCGACCTGATGAACGAACACCAGGTGGCCATCAGCGAAACCACCTTTGACGGCCGCGCGGAATTGGAGGATACGACCGGGCTTCTGGGATACTGGGACTTGATGGACTTGGCGCTGCAAAGGGCCACCACCGCCCGTGAGGCCATCGCGGTCATGACCGGGTTGGTCGTCGAGTAAGGCTATCGTTCCACCGGCGAGTCGATCTCGTTGGCCGACACCAGGGAAGCCTGGATTCTGGAGATCATCGGCAAAGGCCCCGGCCGCAAAGGGGCCGTCTGGGTGGCGATGAAAGTTCCCGATGGATATATATCCTGCCATGCCAACAAGGCCCGGATCGGTGAATTCCCGCTGGATGATCCGAAAAATTGCCTGTATTCCACGGATGCCATCTCCTTCGCCGTCGAAAAGGGGTATTACGACCCGGCCTCCGGCCAACCGTTCCGATTCTGCGAGGCTTACTGCCCGGCCACGCCTAAGAATCAGCGGTACGCCGATACCCGGGTCTGGAGCGTCTTTCGGCGCGCCGCGCCGTCGCAAAATTTCTCTCCCGATTATCACCGGGCGGTGGAGGGGGCGCAGCCGTATCCCCTCTGGATCAAGCCGGACAAGAAACTGTCGCTGGCCGATCTCTTCGCCCTGATGCGCGATCACTATGAGGGCACGCCCTATGATATGACCCAGGGGATCGACGCCGGACCGTACGGCTCTCCCAATCGCTGGCGCCCGATCGACTGGACGGTCGACAGCGTGGCATATGCCTGGGAGCGGCCGATTTCGACCCAGCAGACCGCCTATTCGTTCGTATCCCAGTCCCGAGGCTATCTGCCCGATCCGATCGGCGGTGTCTACTGGTACGGCCTTGATGACACATATACCTCCTGCTATACCCCGCTCTACTGCGGCATCAGCGCCATTCCCCGGTCATTCACGGTCGGGACACTGAAGAAATTCTCCTGGGAATCAGCCTGGTGGATATTCAATTTTGTGGCCAACATCGCCAACCTGAAATACAGCTACATGGTTCAGGATATCCGGGCCGTCCAGCAAGAAGTCGAAGGGCGCTACCTGGCACTGCAGCCGGAGGTGGAAGAAACGGCATTGACCTTGTCGACCTCATCCCCGCAGCTGCTGACCCAATATCTCACCGATTATTCGGTCACTCATGCCGAAGCGATGGTGCAGCGCTGGAAGGAACTGGGCGAGATGCTGTTGACCAAATACAACGACGGCTATGTCAAGAATGACAGCGGGCGAGCGACCGAACGAGGGTATCCGGAGGGGTGGCTTCGAGAGACCGTGAGGGCGCGCCCCGGGCAATTCCGCCTGCCGGAGAAAGAAGCCGCCGTCCCGGAAACAAAATTGGTGGACTAAGGAATATGTGGCGGACGGTCGACAAAAAATCTAGGTGCTCGGTCAGAGATTGGGGCTGGAAGATGAGTCATCCAAAGAAGATTGTGATTATTTCCGACGGCACCGGCAAGACGGCCAAACGGCTGATGGATGCCGTGCTGTCGCAGTATTCCCAGAACGAGGTCTACTTTACGCTGGAGAATATCTACCAGCAGGTGCGCGACAAAGAATCCTTCGACGCCATCATTAGCAGCCTGAACGATGAATACCTGGTGATCTTATCCATCATTTCCGAGGAATTTATCAAATATTGCCGCGAGGAGTTGACGAAACGGTCAATTTTGCAACTGAATATCCTGGAACCGATGCTGGAATCGATGTCGAAATTTTTGGGCGTTCACCCCGACTACAAGCCCGGAATTCTGCAGATCATCGATGACCGCTATTACAAGAAAGTCGACGCCATCGGCTACACGGTGGAGCATGACGACGGCCGGGGGCTGCTGATCGAAGACGCGGATATCGTTCTTCTGGGATTGTCACGCACCTGCAAGACCCCGATCAGTATGTATCTGGCCTGCAACTATGGCATGAAGGTGGCCAATATTCCCGTGGTCGCCGATCCCACGCTGACCCAGAATCTGATCGAGCGCCTGAGTTGCGTGAGGCAAAGCAGCATTTTCGGACTGATGATGCAGCCGGAGGCGCTGGCCCAGGCCCGTGAGGAACGGGCGTTTTTCCTGGCCCGGACGGCGTCGCCGTTGCCTTTCATCGACGATCTGCAGCGATATTATGATTTGCAGGAAATTCGTTCGGAGCACCGCTTCTGCCGTGATTTTTTCGAGCGGGCCGGGTGGCCGACGATCGACGTCACCCGTCGGGCGATTGAAGAAATCTCCCTGGAAATTCTGGACAGACTCAACGCCAGGACATGACGGGTGAACGGGCGCAGGTTGCCGCCGGTGCGCCCGCAGATCTCACCCTGCCGCCGTTTTGCAGAATGACAGGCCGAGGCCTTACATCTGCATCGTCAGGCCGCCCAAGGCTATGGCGCTGACGACAAAGCCGATGACGATGTACACGACCAGCGCCACCACCAAGGTCAGCACATAATACCCAATCAGCTTGTCGGGGGGGGTCTCCTTCAGGGCTTTCATGCCGCCGTACAGAAGATAAAGCGAATACAACCCCAGAATCGACAAAATCGAGAGCGCCGGAATCAGGGAGAAGATGCCGGCCAGCCATGAGGCGGTCGAGGCGAAGACAGCCACCTTGAGCGAGGCCGTCAGTTCCTTCTTGGCTCCGAATGATGGCGCCAGCAAATCCATGATCAATCCCAGCAGATAGACCCCGATCAGGGAAAAGACGTACATCAGGATCCCCCATATCAGGCCATTGGCGATCGGGACGCGGGTGTGAATGCCCAATAGCGAGTACCCGATCAAGGCCCGTCCGATGAACCCGGCGACGGCCGGAATCAACGCCAGGATGACGGCGTATTGCGTGAACATCTGCCCCACCGTGAGCGGCTCGGCCTTGATGACTTCCCACTCCTTGGACGGGCTGACAATGATAGCGATAGCGCGGCTGACAAGATTCATCTCTGCCTCCTGGGCTTTATGGTCGACGAAATTGATTTCTTCGGATAGCTCCAACTGTTTGGTAAGAAATTGTCGAATCGACCGCAACACTTTTTTGCGGCCGGCAGGGTCTCTTAGCGCAAGCCCGGCAACAACTCCAGCAGGCCGGTCACGATGAATTCGACGGCGATCGCCGCCAGCAGCAGCCCCATTAGCCGGGTGACATTATGCAGGCCGGTCTTTCCCAGCTTCCGGCTGAGGGGAATCGACAGCCGCAGCATCAGCCAGACCAGCGCCATGGCACCGGCCGCCGCGGCTATTAAAAATCCCTTGTGGAACCATCCCGGTTGCCGGTGGGCATAGATGATCATGGTGCTGATGGCGGCCGGCCCGGCCAGAAGCGGCACCGCCAACGGAACCACCGCCACGTTTTCCTTGCTCTCGGCTTCCCGGGCCTCCTCTTCCGTCTGTTTGGCGGCGCTGAGGCGGGCGTTGAGCATCGAGACGGCCAAGAGCATGATCAGGATTCCCCCCCCGACCTGAAACGACGCCAGGCGGATGCCGAAAAAGCGCAGCAGCGGAGCGCCGACCAGACAGGAAATGATCAGGACGATCGTCCCCACGACAACCGCCACCCTGGCCGTCTGCCGCCGTTCCGGCTCGCTCTGGCCGGAGGTCAGGCTGATAAATATCGGAATCGCCCCCAGCGGATCGACGATGACGATAATCGCCGTCAGAATCTCCAAATATTCTTGCCACTGCAACATGCTGCCTTCTCCGATGCTGCCGGGATGGTAGAGCGTCTCAAAGACGGGAGCAATAGAATTTTGCGCCGCCGTTTCGCCGCTGCCGGCGTCTGGGGCCGGACCCAAAAATTGCGCCAACCTATTTGCCTTTCGACGGGGCATTTGCCTATATTGTAATTCTGTCAACGGGTGGCGCCGATCCGGCCGGGGAATCGCCCCGCGCAACCCGGTACGTGCCCCAGGGAAAACTCTCAGATGTGAGGGCAGGGATGAGCGACGAATCAGGGCCTCAGAACAACGAACTTACCGTCAACCAGGTCATCGCCAACCGCATACAGAAGCTGGAGCAGCTTAAAGCGATGGGGATAAATCCCTTTCCGTACCGGTTTGACCGCACCCATACTACCCAGCAGGTTTTGAGCGAGTTTGACCCGCTGGCGGAAAAGGCCGGCGTGATATCTCTGGCCGGGCGGATTATGTCGATTCGGGTCATGGGGAAAGCGGCCTTCTTCCATTTCCAGGATGAGTTCGGGCGGCTGCAGGGGTATGTCAAAAAGGACACCGTCGGCGAGGCCTTGTGGAGCCTGTTCGGTCTGCTTGACCTGGGGGATATCGTCGGCCTGTCCGGCACCCTGTTTGTCACCCGCACCGGCGAAAAGACGATCGCCGTGAATTCGTTTGAGCTTTTGTCCAAGTCGCTTCACCCGCTGCCGGACAAGTATCATGGCCTGACCGATAAGGAGGCCCGCTACCGCCAGCGCTATGTCGACCTGATCGTCAACCCGGACGTCCGCGAGACGATGAAGCTCCGCTCCCGCATCGTCGCCGTCATCCGGCAGTTTCTGACGCAGAAGGGGTTCATCGAGGTCGAGACGCCGATCCTGCAGCCGCTGTACGGCGGCGGCACGGCGGTGCCGTTTGTCACGCATCACAATAAGCTCGATGCCGATCTGTATTTGCGGATTGCCGATGAGTTGTACCTCAAGCGACTGATCGTCGGCGGCCTGGAGAAAGTCTGGGAGTTCTGCAAGGATTTTCGCAACGAGGGAATGGATCGGCTGCATAACCCCGAGTTCTCCATGATCGAGCTGTACCAGGCCTATGCCGACTACAACGACATCATGGCGCTGTTCGAGGAGCTGCTGCGATATACGGTGACGGCCGTCTTCGGCAAGACCGCGATTGAATATGAAGGACAGCCAGTCGACTTCGGCCCCCCCTTCAAACGCCTTCCCATGCTACAGGCGATTGTCGAGCACGGCGGTCCCGACCTGTCCGATTTCGACTTTGCGCGAGCCATCAGGCTTGCCAAGGAGGCCGGGATCGACACTACCGGCCTGGTTATCCACGGCAAGGTGGTGGAGGCCTTTTTCGAGCGCCTGGTCGAGCCGCATCTTATCGCGCCGACGTTTATTATCGATTTCCCACGCGATGTCTCGCCCCTGGCCAAGGTCCACCGGAACAATCCCAACCTTGTGGAGCGGTTTGAGTGCTTTGTCGGAACCCTGGAATGCGGCAACGCCTTTTCAGAATTGAACGACCCGATCGATCAGAAGCAGCGCTTTCTGGACCAGGGCAAAGTCGCCGAGGCCGGCGACGCCGAGGCCCACCGCCTGGATGTCGACTTTATCAACGCCCTGTCGTACGGTATGCCGCCGACCGGCGGCCTGGGATTCGGCATCGACCGGTTGGTGATGGTGCTGACCGGTGCGCACTCGATTCGGGATGTCATCTTCTTTCCGCAGATGCGCCCGGAGGTCACCCCCGGTTCAGGCCCTCGCATATCCTTTACATCAGCTGGACCCGAAGATAAGACGGAAGTTGACGAATAGGGATCGGCGTATTGCCGCGCAGCCGGGCCGAGCCCGGTCCATAAGGCGCTTACCAGTGAAGGAACACTATGGAGTGCCGGAACGAGAAACGAATCTGACCATGATAAGGGAATCCCGCCGTGCCATATGAATGGTTCATCGCCCGACGATACCTGATGTCCCGCCGGACAAGCTGGTTCATCTAGCTCAATTCGTTTTTTTCCATCGGCGGCGTCGTCGTCGGCGTGGCCGCGCTGATCTTTGTCATGTCGATGATGAACGGCTTTGAGTCGGAATTGCGTACTCGCATTCTGGGTGTTACCTC
>CAZPEV010000133.1:0-9350 GCA_964585635.1 uncultured Ignavibacteriales bacterium
CCCGGCAAAAGATCGCGGAGGCCATCCACTCCGGAAACCAGGTGGCCGCCGAACTCCGGGAGCACGGCCGCGAGGAGGCCAAGGAGATCATCAATCGGGCCAAGGCCGAGATGGAACGCGACGTGGCCAAGGCGCGGGTCGAGCTAAAAGAAACGATCGTCGACTTGACCATCGGCGCCGCCGAAAAGATCATCGCGACCAGGCTGTCCGAGCCGGAGCACCGACGGCTGGTCGCCGAATTCATCGACACGATGGAGAAGGCCTAAGCCATGCTGGCACCGCAGGTGGCCAAAAAATACGCGACGGCGTTGTTCCATCTCGCCCGCGACCGCGGGTTGATCGATCAGGCCTCCGACCAGTTCGCCCACCTCGACGAACTGCTCGTCGGCGATGCCACCCTGGTGCAGTTCCTGTTGGCGCCGCATATCCGCCAGCAGGAGAAGACGGCGCTGCTGCGGACCGTCTTCGGCCAGCGCCTGGAGCCGCTCTTCCTCGAATTCCTTCTGCTCCTGGTCGACAAGCACCGGATCGGATTTCTTCATGACATCATCATCCATTTCCGCGCGCTGGTGGCCGAAGAACGGGGTCGTATCGTCGCCCGCGTCATCACGGCCGTGCCGCTGTCGGAGACCGAACGGCGCGACCTGGTCACCCGCCTTGGGCGGAAAACCGGCAAGATCGTGGAACTTGAGGAAAAGGTGGAATCATCCATACTGGCCGGGATGATCGTTATCCTCAAGGATAAGATTATCGATGGTTCCGTCAGGCATAAGCTGGCGTTGTTAAAAGAAGAATTGCTGAAACTTAAGGTCGCCTGAGCGCCGGCTTGTTCGGCGTGACACCGAGGCTAACGAGGAGTTGTCCATATGCGTCTGAATCCTGAAGAAGTCTCATCGGTCATCCAGAGAGAAATCGCCAAGTATGAGACCAAGCTGGAAATGGAGTCCGTCGGCACCATTCTTCAGGTCGGCGATGGCATCGCCCGCGTCTGGGGACTGGATGACGTCATGATGTCGGAGCTGGTGCTCTTTCCCGGTGATGTCTCCGGCATGGTGCTCAACCTCGAAGAAGACAACGTCGGCGTCGCCATCCTGGGCAACGACCGGGAGATCAAGGAGGGGGACACCGTCCGTCGGACCGGGCGCGTGGCGCAGGTGCCGGCCGGTGACGCCCTGGTCGGCCGCGTCATCAATCCCATCGGCGAACCCTTGGACGGCAAGGGACCGATCGTGACCGACAAGTTCCGCCTGCTCGAGGGGCACGCTCCCAACGTGGTTCAGCGCCAACCGGTCAAAGAACCGCTGCAAACCGGTCTCAAGGCGATCGATTCGATGATACCGATCGGTCGCGGCCAGCGGGAGTTGATCATCGGCGACCGGCAAACCGGCAAGACCGCCATCGCCATCGACACCATCATCAACCAAAAGGGAACCGGGGTCTTCTGCATTTACGTCGCCGTCGGCCAAAAATCCTCCAGCGTGGCCCGCGTAGTGGAGATTCTGGAGCAGCATGGCGCCATGGAATACACAACCGTGGTCTCGGCCACGGCCAACGATCCGGCCCCCCTGCAATACATCGCCCCCTACGCCGGCTGCGCCATCGGCGAGGAATTCATGTACACCGGTCGTCACGCCGTCGTGATCTACGACGACCTCTCCAAGCAGGCGCAGTCGTATCGGCAATTATCGCTCCTGCTCCGCCGTCCGCCGGGACGCGAGGCCTATCCCGGCGATATCTTCTACTGCCATTCCCGCCTGCTGGAACGGGCGGCCAAGCTGAACGAGGAACTCGGCGGCGGCTCGCTGACCGCCCTGCCGATCATCGAAACCCAGGCCGGTGACGTCTCGGCTTACATCCCCACCAATGTTATTTCGATCACCGACGGGCAGATATACCTCGAACCGGACCTGTTCTTCGCCGGCATCCGGCCCGCCATCAACGTCGGCATCTCCGTCTCGCGCGTCGGCGGCAACGCCCAGGCCAAAGCCATGCGCAAAGTCGCCGGATCGCTACGAATCGATCTGGCCCAGTACCGCGAGCTGGCCGGCTTCGCCCAGTTCGGATCCGACCTGGATGAGGCCACCCGACGACAATTGACCCGCGGCGAAAAGATGGTTGAGATTCTCAAGCAGGGGCAATATGTTCCGCAGTCGCTTGAGCGCCAAGTCGCGATTATCTGGACCGGCGTCAACGGGTACCTCGATGATCTCCCCACGCCGGCAATGCGAGCCTTCGAGGAACAATTTGTCGCTTATCTGCAGCAACACTATCCCGACGTCGGGCATGCCATCGCCAAGGACAAAGTGATTTCGGATGAGACGGAAACGAAGCTCCACGAGGCGGTCAAAAAATTTAAAACCGAGTTTAAGGCATAGTCACGGCAGCTATGGCGACGCTACGAGTCATTCGCAAACGCATCCGCTCGGTTATCTCGACGCGGCAGATTACCAATGCCATGAAGATGGTCGCGGTGGCCCGCTTGCGCAAAGCGCAGACGCAAGCCGAGCAGTCGCGGCCGTATGCCGAACGGATGACCGAAATGCTGCAGGCCTTGTCGGCCGCGGCCAGCGAGCAGTTGTCACATCCCTTCTTCGAACGGCGCCAGGTGAAAAAGCAAACGCTGGTGCTGGTGACTTCCGACCGCGGCCTGTGCGGCGCCTTCAACTCCAACCTTATCCGACAGGCCCAACTCTGGCTGGAGGCGCGCCGACCGGAACAGGTCGCGTTGCTCTGCGTCGGCCGCCGGGGATACCGCCATTTTCGCCGCCGGCCCTGGCCGATCACCGGCGCCTACAACGAATTCAACGGCCGGTTGAACTTCCCCATGGTCCGCTCCCTGGTGGCGGAATTGACAAACCGCTACCTGACCGGCCAGACCGATGAGATTTATGTCCTGTACACCAAGTTCCATAGCCTGGCCAGGGTGACTGTGACGCTGGAAAAATATCTTAATATCGATCGTCCCGAAAGCGCCGGACGTGCGGCGGGGAATTTTATTTTCGAGCCCGACCCGGACAACGTCTTTGCCGACCTGCTGCCGCGCTACGCCATGATACGGCTGCAGGCGGCGCTGGCCGACTCGTTTGCCTCCGAGCAGGCCACGCGGATGCTGGCCATGACCATGGCCACCGACAACGCCGACGAAATGATCGATGCCCTCACCCTGCAATTCAACAAAGCCCGCCAGGCGGCCATCACCAAGGAAATTTTGGAGGTCGTCGGCGGCGCCGAGGCGCAAACGGCATAACGGAGGCCGACACAAACGCATGAGTAGGCGGAGATGAAATAGCATGGCCCAAAACATCGGAAAAATAGTACAGGTAATCGGACCGACGGTTGACTGCGAGTTCGATTCGGACAAGTTGCCCAGCATTCTTAGTGCCCTGAAGATTGTCGATAAGGAACGCGGCCTCGACCTGACGGTCGAAGTGTCCAACCACATCGGCGACAACCTCGTCCGCTGCGTCGGGCTGGCCTCGACCGATGGCTTGGTCCGGGGCATGCCGGTCATCGACACCGGCGGGCCGATTACCGTCCCGGTGGGACTATGCTGCTTGGGCCGCCTCTTCAACCTCCTGGGCGACACGATCGACACGCTGGATAAAATTCCGGACAACAACCTCCGCTATCCCATCCATCGACCCAGCCCCGGCTTTGAGGAACAGGTGACCAAACCCGAGATGTTTGAGACCGGCATCAAGGTCATCGACCTCCTGCAGCCGTACTCCAAAGGAGGTAAAGTCGGCCTTTTCGGCGGCGCCGGCGTCGGCAAGACGGTCATCATCCAGGAACTAATCCACAACATCGCCACCGAGCATGGCGGCTATTCCGTCTTCTGCGGCGTGGGGGAACGGACCCGTGAGGGAAACGATCTTTGGCTGGACATGAAACACTCCGGCGTCCTGGCCAAGACGGCCCTGGTCTTCGGCCAAATGAACGAACCCCCCGGCGCCCGTCTGCGGGTGGGCCTCTCCGGCCTGACCATGGCCGAATATTTTCGCGACGAGGAGCATCAGGACGTGCTCCTCTTCATTGATAACATCTTCCGCTTCGTCCAGGCCGGTTCGGAAGTCTCCGCCCTGCTGGGACGGATGCCCTCGGCGGTGGGATACCAGCCGACCCTGGGGACCGAGATGGGCGCGCTTCAGGAACGGATCACTTCGACCACGGCCGGCTCGATCACCTCGGTACAGGCGATCTATGTCCCCGCCGACGACCTGACCGACCCCGCCCCGGCCACCACCTTCTCGCATCTGGACGCCACCACCGTGCTGTCGCGCCAAATCTCCGATCTGGGCATCTATCCCGCCGTCGATCCCCTGGATTCGACCTCCCGCATCCTCGACCCGATCATCGTCGGCCAGGAGCATTACGACACCGCCCGCCGGGTGCAGGTCGTCCTGCAGCGCTACAAAGACCTGCAGGATATTATCGCCATCCTCGGCATGGAAGAGCTTTCGGAGGAGGACCGCCTGTCGGTTTCTCGCGCCCGCAAGATTCAGCGCTTCCTGTCGCAGCCGTTCTTCGTGGCCGAGGTGTTCACCGGCAAGCCGGGGAAGTATGTCAAGGTCGAGGATACGATCAAGGGGTTCAAGAAGATCATCGACGGCGAAATGGATGACATCCCCGAGCAGGCCTTCTACATGGTCGGCCCGGTCGAGGAAGTGTACGAAAACCACGAACGGATGAAACGCGGGGCCTGATGTTCCACCTGGCGCTTGTCACACCGGAGAGAATCGTCTACGAAGATGATGTGCTGTCGGTGATTGCCCCGGGGTCGCAGGGATATCTGGGACTATTGTCGAACCACGCGCCGATCATCACCTCGCTGCGACCGGGGAAGCTAACCGTCAAGACGCACGATGGGAAAGAAATTCACTTTGCCGTCTCCGGCGGCTTTCTCGAAAACGTCGCCAATCAATGCACCGTGCTGGCCGACGCCGCTGAGTTTGCGGAACAGATTGATGTCGAGCGGGCCAGGAGAGCCTTGGATCGGGCCCGGCAACGCCTCCGCGACAAGGCCGGCAACATCGACATTCCCCGCGCCCGCGCGGCCCGCGGACGGGCGAAGAACCGCCTGTCGATCGTCCCCGGCAGATCTTAAGTTCTTGTGCTGTAAGCAAGCCTGTACTGACGGATTCCAATGAGACAGGCAAAGCTTCCCGCATAAATCACCATTAGATCAGTGGTGATCGCAACTCCGCCCCCTATTATATATAGGAGCGGCAAGCTCCACAGACTGAAGCTGTAAGTTCCACAGACTGAAGAAGATGACGGGAGAGGATGAAAAAATGAACGAACGAACCCATTTAGGCGTAAGCCAATAATTGCCTATGACTTGAAAGTCTCCGGGAAATCAGCCCGGAATCCTTCGGCTCGACGATAGTGATAGAAACGATCGAAGGCAAAAAATCAGCCAGAGCGCCAACGGCAGAAAGGGATCGATGATGCGCCGGTTCAGCTCCAGCGTCCACCACCACCACCAGTTCCAACTGAGGCTGTACGCTACCAGCGCCGGGAATTGACGATGCAACTCCTTGGTCAAAACCCAATGACTATTCTTGGCGAAAATCATCAGGTCGCACAGGTGCCACACTATGATGATGGCCGGTGCGATGAGAAAAAATCGCAGGCGGGCCTTGGGCGAGACGAAAAGAATGGTCGCCAGGCCGAGCGCCCCCCACAGCGCCAGATTGTACGACACCAGATCAGTCGGGCGGGTGCCGCTTTGCTCGTATCGCCCCTTTTCGACGACCCCATCCATGACCGGCATCCGCACCGTGACTTTGAAATCGGGTCCATCCACGGCAATCCGGTACGATGCGTCGGAGAATTCGACCGCATTCGCCAAAGTCTCCGATACCCCCGCGATAAGGCGGCTGTACGATGGAAGCATCTTCCCCCAGGCCCACGCCGCCGGCAGGTAGCAGAGGCCGAACATGGCCACGACCAGAATGATTCTAATCGGCGGCGACAAACTTCTCATACCAGACATACCAATAGGCCGCCCCCAACGCGATAATAACAAACTCCCAGACATAGAGATGCATCGTGCTGAAAAGGAAAGCCGATGTTGTCCCGGCGTACCATAGGGTAATGATACGGATATAATTGAGTGTCATCACCAATACCACCGCCAGCGCCAGCCCGATCAGCTTGGACGTCCATCGGGCCGGCACCGCCGCCACTCCGGCCAGGACAATCGCCAGGGCATAGATGCCGTTGCACCCCTCGGCGATATCCACCCCGAAGCTTGGACTGGAGATGGAGGTACCGGAGCAGATCACACCCTCACTGCCAAGGAGATGGAGCGCCGCCGCCGAAGACCAGGCCAAAAACCGATTGAAAGGGATAATGATATGAAAATAAACCGGCTTGATCATGGTCACGGTGAAAAGGGCGAGTAACGTCACGCCGAAGACCATATAGATTCTGAAAAGACGTCGGCGCAGTGTCTTCTTCTGATGCGGCGAATCATTACCAGCGTCGATTCGCGAATGTCCACGCCTCATCAAATCCCCTTGGTGTCGGAAGAATCCATTCGCCGTGAATATAACTGACGCAGCGGTCGATGGTCAAGCATGATGCCTACACCATCCGGGCGGCTGATGCCGCCCGGATTGAGATGATGTTCACGCGATCAGCCCAGCGGCTAAGGCGCGACTACTCCTTCCTCGTGCCAATCCACAAATGCGCAACATACGCGACAATCCCGGCGCTTACTATTGTCCCGACAATGTCGCGCACGGCTACCGTTCCGGCCACGGCCATCGCCACGCCCAGACCAGCCAGCGCCAACGCCAGCATAACCGTCAGCGTTTTCCAGAAGACTATCGGAATAAACATGGGGGCACCAAAGGTTACTTAGACATCGCTGGCTGCCAGCCCGTCTTCCGACGAACAACCACGACCGTGATCAACGTCAATATCAGCAGCGCGAAAATAATCAAGCCCCACTCCGACAGGGTCGGGACCTTGCTGGTCGTGCAGCATTCGCTGGCCCAGGCTTTAGTGACTATCGGAGTACCGGGAACGGTAAAAGTGAGGATGACTCTGTCAGGTTGAGGGGTGACCTTGACACGGACTTCCACCGACCATTTCCCGGATGCGTCTACGCCGAATGCCGTCGGGGTTAGGTATTCCACCGTTGAATTCGGATGCGGAGAATACCCGATTCCCTGGACGATGATGTTATTCGGTGGATTGAGATTGAGGCCTCCGGAACCCTGAATCCCGATGTAGACGTTCTTTATCCGGCTCGCTATGTAGTAGTTGCCGATCTTCACCGTTACCGTGTTGCCGGCCACAACGATAGTGGTCGAATCCAGGTTTGCCCCGCAGTGGCCGGCGACGCAATCATCGTAATTGCAGTCCCATTGGGAAGGGCTGCCCGAGCCGGACCAGTAGGCGTATACCTTGCAGTCAACGCAGTTGCTCCACCCCGCTGGAGGCGGTGTCACTCCGATTTGCGCGGCAGCCGGGACAGGCAGGAATGCGACCATCAGGATGACCGCCAGAAGTGAAGCCCACGCAGTCAATATCCGTTTCATGACGAAGTTCTCCTTTTCCTATTCTTCATGGCGCCGTAGCGCCGTCCCAAAGAGCATGAATATGAGATGAGGTAAAACAATCGTAGATCAATACGGAGGAGCGCGCGGCGAAGAAGGAGATCCCACTATTGCCCCCACGATATATTCCGGATAATGATATAATAAATGACTGTTATCGGCCGACAGGCGGAAGCGGCGGGTGGAATGACAGCCCGCATATAAGCCCCACGCGACCGACAGCAGCACTGCATTAACGTATGCAACGACGAAACCGATAAAGGCGTACCCAAATATATCGGTGATCAGCCGGGTAAGAGGGCCATCTCCCGCGGCGACCGGAACCAGGCAGCGTGTGAGGCCCAGCGGATGCGTCACAAGCTCGATGGCAATCCACCCCAGCGCCAAAGCCAGAGGGCTAAAACCGTAGCGTCGGGTAAAAACTGTTCCCAATCCGGTATAAGTGGCGGCTATGGCCGCGAGAGTCGCCGCCGGCAGAATAGCATGAGACATGGCCTGGCCGGTCAATTGATTGAAGAAAAGATAAAGCCCCATTCCCCAAACCGCGCCCCAGATGGCCGCCCGAAACGGAGATGTAAACCGGATTGTGATAAACAGGGGAATCAGGCCGATCCAGGCCAGCCAACGACGCGAGGGAAGAACCGAGGCCAGGGCAACGCAATAGGCTCCGCCAAGCAATAGCGCCCCCATCGGAAAGGCGCGAATGACTTTATGAACTATCATCCTGGCGTTCATATGCCCCGAAAAATATCTTCGGCACCCAGTCGGACGGTTCGCATCAAAGGCGGGCTCAGGACCGGTTCAACTGACGGTGCAACCAGCCACTTCGGCGACAGCGAACCAAATGATCAGGCCGCGCTACAATTGGGAGGATATGATGTTGTGATGCAAGATTCCCCAGATGACCGACACCCGAAGACGATCAGCGTATCCCCCGCGCATCTTCAGTATCAAAATAAATATAAGACCAATGACCACTTTATGCAAGCGATTATTAATGAAATATATCACCGGTTTCGGCTTTTGCCTCTGCCGGAAATGTCGCAATTGAGAGGCTGAATCTGCCGCTATGGCCGCCTCTGGCCGCCTCGCTGCGCCCCGGACGGCTTGAGCTTCAACAGGTTCTGAAGCATGGCGTAGCCCTGCGAATCGAAGGTCAGATTCTTGAGTCGCTCACCGGCTACCGCCAATATGGTCGGGCGGAACAAGGGAAACGAACGACACCGGCCGGTGACCGCGTCTTCCGCCGATTTCAACAATAGCCCACGCTCCCGTGGATCTTGCGATCGCAGGGCACGGTCGAGGTCGTTCCATCCAGGATGGTCCAGCCTCCGGTCGGCCGGAAGGACGGCGTCCCGATCATTCAGTTCCAACACCGCGCCTATAAGAGCGAATGGAATTCTGTCGTCCGACGCCGGGAAGAGGAACAGCCGGGCATCATATGTCGCCGCCGGGCCGGTCTTTTCCGTCGTCACTGTCAGGCCATCGGCGCGCACCCGATCGGCCAGGTAGTCGGCGGTTCCTTTCAGGAGCGGATCATCGTACACGATCGCCACGTTCTTCAATCTGTCATGCGGAATGATCGCGGCTGGGACGCCGCCCGGCTCCGGTTGCAAGACAGCAAACGGGATGCCCAATGAGTCAACAACATCTGAAGCCCATGTCGGGACAGGAACGGTTTGCCCATCGGAGAAATAGAGGTGCGACTTGTCGGGATCGAACCGATCGAACATCTGAGAATAGTCGCTGCCCAAGCCGGCCATCAGAGCAACGACCTCCGGG
>CAZPEV010000134.1:0-4578 GCA_964585635.1 uncultured Ignavibacteriales bacterium
CCCGTCTGTCTACAAGGCACTGACCATCGGCAGGTGCCCTGCGATACCCAGGGCGCGCGCCGCGCGCATTCCCTTCTCCCCCTTGGCGTGAAGCGCCCGCAGCGTCTCGGCGGCGGCGATCCCACTCGGAAAGCGGAGTTGCTCAACATTAATCATCTGCCGTTTCATGGGCACGGCCATCGTCACCCCGAGAATGGCGACGAAGAAAACCCAGCCCAGCATGACCGAGACTGGAAGCGTCTGATTGTAGATCATGATGTAGGCGGCAAAGGCCGAGATCAAGGTTCCGCCGGTGGAGTAGCCTGCCGCGCTGGCCGTGGATTGCATGCAATTGTTTTCCAAGATTGTCATCTGCGTCCGGGCGAGCCTCATCTTATAGAAGCTGGTCCAGATGGCGTAGGAGAGGATGCAGGCGGTGATGGCCACTCCGAAGCCCCAACCGGCCTTGAGACCGATGTAGATGTTGGTCAGCGAGAGGATCCCGCCCAGCACCCACCCCATGATGATGGACCGCCAGGTGAGCTGCTTGACCGTGTCGCCGCGGCCCAGGTAGCATGTCTCATACCACTGGCGCTCGATCTCCTCCGCGGTCCCCTTGAATCCTTCGACAGGGAGCTCGTAATTCTCATAGGCGTCGTGCGGGGCTGCTGCTTCGCCGCGTTCTGAAGGGTGCGGTGTCTGTTGATCCATCGACATGGGCGTGGTCTCCTTGCTGGTTAGTCGGCATCGGCCGAACGGGATGATCTTATCCCATATTCTGATCCAAAATAATGCGGTTCACCGGTCGTGTAAATAAGTTTCTGCTGCTTTGACGGGTATCTTGAACCCCAGGGCACTATGCGGTCTGACCTGCCGTCTCGCTTGACGGCCGGGACTGGAGCGGAATGTGAGTGGGAAAGCGGCCGTCGGTCACAGGAGGTTCGCAAGCGTCAGCAATCCAGAACCTCCGTGGGGAAAAGCCGTGGTAGCACCTTGTGGAATGCCGCAGGGAGGCGTAGTTGATCCCCAATTTTTCGTTGTGGGGCAACGACTTACGGGACGTTGCGGCGAAGTCGTGACCCTTTTCTTCCTCTTGATTCTGCTGCGGACGAGCCTTCTGGCCAGTCCGCAGCAGTACCTTTTGATCTACTTCAAGAGCACCATTTTCTTGGTGTCAATGAAGTCACCCGCGTGAATTCTGTACAAATAGATGCCCGACGATACCGATGCTCCGAATGTATCCGCACCGTCCCATGTCACGGTGTGATTTCCAGCTTCCAGAAGCCCACTACTCAGCTCTCTGACTTTTTGACCCAAGATGTTGAATATTTCGATCTGTACGTAAGAAGCCACGGGCAAGGTAAATTCGATGGTCGTTGCAGGGTTGAATGGGTTCGGGTAGTTCTGGCCCAGAGCGAAGTCTGAGGGCAGAGGTTTGCCGTCTTCAGCGTATTTGTAGGCGATGTCCATAATGTCCAAGGGAATCGTTCCCGCTGGCAGAGTGATGCCAACATTGATGAACCCAGCTACAAAACACGCCTTAATGTACCTCAGGATATCGGTCAGCCTCGGATACTCCGCCATAAATCCGACTGGCAAGAAACCAACCGGACATTCGAGATCATTCACCAGCATGTCACAATAGGTGATAGCTTGACTCAGAGTAACGCTGTCCCGGGTTACTATTTGAGTCTGACTGACTCGACCGGAAACCACATTTAGCATCAGCGTCACAAGCTCGGCTCTCCCCAATCTCTTAAGAAAAGGTTCATTACTCGCAAAGGGCTGGTAGCTGAGCAGTCGGCTGAGCACTTTCAGACTGTCGGTCTGCGTGGCAGGTTGAGGCACCACATAATTCTCGATGGGGTTGACCCGGTTGTCATTAAAGTGCTGGTCAATCAGACTGGCAAATCTTGAAAACTGGGTCTTAGTGTAGTCTTTGGGTTTCCCGGCGAGCACCTTCGAAAGCTGATCTGCCCAATACGCTCTTGTGCGCTGGCGTGGGGCAATGCTGAGCTTCGTCAGATTGAAATTCACTTCCACAGGAATGTGATTGACTGTAAACTCCTTGGTTTCTTGATCGGCCTGATAACCAAGAGGCGTCACTACCGCAATCGTATAGTCGCCATTGGGTATGCTGTCAACGTGGTAATACCCGGAGTCATCGGTGACAACAGATGTCCAAACGTTGCCAAGGGAGTCATAAATGTCCAGCGGCATGCCGAGAAGGCCACCGGTGGAGTCCTTGCGGACAAATCCAGAGAGGGAGGAATAGCCCGATGTCAAATACGAAACAGAGAACGGGGCAATATAGTTATCAACTTGACCATCTCCGTCGATGTCAAGTCGAAGCCTAGATTGAGGACCAAGATCTGCCAGAGAGAGGGTTGCCTTGGTCCTTGAAAACGTGGGCACACCTTGGAATTCAACACAAACGAATCTGCCCGATCCGATAGGCCGAATAAGCGTCACCCCAAAGATCGTATCATATGGTTGGGGGGATTGTCTTTCAAGTATCTCCAACTCAAGATCGGCGGTTGATCGAGACAAATAAAGAAACTCATGGGTGTCGCCAAAAGTTGACAGCCACGAAGGAAATCCAAGAGAACTGGTAACAACTCCTCGTGTGCTGTCCCTGTACAGGAATCCACCAGCTTGATCTTTCACCATTATTACAACTGGCGAGGAAGTGTAGCCGACCAATCCCTCAGGGGACTGCTGGTTCAAGGCATTAGCGAACGCTTGCTCCTGAGGTGCGGAGCTTGTACTCGGCCCCAACATGTTTCTGAGATCGTTCAACAGTCCAAGCGCGCAACTTGATGCGTCAGCGAGCTTATCGAGTTTCTTAAACGTTGTAAAAAACGCGATCACGTCCCATGCTGAGCCTTGGCACGCTGTTAAGATGTTGGCACCGCAAACTGTTACATCCATGGCCAAATTTGTGAGGGCGGCCAAATCATCAAGAAGGTAGTCCTTCGATCCGTCTCCAGGATCGGGCGTCTCTTTGGCTGCCTTTACGACTTTACATACGTCATCAGCAGCTTCAAGACAAGATAAGCAACCTATTGGCTTCCAGTCTTTCATGGATTCATCTATTAAGCGTAAGCACTCACTCCAGCCTCCGATATAATCGCTTAGGCAGTCAACTCGTTGATAGGTTTCCTGCATCTGAATGTCGTAGTTCGGTATCATAGACTGAGGAAGGGACTTTATGCCCGTAAGACCGTGCCAGTTTCTAAAGAGACCTCGTGCGTCGATTTCAGAATAGTCGGCCACGAGCAGATAGCCTTGCCCAGAGACGATGTGATCCAGCATGTAGAGGCCGTTCTCTCCTGTCACTGTGCTGCCGATTGCTTGCTTAAGTTGTTCTGGTTTGTTGGCCAAGTAAAGGGTCACCGTAGCCCCTCGCACGGTTTGCACATCTCCTTCTGGATAGTGCGCAGTAACGCTGCCTACTATAGCAACTTGGGATGGAAGATATCTTAGAACCGCATAAGCCGTTAAAACCGAACCATCCTCCATATGAAAATCCGTCGGATTAACAGTGGTAGTGATATTGTAGCTCGGCATACTGACCGAGTACCCAGATTGGTTTACCTCTGCTTCAAACGAACCGTCGGCACCGGTAGTCACAGGAACACCGGAGGCTGGATAGCTGAAGTTGTTGTATGGCGAGATAATTGTAATTTGGGCACCTATTAACATGTTATCGTCAGGATCAATTCTACCGTTTCCGTTACAATCCTCGAACGCATATCCCTTCAATCTTGCTGATATTGCAATCACGACCAGTTGCTTGGCAGCGTTTGCAGGGCCTAAACCGGTGATGCCATCGAATTCTGCCGTGACGGTGGCCGCCACATTTCCTGTGAACGCCGCCCATTTGGAGAACCAGTGAAGAGGGCATTGGCCAAGAAGATCCGTCGTTCCCGTCCAACTTCCAGCGAAATTGGCGGCTGGATCCAAACCGGTATATGACCAAGTGAAATCTATCGTCTTGCCGGAGATTGGGTTTCCTTTGGAGTCTTTCAATGTTGCCACGAAATCGACATAGTCGCCGGTTCGGCATTGATTAACGGGTGTAGTCATCGTTAGAGTGGTTTGCTCCGGCTCCTGCGGCTGGCTTCTTTCAGTATTGTAAATGTCCGCGATTTCAATTTCGGACATTGCCCGGTGGTAAAGCCTGACCTGATCCATCGAGCACTTGGCATACCCTGGCGAACTGGAGAGCTGGCGCCCCATCTCCAAAGGGTATGTACTGACAGGCGGTAAATCGGTGCCGCCTCCTAGAGCACCGCTCCATTTGGCCCATTCGCCTGGCCGCATCACCCCGTCGATTACCCATTGAGCGCTACTTGGGTCTCCAAATCGCAGTGAAACTGCCAAATGATGCCAATTGCCATCGTACAGTCCTGAAAGGTCTTTCAAAACGTAGTTATTTCCAGTAGCGCATCCAGTTCCATATTGAAAGGCAAGCCAATGTTGGCTGCCGGAATAACCGGCATAGATATCGTAGTTGATTTCGCAGATGCTGGGGCTGTAGAGTCGCTTGCAAATCAGCAAGCCCGCAGACAAGGACTGATCCAGTTTGGCCCACAT
>CAZPEV010000134.1:4588-9329 GCA_964585635.1 uncultured Ignavibacteriales bacterium
GGGCACCTCAATGTAATCGCTAACACCGTTGAAGCTGCGAGCCATTCCGCTAACTCCGTCGATGATGCTGGTACCGCCAGCGGTTCCGTTCAATCCATTTCCTGAGGCGTCAGCAATCGTACTGCCGGCATCGTCCATAGGCCAAAACGCGACTAGGTCACTGGCTGGCTGATTATTGCCCGTCAACAGTGTAGAGATCTCGGTTTCTGTCAATGGACGGTTGTAGATGCGGCCCTCATCAATGCTACCTCCGAACCCGCTTGGAGCCAGGGTGCCATCGGGCTTATTGACGCCACCAATGGTTATATTGGCCGAGTTAACATTGGTATATGCCCGAGTTTGACTCCCCTTGTACTGCCCATCTACATAGAGTTTCAGGATTGAGCCATCATAGGTAGAGACTACGAAATGCCATTGGCCATCGTCGTAAGTCACGGCGTCGTTTGGATATAGGCGGGTATCGTTGTTGACGTAGGCAACAAATTGCTTGTTGGTGACTCCGATCCAGTAGCCGGTAAAGACTGACCAAACATGTTTACCTACTAGAAGACCGTCTGTTGTGCCTGAATTTAGCTTTGCCCAACAGGCAAGACTAAATCCGCTCGTGAGATTCATTGAAGATGTGCCGGCAATTGTTATGATACTACTGGTTCCATTAAAAGCATAAGCCTGGTTGGAATTGCCTAGTCGGTCCGATGTCAATGTGACATTTGAAGTTGTACCGTTATACCCGTTCCCGCTTGCATCACTTGCATTACCGCTAAATGGGTAATAGGCTATCAGTCCGGCGGTGGGCACTTGAGCCACGGCAACAACGCCGCATAGGCCTAGGCAAAATGCCGCCAACACCATGATCGATATTCTCATGAAATCCTCCTTGGGCAAAAACAAACTGCCTATTCATCGTGCTATGCTTGCCAACATTCCACGTCACGGGTAGGAACTAAGCTTTCGTTATGATAATAGCTGTACGGTAGCAGCTTGATGCTGAAACCAGAATGTGCGGTAACTGCCAGCTACCGTCAACTTGATAATAAATTAAGTCCTTGTGGGCAAATGTCAATGGAAATTGCCCCTTTCTGCAGGTCTTCCAGGAAAACAGAACAATAATTATCCTCAATTCCATCGGGCGTTCGCACAACCGCCTGTTCGCGCTTGGGCAAACATGCTGGCACAGATGAAACGGATGGAATTTGAGCGCGACCTTGCGATTAGGTCCCGTGTCCTTCGCCAAGCAGACCTCTCCCATCCCACCGGCGCCGATCTTCTCGATGATCCGGCAGTGACCGATATGCATTCCCGTGGTTAAAGCTGCACAAGATTTGGCATCATCATTGTTACCATTGACAGGCACAATAATCCCTGACGCACGGAATCAATATTCACCGTTGCGATGTGACTGATGATAATCCATTAAGACAAGATTAATACAACAATGAGGAAAGCAGAAAGATCAGCATTAGTTCTTGGTTCTGAACAGTAACGATCAAATATTATATTGCCCTGCAACAAGTTAGATGCGATCTCCCCCGGCTGGACGATCTTCGAACTTTTCAACCGGTTGTCGATTACCTGAAAGCAGCCGGTTAAGTTCTTATTAGATATGGTATTACACCGATCGTGATGCCGAGAAATCAAAATGCGACCCGATCTCATTTCGGCTCCAATTCCATATATCTTCAGAATCGGTAAAGGACCCTTTGCACGACCGCAGAAATCACCGTAAATTTGACCGCGGACCGAAAAATATCGGCGCGGACTTTCATGTTGGTTTCATCATGCGGATTCTTCTTATAGAAGACGACAAACGGGCGGCGGCGGCGCTTGTCAAACTCCTGAAATCTGAGGGGTATGCCGTGGATATCGCCCATGATGGCGTTGCCGGAGAAGAATTGGCGAAGATCAACGATAATGACCTTATCATTCTCGACTTGATGATGCCCCGGCAGGACGGCTGGACTACCTGCGCCAATCTGAGACGAGGCAAAGTATTGACTCCAATCCTGATGCTTACGGCCCTTGATGACGTGGCCGATAAAATCAAAGGTCTCGACAGCGGCGCTGACGACTATCTGGCCAAACCGTATCATTTTGGCGAGCTGTTGGCGCGCATCCGCTCCCTGACCCGCCGAAAAACCGAGGTAAGAACGACTCTTCTCGAAAAATATGGCCTCCGCCTCGACCAAAATACACACCGGGCCTATCGCGAGGGAAGAGAGGTTTCGCTGACGTCGAAGGAATTTGCCCTGCTGGAGCTTTTCATGATGAATGCCGACCGGATTCTATCGCGGCAGGCGATCTCCGAGCATCTCTGGGATATGAATTTCGATCCCAAAAGCAACGTCATCGAGTCGTTCATCAAGTTCCTGCGCCAAAAGATCGACAAAGGTTTTTCGCGGCCCTTGATTCATACCGTCCGCGGCTCAGGATACATTTTTTCGGACCGGGTGCCGTAGGAGTTTATCGGCCTCATGTTGACGATCAAAGCGAAAATAATCATCGCTTCCACCCTCGTATTCGGGCTCCTGCTGGGGAGCTTCGCCTACCTCATCTATGAAAGTTCGGAGAGGACCGAGTTGTCCAAGCTGGACGTTCGTTTGGAAAGCCAATCCGAGAAACTTCAGATTGAAATCGAGGAACAACTCAAGGAACAGCACTTTCCGGATTTGGATGATTTGAGTGAAATCAGAACCGAAGGCCTCCCCAACGTGTTGACGCAGCTCTACGATTCGACCGGAAAGGTCATTATCGCCGATTCTATACTGTCAGGAGCATCGGCAGATCTGCGGCGGAAAGGCCATCACGCGCATTCCGCAGAGCGTACCATAAGAATCCGGGGCCAGGCCTATCGCTGCCTATGGTCGCCGGTTGAAATTGATGAACAGTTTCCCTTTGTGCTGCAGATAGCCGCCCCCATGACCGGCGTGCAGGCCAGTTTGCGGCACCTCCAAGTGCTGTTTCTTATCAGCATCCCGGCCGCACTCCTCATCACCGCAATGGCCGCGTTCTTCATCACCAAAACCGCCTTCCGGCCTTTGACGGCTATGGCCGAGACCGCCGGACGCATATCCGCGTCAAGTCTCGATCAGCGATTACATATTCCGTCCGCTCGGGATGAGGTGCAATCGCTGGCGTTGACGCTGAACGGCATGATGGAACGAATCGACACGGGCTTTCGCAGTCAGCGGCAGTTTGTGGCTGATGCGTCTCATGAGATTCGCACGCCGTTGACCATAATCAACAGCGAATTGGAATTCGCGAGCAAAACATCAGACGAAAACGCCTTGAGAGAAAGCCTGCTGACGTCGCTATCGGAGCTTGACAGGCTCGGCCGGATGGTTGATAACCTGGTTTTGCTGGCCCGGCTCGATGCCTCAAAGGTTCTTATTGACAGGCAGGCGACCCGACTCGACGAGATCGTGACGGAGTCGGTACAATTGATGAATCGGCTGGCGACCAAGAAGAATATCACGATCAATCTCTATATTGATGAGGCCGTGGAGCTTTCAGCAGACGGCGAGGGACTCAAGAGGGCGATTCTCAACGTTCTCGACAATGCCGTCAAATACTCACTGGCCGCCGGCGAGGTATCGGTTTCTCTGCGGACTCGCGGGCCGCTGCCAGGTGCAGCCTACGTGATTGTTGAAGATCATGGGCCGGGCATCTCAGAATCTGAATTGCCGCTCATCTTTCGGCGATTTTTCCGAGGCGAAAATGCCCGGGCGGAAAGCGACGGAAGCGGGCTCGGCCTGGCGATCGCCCAAGGATTGGTGGAACTGCACGGCGGGAAAATCGACCTTCATAGCCGGCTCGGTCACGGTACAACCGTTACCATAGAATTGCCAATCAAAGGACCGCAGAGACCGCTCTGACGACCTTATTATTTCCTTCGATTTTCATCTTGGTTTCATCTCCATTTCGTTTAACCTGATATGATGGAGAAACTACTGCCGATCGTGGGTCACGTTTTCGCCCAGGCGGAAAAACAAGTCGAACCATGAGGAATATACTTATGAAAACGTCACGTCTTTTGGCCTTTATCCTGTTCGCAATCGTGGCCCTGATCTTCTGCGGATTGACAATCGCTGCGGACAAAAAGGAAGCCGATAAAGAAAAGAAACTGACGACAAAGGACATCCCCGCGACGGTGCTGGCCGCCTTCGAAAAAAGCTATCCCCAGGCGAAGATTAAAGGAGTCGGCTCGGAGACCGAAAATGGCGTGACCTATTTCGAGGTCGAGAGTGTCGATGGCGCCGTCAAGAGAGACCTTCTGTATACGCCCGAGGGCAAAGCCGTCGAGATCGAAGAAAGCGTCGGTTTGAAGGAACTCCCCGAGGCCGCCCGTCAGACAATCGCCAAGGATTACCCCAAGAGCGAGATGGAGGAGGCGGAGAAAGTGATGCGGGGTGCGGTCGTGACCTACGAAGTCACAATCGGCGAAGGGAAGAATGCGGTGGAGATCTCTTTTGACGCCGCTGGGAAAGTGCTCAAGACCACGCAGGTCGGGAAAGAAAAGGAAGACAAGGACCAGGACGATAAGGATTGACCGGCGCCGGGGAATCGACGCCTGTGATGACTAACGAGCATGTTCGCGAGAGGACATCCATGACTATCCGTGGGCCGGCGTTCCTAATCATCACCCTGCTGGCGATAAACGATTGGGGGGCCAATGTCACCTCCCCGGCGCAGTCTCCGCAACTGTTTAAAGATCTGTTCCGAAACACTTCTTCTACTATACTCA
>CAZPEV010000135.1:0-9297 GCA_964585635.1 uncultured Ignavibacteriales bacterium
AACGACGAGCATTATTTAGCCGAGTGTCATTATGAGATGGGGCGGCATTGCCAGGCTATCGGCCGGAACGGCGAAGCCCTGGAATACCTCAAGGATGCCGCCAGACGATTTCGCGCCATCGATGATCATGTCGGCGCCGGCAAAGTCAGCCAGTTTTTGGGGTCGTTGTCGTTATGCGCCATCAATCGGGCGTTATCCGACGACAATGAATTCAAGGTGTTCGGAAGTATCATATCCGGTTCCGATTATAAAAATCTGAAGAACGGACCGCTGGATCGGCTGTTCGATATTCTCGTGCAGCGGACGGCGGCTGATCGCGCCTTTATTATCACCCTCGCGCGGGGGGAGCGGCCGGAAATCACGGCCGCCTACGGTCTCGACGAGGCCGACCGGGATGAGGTGGTGCGGAAATTCGACGACCTGATCGATTCCCGGGTAATCGGCGGCACGCCGATGCTGCTTCTGGATTGCAGCGACGACGATAATTTCGGCGATCTCATGGGATCTTCGCAGCGGGGGGCGATCGGCAGCTTGATGATTCTGCCGCTGGTGCTGGGGACTGACATCGTCGGGTATATCTATCTGGACCGGGGAACCGGGGAAAACGGTCGCGAGATCAACCCCTTCACCCAGAATGAGGTCGATTTCGCGGTCGGCTTCGCCGACTTGGCGGCCTTCAAAGCATCCGAATTTCAGAAAGAAAAATTATTGGAGGACAATCTCCGGTTGCGGGCGCAGCTTTTGGAAAAATGCGTGTTTCCGAACATCATTACCCAATCGCAGGCGTTTATGGAGATGTTGGCTCGGGTGCGGCAGGTCGCCAACTCCAACATGGCGATTTCGATCACCGGCGAGACCGGCACCGGCAAGGATCTATTGGCGAAGGCGATCCATTACAATTCGGGCCGCCGCGACAAGAACTTCATCTCGGTCAACTGCGCGGCTCTGCCGGAGTCGCTTCTGGAGTCGGAATTGTTCGGCTATAAGAAAGGGGCATTCACCGGCGCCGACCGTGACAAGCCGGGACTTTTTGAAGAAGCTGACGGCGGGACCTTTTTCCTCGATGAGATTGCCGACATGCCGATGGCCATCCAGGCCAAGCTTCTGCGGGTGCTGGAGAATCAGGAAATCACCCGTCTGGGGGACACCAAGCCGCGCCAGGTCGACGTGCGGGTAATATCGGCGACCAATAAGGAGTTAAAGGCGGAGATGGAGGAACGCCGTTTCCGCAGCGACCTGTATTATCGCCTGTGCGCCCTCAATTTTGCCATTCCGGCTTTGCGGGAGCGAAAAGAAGATGTGCCGCTTTTGGTGGCTCATTTCCTGGCCGACAGCAATTGCCAGATGTCGCCCGACGCCATGCGATATATGGTCGACTATGATTGGCCCGGGAACGTGCGGGAACTCGAAAACGAGGTCAAGAAGCTGGTTCTGCTGGCGAATAATCAAGGCTTGATCACGCCGTCGCTGTTGTCGGCGCGCATCGTGGGCGAGGAAGCGCCGGTGGCCGCCACCGATCCGCAGGAGACGGCGATGGTACCGGGAAATGGGTTTTCGCTTTACGACTATTTGTCCGAGTATGAGAAGCGCTTTATTATCAAGGCGCTGAAAGAGCAGCATGGCGTCAAAAAACGGGCGGCCGAAGCGCTTCGCATTCCGGAATCGACGCTCCGCCTGAAATTAAAGCAGTACGGCATTGACCCCAGGCGGCTCGACCGCCTATCGTGACTGGCCCAGTCTTTAGATGTTTGATCCCCTTCCCTCCTTTGCCGACACGGACGATCTCCGGTGGAAATGGCCGCCGGCGGATTTCTCCATCGGATGCCGATTCCCCTTGATTCCGGCCGGTCGACCAAATTAATATGGGGCGTTGATTGCGGCCATCGAGGGAGCGGTTGCGGAGGGAGACATATGGATTACTTCTTTGCGGCCTATTTGCCGGCCATGCTTCTCATCTTCGGCTCCGCCCTGTACGTGATCGGCCAGTCCCAGCGGATTACGGACCGCACCCTGGCCTCCCGCGTCCGCCCCAAATTAAGCGTTGACTTCCGGATTCTGTTCCCTCAGGGTTGGCGGGCCAAACATAACGGCTGGCGCAAGTCGGGATTTTATCTTGAATTGGCGGGCTTAATTTTGGCGCTGGTCGCCTTCGTCTCGCTGATCGTCTATTGGGCGTGGTTCCTCTATTTCCGAAACGGTTAATCGGCGCACGTATCGGCCCCTCCCTCGCCGGGCCGGAGGCGAGGCTCGGCTTCCTACTCCAAAAAGATCGGCCGCGGGAAGGGGGGAGCGGTTGCTTTTGTCTTGGGGGGTGGTATATTCCCGGCGATGAGTGAATGGCGGCTGATACTGGAGGGCAAGAATCCGGCGCCGTACAACATGGCGGCGGATGCCTCTCTTTGGGCGCTGGCGGAAGGGGGCCAATCATCACCCATCGTCAGGATATATGGCTGGGACCGGCCCTCCATTACCATCGGTTATCACCAGCGTCTGGATCGGGCGGTGGCGGTCGGGCGCCTGGATGGCACGCCGGTGGTGCGTCGCATAACCGGCGGCCGCGCCCTTCTTCACGATGACGGCGAGTTGACTTATGCCGTAGCCGGCAATTTTTCGGACCATCCGATCTTGGGTGAATCGCTGGGGGACAGTTATCTCCGCATCGCGGAAGCCATTGTCGCCTTTTATCGGCAGCTGGGTTGGCCCGCGGAAATTGCACACCGTGATGCTCCGGTTTCGCTGGCGAACTCGCCAGAGCGGCAAAAAGGATGTTTCGCGGCCATATCCCGATATGAGGTACTGGTCCGGGGGCAGAAGGCGGCGGCGGGGTCACAACGACGGGGCCGCCATGGTTTGCTTCAGCACGGAGCGGTCCGGCTGTCATCCCAGCGGCCGCACGCGGCGATAGATAACGCCCTTAACGCGAGCGACTTACCGGCGATATCGGGAATCTCCCTCCGGCGGCGGGAGTTGGAAGGGTGTTTGGCGGAGTCGTTGGCCGCAGCCTATGGCGTCAGTCTGGCTTTGGGATCGTTTTCGGCTGCCGAGCGAGACACCGTTCTTGGGCATCTGATAGATTTTGAAAATCTGGCGCCGGCCGATTTTTAATTGCACATGGCGATTGGGTAGACAGGCATTATGAAGGAACGATATGGGCGGAAAAGAGAAAAATCCGCTTGACTATATCGGCGGAGATGGTGTATCTTCGATACCTTATGGGGCCGCTATATTGCCGCGGCCCGGGGCTGGGACATCGGCCAGACGTCCTGGCGTCTTGATACGAGTGGAGAAAGGATTGGTTGCATAGTTTGTTGAGCCAGAGCCATTTTCAACAAGCTGATATCCCTCACCCCACCATGAAGCGATATCACTATCCCATTGAGGAGGGTTCAAATATGTTCCGTGGTTCAAGACCGGCCTTGACGGCGCTTGTCCTGGTAGTGACCATGGTGTGTCTTATCGGCGGATTGTTCGCCGGTTCGGTCGGACGTATCAAAGGAACCGTCACTGACAATAAGTCGGGCGAGCCGCTGTTCGGCGTCTCGGTGCAGATTGTGGGAACCACGATGGGCGCCAAGACCGATATCAACGGCAACTACATCATCCTCTCGGTGCCCCCGGGTACATATAACCTGAAGGTTACCCTCTTATCATACGAGGGGGTGGAGGTTGAGGGTATTCAGGTCAGCACCGACCAGACGTCTGAGAATAATATTCAGATGAAACAATCGGTGATCGAGACCGGGAGGGTGTCCGTCGTCAAGGGGCAGCGCAAAGGCATCGACATCAACCAGACCGGCACCGTGGCGATCAAGACCAGCAAGGAAATTCAGGCCGCCCCGGTGGCGTCGGTCAACGATCTTTTGGCGCGCGAGACGGGTATTACCATAGATGCCGAAGGCGAGCTGCACATTCGCGGCGGCCGCTCGGGCGAGACCACCTACCTGGTGGACGGCGTCAACTACTCCGATCCGCTGGGCGGCCGGGCGCCGGTCGACGCCGGCATCAATATTTCCTCCTCGGCGGTTCTGGAATTGCAGGTGATCAAAGACGGGTTCGACCCCGAGTACGGCGAGGCGCTGTCGGGCGTGGTAAAGATCACCTCCCCCGAGGGTTCTCCGGAAAAGACGCGGACGCGGATTCAGTACTACACCGACGATCTGGGCAGCAAGAATCTGAACAAGTACTCGGAGAATTATGATTTGTTGGAGTTCAGTCTCAGCGGGCCCGATCCGATGCTGACCAATCGCGTCCTGCCGGCGCTGGGAATCGATTACTTCAAGGGGAAAAATTTCACGTTCTACGTCTATTCCCGGGCCTTGAAGTCCGATACCCGGTTGCCGTACTGGAAATACGGGACGCCCGCGACGCAGAAGCAGTACTCGGGCATTAATTTCTTGGGGATTCACATTCCCGATCGTCAGAGCAACCAGTACAATCTGGATTTCACGATGGCGTATGATCCCAGCAACAATACGCACGCCAAGGTCCTCTACAAGGGGAGCTGGTCCGACGGCACCGATTTCAACTGGATGTACCGCTACACGCCGGCCACGGCCCCCATTTACAGTTACGGCACCAATACCGTCTCGCTGCAATTGAAGCAGGTTTTGTCCAAGTCGTCGGACTATGAAGTGAACCTGTCGTACTGGGGTTCCCGTTATTGGGAGAAACCGGGCGACCCTAATCATCCCGGCCAGGGTCTTGACCCCGATAGTTTTCTTTACATCGAGGAGTACGAGACCTACGATGATCTCAACCACAACAACAAGTACGACTCCTACGAGCCGTTCCTGAATATCTTTCCCGATTCAGTCAAGCATGGAGCGGTGTATATTCCGTTTCGAAACAACGGCGATATCGTGATCACGACCGACGATCAGATCGGCGGATACTGGATGCCGTACTACGACCTGAACGGCAACGGCATTATCGACTCCTATGAAGGGGAGCCCTTTGTCGACCTCAACGGGAACGGTGTCTGGGACATGGGTGATAGATTGACCAGGGACGTCAACGGCAACCGCACGTACGACGAAATCTATCGCGACGTGACGTCGCCCTCCAGTTCGACCACCCGCGAGGAGCCGTATATCGACGGCGATTCATCGCTGGGCGAGCCCTTTGTCGATATCAACAAGAACGGCGTTTACGATCCCGGCGTCGATCGCTTCGTGATATCAAACGATCCGGCCAAGAACATGGATCTGAATCGAAACAACCGCTATGATTCGCCCAACGATCCCTGGCAGCCGGGTATTCCTTATATTGACTACAATGGTAATGGGGTCTATGATGCGCCCAATAACCGGTATGATCCCGGCGAGCCGTACGTCGACATCAACAAGAACGGCCGTCATGACATTGGCGGCGACAACGGCACCGGTTTCCTGCTTTACGGGTACGGGCAGGGGGGCGATTACCCCAACATTTGGACGGAAGAGAAGGTTGACAAATACACCCTGAAGGGAAATTTCAAGAAGGCCATCGGTCGAGCGCACGAAATCAAGACCGGTCTTGAACTCCGGCATGAGAGCGTCGGGGTATCCAACATTCAGGGGTTGCAGTACCACGCCACGGCCATCGATACCTTTCCCTTCCCTGATCGCGGCAACGTGCGCGATTTTTATGTGCGCAAGCCGAATGTACTGGTGGCCTATTTCCGCGACAAGATTGAGTACGGGTCGTTGGTGGCCTCGCTGGGGCTGCGCGCCGACGTCTTCTTTCAGGATGAGCTGAAGGGGGCCTCGAAGATTCAGGATATCACCAAAAACAAGCTGCAGAAGATTCGCAACAAGATCTCGCCGCGGGTGTCGATCAATTACCCGATCTCGGAACGGGCGATGATCCGCTTCAACTACGGCCATTTCTATGAATTGCCGGCCTATTCCCGGATGTATCGCAACTCCAACCCGTATGGTCGGGGGGACGTGTCGCTGGTGGGAAATCCCAACCTCGATTATACCAAGACGGTCAACTACACGTTCGGCGTCAATTATGCGTTCACCGACGAGTACTCGGTAAAGATGTCGGGCTACTACAAGGATTACTTCGACATCATCAATACCTCGACCTACGGCACGGGCGCGGCGGCGTTTTCATACTATGACAACACCGACTATGCCCGCGTCCGCGGCTTTGAGTTGGAGTTGGCGCGCGAGGCCTCGCGATTCATCATCGGCAATCTGAGTTATGAATATGCCTTTGCCTACGGCAAGTCCTCGTCGGACGCCGAGAACTACCAGCGCCTGCTGGCTCAGGACGCCATCGCCATCGACGAGAATCCGTTGAGTTGGGATATCCGTCACCGGGTCAACCTCTGGCTCCAGTTTTACTTTACCGACCGCGACCATCCCAAGCTGTTCGGCCTTTCGATTCCGAACGACTGGGATATGTCGATCTTCTGGCGCTTCCAGACCGGTTCCCCGTATACCCCCGCGAAGAATTTCCCCGGCATGAAACTGGATGTCGGCGAGCTGCCGCTGACGAATTCGATGCGGCTGCCGTCGACCGCTTTCACGGATATTAAGGTCCACAAGCGTTTCCGCTTCTCGGGGATGGAGTATATGGTGCAGTTGTGGGTCAACAACCTTTTTGATAATAAGAACGTCAGCGCCGTGTACAGCGCTACCGGCCGACCCGATACCAATAACAATCAGTCGGGCGTGATCGGGGGCGGCACGGAGCGTCAGGCCGACCCCTCCAACTGGGGCCGGGGCCGACAGATCATCGTCGGTCTGGGGCTGCAATTCTAATGGGCCCTGGCGTGGATGAAAAGATGCCCTTAGCATAGATGAATGGGAGCATGCAGATGTCTGGCATAAGAAAACTTACCTGCGGCGGATGGGCGCTGGTGCTGGTGGTGGCGGTGATGGCCATGTTCCAGCTCCCGTCGGACCTGTACGGCCAGGCCAAAGTGGGAACGGCCGGCGCCAAATTCTTGGATATCGGCGTCTCGGCCCGCGCCATCGGGATGGCCCAGGCCTATATGGCGATCGCCAACGACGTTTCGGCGATCTACTATAACCCGGCCGGGCTGACGCAGTTGTTCAGCCGGGAGGCGATGTTTACCCATGTCGACTATCCGGCGGAGATTAATTATGAATTCGCCGGCGTGGCCTTTCCGGTGGAGCAGCTGTCGGGCGTATTGGGGTTCGGATTTTATTTTCTCAACTCCGGCGATATCCCCTTGACGACCTACGCTCATCCCGACGGGACGGGGGAAATGTTCAAGGCCTATGATTTTGCCGTGTCGACGACGTTCGCCAAGAGTTTGACGGAGCATTTTTCGCTGGGAGCGACGTTGAAATACGTGGGCGAATTCTATGATAATGAATCGGCTATGGGCTGGGCGGCCGACGTGGGGACGCTCTATGATACCGGCTACCGCGGCTTCAAGATCGCCATCGGTATCGTGAATTTCGGGCCCGACATGAAAATGGTTCAGCAAACATACCCGCTGCCGATCAACTTCAAATTTGGAACCTCCTTCAATGTGGTTGAGACGCCGGACCATCTGGCGTCCATTTCCCTGGAAGGGGCTCATCCATCGGACAACCTGGAGCAGTACAACGCCGGGATCGAGTATTGGTACAAAGAACGCTTTGCGGTGCGGGCCGGCAATCGTTTCAATTACGACGTGGGCGGATTTACCGCCGGCGCCGGTTTGAAATGGCCGTTTGGGGAAGCCAGCGAGATCAGGGTTGATTATGGATATCAGGATTTTGGTTTCCTGCGCGAAATTCACCGTTTCTCGCTGACCGTAGCTTTTTGAGGAGTAAGCCATGACAGCATCACGAAATGGAATAAGACTGATAAGCCTCGTTGTCGCGGGCCTGGCGCTGATCATGCTCGTGCTGGCGGTTCTGACGGGCTGCGGGCCGGACCGGAGCGGCGTGGCCGCGCTGAATAAGCCGCCCCAGGTATTTATCGTGAACACGCCTCCTGATGGCGCCCAATTTTCGCGCAATCCCGACTTGAATTGGTACGCCACCGACATCGACGGATTCATCGCGTCGTTCCGTTACGCGGTGGTTCTGGACTCCAATCTCCGCATCAACGGACAGCGGGTGCCGGTCGACGTCTTTGTCGATCAGGCGACGGATGAGCAATTCAACTGGACGGCGCTCAAAGTCGACCTTGACCATCCCCAATCCACGGCCACGGTTCGTCTTTATGCCAACATAGATTTCCCGGTGGACTCTTTCGTCACCCAATATTTCTTTATCCAGGCCCAGGATGATGCCGGGGCCAAGTCCGACATCGTGTGGCGGCGGTACTCCCGAAACAATCATTATCCCAATACGCACCAGCGCGCCGATGCCGTATATATCAACGCCAAGGATTCCAATTCGGTGGCCCCGGGAATCCATCTCGTCTGGGACGGGGCCGACTCCACCGACTGGGGACGGGCCAAGCCGCCCCTGGAGTATGAGTGGCGGCTCTATGGACCATTCAACAAGAATGATTCCGTATATTTCAATGTCGTCAATGAGAATTGCATTTGGAATCCGGACAGCGGCAAGTACACCAATTGCTCCAGCGCCAGAGTTTTGGATTTGGGTTCCATACCACCCGTGCTCAACGGCGTCCAACAACCGCTGGCCCGTTCCAAGGGACCCAAGTACGCCACCGACACGACTGACGTTTGGGTGACGGACGAGGCGACCACCATTTATGACGTGTTCCGGGATGTTTCCAATTTGACCAAGACCACTCAGTTCAAGTTCGTCTTTTGGGTCCGCGCCAGAGATGATGGCTTTGTGCCCGATCCGACACCGGCCTTCAACCAGTTCTATGTCGTGGAAGCCCTGTTTGAGAAGGCGGTGGCGGTTCAGGATGAAACCTCGTTCAAGCGATCGGCCTATTGGACCCCGCTTAACCTTAACTTGGTCAAACAGCTATACGCCGATTACATCAATGGGGCGCTGCTGGAGATATATGGCGCAGGCTAGCGGCCGTTCGACACGTTCTCTATTACCGATCCCAAATATCCGCCGGGCACCGAAACCGACTATTTCGGTATTCATCGGGGGGCAGGCCAGGTTGTCCCGGTGCTGCCGACCCTGGTCGATCTGCTGTCGCATAAGGTGCAGCTGTTCGTCAACGATGACGCCGATGGTTCGCCGGACCCGTCCTATGCCGGCTTGCTGGCGGGCGTCTACTTTGCCATGGACATGGGCGCTTCCGGGTGGATGATGGCTCGAAACGTGGCTCCGGATGTCGGGCTGAATCAGAACTCTGAGCCGGGGTTGTACCCGCTTTCGACCGATTTCGCCAGGCACTGGGGCATGACGGCTA
>CAZPEV010000136.1:0-9276 GCA_964585635.1 uncultured Ignavibacteriales bacterium
CCCTCTCTTTTTGCCCTCCAAAATCCAAATCTACACAAAAGAATTTACACTACCCCACCGGCGGCGGCGAAAACGAATTGGGACTCTATGTCTTAGTATGTGTGGCGCATATATTTGTTGCTGCGCGGCGAGACAAAGTTCAGACTGGGTCAAGGATGTTTTCGGAATGAGGAACGATGAATCAAGGAGCGATCCCGTTGTCGCCACCCCAATGCCGATCGTCCCGTCGACTGCGAGCCGGAAACCCGTTCCTGGCGCTGCTATGGCCAATCAGAGACCCAGCCATTCTGCGATGGCGCCCATGAAACGCTGCCGCCCAAGTGAGGTTCGATCAGGCGGATTATCGGCTCCGGAGGGATAATAATCAGTATTCGCCGACGGCAGAATGTTGCAGGCCGCCGCTGGATCAAGACATCCAGTCCGCCTGGAAAGAGGGAGCGGGAGCCCCGCCACATGCTATGAGAATGCGGCCTGCTGCGGAGGGTCACACCTCTTAGAGAGGCTTCCCCCCTCCTCGATGTCCCCTGAAGGGCCATCTGCATCAGGTGGGTCCCCCTCTTCTCAAGGCTGCAACGGGGCCGCCCGAACCCTCATCAATCAATTCAAAGACCGGTAATATTGCAGCAGTCGTCTTCCGTGCGCAAAGACCAACTGCATTTGCTCCACTTGCCCGCGCGAGAGGCTGAAGTCCTGGAGAAGCCGGCCAAGATCATCGGCCGAGAACGCTTCTCCCAGTTCCTCCCGCGCGGCGTAGACGATGACGTCATAGAATCGCTGCCAGTCGATCGGGTGCAGCCTCTCTCGATCGGCCGTGCGCAGCATGTTCTCCAGCATGACGCATAGCTCGGTGACTGTGCCTGACATGGCGCCTCCTTCCGGCTCTACGCCCCCGCCTTCCAATGTGCATGACGGCAACACTTGAACCGGTGCCATGCCCCCAGGCCACCTAAAATTGAATTACCGTCGGAAGGTTCCTCTCTCGGTCGCACCGGCCCGCTGGTTGCGACCCTCTGACCTATGACTAAGATAATATTATCCGTCTGTCAAGAACAAAAATGGGTCTTATAATAAAATAATTGCCACCCGCGCCATGGTATCTCGCCGATTGGGCTGGATCAGGTAGCGGCCGCCGTCACCGGCATTTCAGATCGACAGCCGCCGCAGGATTCGACTGGTGGAATGACTGCCTTGCAATGAGATACGCCGCACTTTCCCCCCATATGACTTCACCGCGTCGGCGCCGACGATCTGGGAGAGCTTATAATCGGCTCCCTTGACCAATATGTCCGGCCGCACCTGAGCGATCAGACATTCCGGGGTCGTTTCCGAAAAATAGACTATATAATCGACATATTCCAGGGCCGACAGCACCCCCGCCCGATCCGCTTGGCGATTAATCGGCCGCTTTGGTCCTTTGATCCGCCGGACAGAGGCGTCGGTATTCAGGCCGACAATCAAGACATCGCCCAGGCTCCTGGCCTTCGCCAGATAAGCGACATGTCCCATATGAATAATATCGAAAACGCCATTGGTGAAAACGATTTTCTTTCCCTGCCTGCGTAACCGATGGCAAAGCGCCGCAATCTTTTTTCGGGCGACCAGTTTCGATCTCAAGACAGTCATTTTCCAACCCCGTAGGTATGATGGAATGCTGCCCGCAGGGCATCCCTGGTAATCGTGGCCGTGCCAACCTCGCCAACTACTACTCCCGCCGCCTGGTTGGAAATAATGGTCGCCTCCTCCAGCGACGCCCCGGCCGCCATCGCCGAAACGAAAGAGGCGATGACCGTATCCCCGGCGCCGGTCACATCGTACACCTTGCGCGCCACGGTCGGAATCAGGCTGACCGCGCCATTGGCCCGAAACAGCGCCATCCCCTTTTCGCCACGGGTGATCAGTATGGCGCGGGCCTCCAGCCGCTCCAGAAGCCCCCGACCGACGGTGACTAAGGTCTCTTCGTCTACGATTCGCATTCCATAGGCGAATCCGGCCTCGTGGTGATTGGGCGTGATCAGCGAAACCTTCTTATACCTCGGGAAATTGGTATCCTTCGGATCGACGGCGATGAATATTTCATGCCTCAGGCAAAAGTCGATCAACCGCACCAGCAGTGTCGCGGTAATCACTCCTTTGCCGTAATCCGAGACGATGATCCCCTTGAGGATGGCGGCGTGATCCTGGATAAGCGTCATCACCCGGTCTTCAAGCTCCGGGGTCAGGTCCCTCTTGACTTCGCGATCGGCCCGGACGACCTGCTGGTTGTGGGCGATAATCCGCGTCTTAACCGTCGTTGGCCGTTGCGGGTCGGAGATGATCCCCTCGGTCACAATTCCCTTTTCGCGCAGCAGCCAATCGATAATTTCGGCGGCATGGTCGTTGCCGACCAACGCGACCAGAAGCGGCCGGTCCCCCAGGCCCAGAATATTGCCGGCCACGTTGGCCGCCCCGCCGGGGGTCGATGACTCGCCGGTGACGCTGACGACCGGCACCGGCGCCTCCGGTGAAATGCGGTCGACCGATCCCCATAGATACTCGTCCAGCATGAGGTCGCCCACCACGGCGATGTCATGCCCTCCCAGGCCGTCAATGATTGCGCGTCCGCGCGCTTCGCTTATCGTCATCGGTCCACTTCCCGATTTTGGTTGACTTGATCGCTCAATATATTAGCTTTCCGTCTGATAGCAAGATATTTGCAGCGGTGGAATTGGCCATGGCTGGATCAGGCAAACAGCGATCACTCATGAGTGGAGTAACTATGAAACAAGAACCGGCACGAATCAATATTGAACTCGACGGCCAGGCGGCGGAGGGCACCTACTCCAATCTGGCCCTGATCGCCCACTCGCCGTCGGAAATCATTATCGACTTCGCCCGGATCATGCCCGGCATGCAGAAGGGAAAGGTCTTTTCACGGATTATCATGACTCCCCCGCATGCCAAGATGCTCCTGAACGCCCTGGAAGAAAATATCAAAAAGTATGAGGGGCAGTTTGGGCCGATCAAAATCTACGGCAAGGAGCAGAAAAACATCGGATTTGCCATTTCCGGCGGCGAGGAAACGTGAGCTGACATTGCGGTCGGCCATGACAGGCCGGAGGTGGGTCGCGATGCCTCCCCTCGGCTAACCGCCTCCTTCACGATAGTTGAGGCTGGCGTATGAAGAAGATGGAATCGCTATCCCCCAACGCGCGCAACGTCACCGTCTGCCCCTTTTGCAAGGAGTTGATCCCCAAAGGGGCGATGGTTTGCAGTCATTGCCATTCGATGGTAAAGATTCCACCCCATAAGAAAAAACGTCCCTTCGTCCTTAATAATTTCATGCTGGGCGTGTACGCTGCCACTATTTTTTGGCTGTACATAATATTCTCGTTTTTCAGAAAGTAGCGGCGGCGGTCCGGGCAGGATCGAACCCCACTCTAGGTAATCTCGACGTGCCATCGCGCGAAAATTCATCCTCGATCCGTCAAGACGCTGCTCACCATCATTATGATTATAGGGCAATTCGCATCCCGTCGTGGGCCATGCAGAGGTTGCCGACTCCGGCCTTATGGGCCGCGAGGAGCGTCTGTGCGACATCATAATCCTCGGCGATATGCGTGAGCACTACCCGACCGACGTTAGCGGCGACAATCGCCTGCAACAAACGGGCGATATCGATATGGGTCGATTCGACAACCAGCAGATCGAGATTCCCCAGGTACGGCTTCAGATCGCTCTCCGACGCTAGGTCGGCGGAATAGAGCACGTTCTTCCCCCCGACCGTAATTAAGTAGGAAAAGCTCTGCATCCGGTTGTCAAGGTGGGCATCGGCGAGAATCGGCGCATACCCAGCCAGGTGACGATTTGAGATCGGGAAGATGGTTATCTCCCCAAAGGCCAAGGATTTGTCCGCCGTGACCGGGACGAAACCGACGTCAAACGGCAGTTTTCCGGGCAGCAGGTACAGAGCGCGGAACCAGTCTTGAACCGACCTGACCGCCTCCTGCGGCAGATGGATGTCGAAGGCCGTCTTCCGGCCCGCCAGATACAGCATCTGGACGTACAGCGGTAGATCGGAGATGTGGTCGGGATGGGTGTGCGAAATGACTATCCGTTCCACCCCCAAGGGATCAAACCCGGCGCGCCGGAACGCCGCCGAGACGCCGCCTCCGCAATCAAACTGAATCAGGCGACCACCCGCCTCCAGCAGGTACCCCGAGTTGACCCGGTCCGGTTGGGGCATACCGGCTGAGGATCCAAGGATGGTGAAATAAACCTGGGGCATGGCTGCTATCTATGCCGGCGATCAGCGATTGTCAACCGTCAATTAGCGGGACCGCAGAACAACGGAGGGAGCCTGATATCATATTGGTTTAGTCGTATGACTCTCCCGGCTCCGGATCTGATGATCGGGACTTTTGCCTTCCGGCAACCGCCTTCGCCGGTTGAACGGCCTTACCCGCCCAGCACTTTTCCCGCCGCATCGACGGCGGCGCGGCCATCCGCTTCGGAGACGTCAAGGTGCGCCACAAACCGCACCCGGGCCGGGCCAAACGGCACGCAGAGCACCCCCTGAGCAGCCATTTGCGACACAAACCGCCCGACCGTGATGATCTGCGGGTCAAGATTGACGACGATAATATTGCTCTGCACCGTGTCAAGATCGACCTGCAGGCCGGGCAGCCGATTCAGCTTTTCCGCCAGCCATCGGGCAAGGACATGATCCTGCGCCAGTCGCGCAAGATTATGTTCCAAGGCATAGATGCCGGCCGCGGCCAGGATTCCGGCCTGACGCATCCCGCCGCCGAACATCTTGCGGGTCCGCCGCGCCTTTTCGATGAAGCTTTTGCCGCCCGACAAGAGCGAACCTACCGGCGCCCCCAGCCCCTTCGACAGGCAGACCGAAACGGAATCGAAATAGGAGGCGTATCGGTCCAGAGCCACTCCGGTGGCAACGTGGGCATTCCACAGACGGGCGCCGTCGAGATGCATCCATAGCCCGTGCCGCCGAGCCACGGCGTTGATAGCGGCGATCGTTTCGATCGGATAGATCGTCCCACCGGCCCGGTTATGCGTATTCTCCAAGGCAACGATTCGGGTGCGGGGAACATGGATATTCGGCTCGCGCACCTGCCGCGCGATCTGCTCCGGGGACAAGATTCCCCTATCACCATCGATGGGGTGGGTCAAAAGGCCCGAAATGGCCGCCGGCGCGGCCACTTCGTAGCTGATAATATGGCTGCCGGTCTCGCAAAGAATCTCATCTCCCCGTTCGCTGGCGGAGTAGAGCGCCACTTGATTGCTCATCGTTCCCGATGGCACGAACAGCGAGGCGTCTTGTCCCAAGCGCTCAGCCACCATCGCTTCCAGCCGTTTGACGGTGGGATCGTCACCAAACACATCGTCGCCGACCTCGGCCTCGGCCATGACGCGACGCATCTCCGGCGACGGTCGCGTGACCGTATCTGATCGAAAATCCATGATCTTCATAGGTGCAGAAAAATCCTTTCTATGGCGCTGCCGAGACGGCTCGGTGGTCAGCCATTGATCGCCGCTATCAGCGCGTCAAACAACCGGGCATGCTCGTATCCCGAGAAATACATGACCGCCAGCATGGCCGCCCCGGAGGCCAGAGGAACCGCCAGGTTGTCATCGATCTTCCCTGAAAACGCTTCGGCGGCCGTAGCCACCACCGCTCCCACCAACCCTGCCCGAAGGGGCAATCCCGGGATGAGAAAAGTCACCGCGACCAGTGAAAACAGGCAGGCGCTGGAGCCCTCGACCGATTTATTCGCCACCAGTTTGTGCCTTCCGTAGACGCGGCCGACCAGGGCCGCGGCGATGTCACCGACAATGATGAATACGATGGCTGCTATGGCGATCATTTTCGGAAAGAGCAGGATACAAAACGTCGAGGTCGTGAGAATATAGCTGGCTCCTGTGAATCCTCCCGTGATTTCGTGCTCTCGGATAATCGGCGTCAGAATCTGGCTGACCCAGGACCACAACGGCCACCGCCGAAAACGGGAAAGATCAATCGCGATCGACACCACCGCCGCCAGGGCCACCAATCCCAAGGCCAGAGAATACGGCATAAGGTAGTAGCCGGCCGGAATAACCAAGGCGAAGAGATGAATTCCTTTACGGACCAGCTCGGCCGACAGGGAAATCTCGTTAGTTTGACGCATGCCGATCAACGAAGACCGGAGAAATCCGGCGGCGGCAGTACCTTTCGATACAGGTCGCCCAGCCGCTCCCAGTGAATTTTGGGTGGTCCTCCCAGTTTGGCGTCGACAAATTCTTGCCGCACTCGCTCCCGAAAGGCGGCCAGGAGAACCGGCTTAGTCTTATCCTTGGCGGCTTCGTAATCGATGGAATACTGCCGGGAGATCACCTTGATCAGATGATACCCGAATTCGGTCTTGACGGGATGGGAGATTTCGCCTATCGGCGTCGAGGAAGCTGCCCTCCAGAATGCCGGCGGCATATCATTCGGCCCGATAGTGCCCAGATCGGCCGCCGCTAGCCGGATGTCCGGGTCGCCGGGATAATACTCCTGAGCCGTTTTCAAGAAGTCTCCCCCCGACATAAGAACGTCGCGCACATATTCGGCCAGAGCGGAATCGGCAAAAATGATGTGCTGCACATAGATCGGCCTCTCAACCTGGTAATCGGAAAGATGGCTGTCATAATAGGCCTTGATCTCCTCCTCGGTCGGCACATAGGTGTCTTTGATAAGTTCCTTCTTGCGAATCGACACCACATACCGCGTCCAGACCTGATCGGCGAATTGCTCCACTTCCGGCTGTGTATAATATCCCAGTTTGCGCGCCGCTCGCAGCAAATGGTAACGCATGGCCACGGCCGAGATCACCTCCGCCTTCTCGTCAAAGGTCAGCGGCCGGTCAATCTTCTTCGACTTCTGATAGGGAAAGACCTGTTCGGCATAGTCCTGAAACGTCAAGGTGTCGTTGCCATACTTCTTATCCCGCCGATTGATAAAGGCCATGGGATCGTTCCTGGCATGCAGCGAATCTTCTTTCTGCAACGCGGCGCTGTCCAATTCGACGGTGCCGTCGGCGCGAATTGAATCCAGAAACGCCCGGCTCCGCACCATCAACTTCCCCTCTGTGACCTTCTTCACCACCTGTGCCCGCACCGAATCGAGCGGAAGATAATGCTCCGGAGAAACTTCCTCCACTCGCACCGTATGCCAGCCGAAAACGGTTTTGAATACGCCGGATACCTGCCCGACCGGCAGGTTTTGCACCACCGAATCAAAGGGGGAAGCCAGGCTGGCGGCCGGCAGAAACCCCAAATCGCCGCCGCGGGTTTTGGAGCCGGGATCGTGTGAATACAGCATGGCCAGTGTGTCAAACGGCGCCCCGGTCAGTAACCGCTGATTATACTCAACGGCGAGGCCGTGAGCGATGGAATCCAGCTCAAGCTCTGACTTGCCTCGGTACAGTGCCGAATCGGCCGAAGTCTTCAAGCCCTGGGAAGATTGCACGATATGCCGAGCCCGATACATTATCGGCACCTTGAACTCTTCCCGGCTGGCCTCGTATTCGGCGGTGACCTCGGAATCACTGGTGGTCACGGAGTCCACGATGAGCTGCTGATACAGCAGGCGCATAACCTTGTCATAGCGCAACATAAGGTACTGCCGGTACAAGACCGGGTCTTGCCGTAGATCGTACGACTTGGCCCCCACGGCCAGCAGCGAATCCAAAAGCATTCCGTACACGGCATTCAACGCCGTCGCTGAATCGACCTTCTTGATAGTCGCCGGAACCTGATCAATATAGAACTGCTCCGCCATCATGTCGGCGTTGATCGTCAAGAACGGTGTTTCGGCGAAGACAAACGCCTGCGAGGAATCAGCTCTTTTCGTCTCCGGCTGTTGCACCAGGCTCCGCCCGCCATGGCATCCGGCCACGAGAATCGCCAAGCCGGCCAGGATCGTCAATTTAACAAATCTACCCATGCTCTCCACCCTATGGTTCTGATTCATAAGCCATTAATTAAACGTATTATACACCCCGAAATCAAGGAAAAGTTCCATATCCGCGAACCCACCCCCGGAGAAAGCCCTTGCAAAGACGTCCCCTAATATGTATATTTTTTGTGAAAGCCTGCACAAAATTAATTCTTACCGGGAGGGTATTTACATGAAACGTCTGTCATGTTTGGGTATCATTATTATGGTGGGCCTGTTTCCGACCGGTGCCGCCTGGGGGGTAAATCATATTACCTTCGGCACCGTTCATCCGGGCGATACCTTGTGGGGCGGCATGCCGACCACGATCGACATCATCATTGAAAACAGCGACTCCATCCTCGCCTGGCAAATTCCGATCAGAATATACTCACCCGACGGAGCCACTTGGACCTGGAACGCCGTTCCGGAGGGATACGGCTCGACCATCAAATGCGTGTCCATCGTGCCTGGGACACGGATGGATATTAACTGGGACTTATCCGACGGGTTGCTCGTCACCCAAAGAACTGTCGATGGCATCACCCCTGATTCCATGCTTATTGGGGCCTTCATGATGAATCAGCCGGGCATGGGAACCGGGCCGGCACAGCGGATGGTGTCGCTTCACTTGACGCCAACGGCGGTATCACCCGGTGAAGTGAAAACCATCTGCATCGACACCTGCTTTTTCCCGCCGGCCGGGCATATTTCTCTTGTTGACCATAACGCCAATCAACTCAGCATTTCGGTCACCACTCCAGTCTGCTTTTACGTGGCCGGGTGCACCACCGACGCTGACCTCGACCTTGCGTGCGACAATTGGGATAATTGCCCCAACACCTACAACCCCAATCAGGCGGATACCGATGGTGACGGAATTGGCGACGTTTGCGATAATTGCCCCGGCTTTGCCAATGCCAGTCAACTCGATACGGACGGCGACGGCGTCGGCGACGTCTGCGACAATTGCCCGACCGTAGTCAACACAATTCAATTGGACAGCGACGCCGACGGCCGCGGTGATCTGTGCGACAATTGCCCAACCGTGTCCAATCCAGGGCAAACCGATAGCGACGGCGACGGCCTTGGCAATGCCTGCGACAACTGCCCCGGCCTTGCCAACGCCAATCAGCTTGACACCGATGGCGACGGCGTCGGCGATCTCTGCGACAATTGTCCGCAAACGGCCAACGCCAATCAAAATGACACCGACGCCGATGGCCTAGGTGACGCTTGTGACAACTGCCCAACCGTCCCCAACCCCAGCCAGATTGACAGCGATGGGGACGGGATCGGTAATCATTGCGACAACTGCC
>CAZPEV010000137.1:0-9263 GCA_964585635.1 uncultured Ignavibacteriales bacterium
ATAAGGGCGGCCGTTATGAAGTCATCGTGTCGGTGTATGACAACTGCGGGGCCGTGGCACTGGATACCGGCCTGATAGAAGTCCGGCGCAACGTCGGCCCCGAGGTGACGGCGCCGGCGGATACCTCGATATTCCAGTGTGTGATGCAGGAGATCTGCGTGGGCGGCTTTGTTATCGCCGATGCCGATGGGAACATCGCCCAGATCACGATAACGCCGGCGATCGGCAAATTCGACCAGGGCCGGTTCTGCTTCACGCCCGACACGGCGGGTGTCTATAGATTCAGCATCAGGGTGACCGATTCTTGCGGCCTGTTCGATGATGACGGGTTTGTCGTGACGGCCCGGCGCAACCAGCCGCCGACCGTTCAGGTGGGCGATTCGACGATTCTTCTCTGCGGAGCGGCCGACGTCTGCTTGCCGGTGACGGTCACCGACAGCGACGGTCATATTGATTCGGTCGTCGTGACGCCGCCGGCCCGCTATGATGCGGCCAATCATAAAGTATGTTTGCAGGTGACGGCGTCGGGGACCTATGCCATTACCGTTACCGCCTATGACGACTGCGGCAAGTCGGCATCCGATGTCGGCACGATAACCGCCGCCGTCAACCGCCCGCCGGTGGTGACGGTGCCTGGTTTTGGGGTGCCGACCTACCTGTGCGAATTGCGTGAAATATGCCTGCCGGTGACGTTATCCGATCCGGACGGCAATATATCTTCGGTCACTGTGAGCAGCGGTTGCGCCGGGCCGGTCAGATATGACAGCGGCAATCATACCATCTGCTGGACACCCAGCGCCTTTGGCGTCTGCCAGATCACGGTGATTGCCGTGGATATCTGCGGAGCCGCCGATACGGCCCAAGGATTGCTCGAAGTGCGGCCGTCGTCCCAGCCCGACCCGCGCTGCCCGCACGATACCACGATCACCGCCTGTGCTCCGGGCGAGGTCTGCTTTACGGTCGGCCGTCTTGGCACGAACGTCCGGGTCAAGCCGGATTACGTCCACTATGATTCCGCCACGGGGACGATCTGCTATAACATTCAGGAACCGCGGGTCGATACCATATCGGTCACCGATTCCACCGAGTGTGGGGCCAAAACCTGTTCCTTCGTGGTTACCACCAGGGTCAATCGTCCGCCGGTGATTGTCGGTCAGCCTCCGGCGCCGGTGAAATTCTGCGAACCGTTCACGCTATGCTTTGACGTGTCGATCACCGATCCGGACAACAACCTGCAGACGGTGCTGGTCGATGGGCCCTGCCCCGGAGCCGCGTACGACCGGGCTACCGGCAAGGTCTGTCTGTCGGTCACCAGCGACGTTCAGTGCCAGGCGCGGATAGTGGCGGTCGACAGCTGCGGCATTTCCTCGACCTGGGTGGTGCCGATCACGGTTACTCGAAACCAGGCGCCGCAGATTCAATTGCCGGAGCTGAGCTTGATCGTGCGTTGCGATTCAGATTCGACGGCGGTCAAAGTAGCCGGCATTTGTGTCAAAGACGCCGAATACGATCCGGTGCAATTGTCGCTTGATTCGGGCAGCGGAGAGTTGTCGTTCGATCCGGTCACGAATTGCGGTTTGCTGAGCTTCAGGCCGCCGACGAATGACTCGGCCCGATACTGCTTCAGATTCAGGGCGACCGATAATTGCGACACGGTCTATGCCAACTACTGCTTGACCGTGTTGCCGACGCCGGTCTGTTCCACCTGTGTGGATATTGCGATCATCGGACCGGAGTGCGTCTCGCCGGGCACTTTTGCCACGGTCAATCTGAAGGTTGAGACCCAGACCGAAATCGCCGGGTTCGATGTCTTGATCTCGTATGATGCCTCGGTGCTCAGTTTCCTGCGAGCCGACCAGGGGCCGGCGATCAGCGGCTGGGAGTATTTCACTTACCGTTATGGGATGTCCGGCAATTGCCAGGGGAATTGCCCCTCGGGTTTGCTTCGGATCGTGTCGCTGGCCGACATCAACAACGGTGCCAGCCACCCGCCGCCCGAGCAGCTCTTGCCTCAGGGAATCATAGGCTCGATGAAATTTTTGGTCAGCAGCAACCAGAATTATGGCGGCCTTCATATCCCGATCAGCTTTTTCTGGTTCGACTGCGGCGACAATACCTTTTCCGATCCCAGCGGCCAGTATCTGCTCGTGGATAAGGCGGTCTATTCGCCCGAAGGGAATATCTTCTGGGATGAGTTCAACGAGCAGATGTTCCCGGAGAGTGGTCGCCTCCACAACGTCGGGGCTCCCGATTCCTGCATGAAGCAGGGAAGCAAGGAATTGCCGGTGCGTTGCGCCACCTTCCGCAACGGCGACCTGTGCATCATTAGTCCGGATTCGATCGACGCCCGGGGTGACATAAATCTAAACGGCATTGCCTATGAAGTGGCCGACGCCGTCGTCTACACCAATTACTTTATTTATGGTCTGCGGGCCTTCAGTTTCTCGGTTCCAGGCCAGATTGCCGCCTCCGACATTAACGGTGACGGTCTGCCGCTATCGATCGCCGACCTGGTTTATCTCATCAGGATTATTACCGGTGAGGCGCGTCCGTACGCCAAGCCGGCGGCCGGGGAACTCGGCTTGGTTCAGACCGCCTGCAATCGCCAGGACGGCCGGCTTCGGGTGACGATTGATTCGCCCGACGACCTCGGAGCCGTGCTGGCGGTCTTCAGCTATGAAGGACCGCGGCCGGATGATCCGACGCTCGGTGGCGGTGCCGCCGGGATGGATCTCAGGTACGCCTGGGGTGACGACAACACTCTGCGGGTGTTGATCTACAGCTTCGAGGCCGGGCATAAGATCGCGGCCGGTACGGCCGATCTGGTCGAGATGCATGTGTCGGAGGCGACGCAGGTGAAGCTGGCCGAAATGGAAACGGCTGATTACTACGGCCGACCGATGGAGACGGTAATCTCGCATGCCGCGTTACCGGCGGCTTTGGAGCTGACCCAGAATCGTCCCAATCCGTTCAATCCCAGCACGACCTTTGAACTGGCGTTGCCAGCGGCCTCCGAGTATACCGTCAGCATCTTTAACGTCACGGGTCAGGTGATAAAAAGCTGGACCGGGACGGCTGGGCCGGGATTTATCACTTTCGAATGGGATGGCACCGACGACACCGGTCTGCGCGTGGCTTCCGGCATCTACCTTTACAAGGCGCATGCGGCCGGCGCCACGGCCATGCGGAAAATGGTTTTGCTGAAGTAGACAAGCACCCACCTCTCACGAGGAAGGCCCGCCGTCATGGTGGGCCTTCTTCATTTTATCAGAATCGTCAGGACGAATCACTTATGATAATGCCCGCCGCCGGTGAGATTGAGCACGCGGTAGAGCTGCTCCATCAGCACCAGACGCGCAATTTGGTGGGACACCGTCAGGGGAGAGAGGCTCAGGCGGAGATCAGCCTGTCTCTTGAGGGAAGCATCGATGCCGTAGGGGCCGCCGATCACGAATTCGATCAGCGATCGCCCGGCGTTTTGAATCTTTTGGATTTCCTCCGCCAACTTTTCGGTCGACCATGATTTTCCCTCGACGGCGAGGGCGATCAGGCAGCCGCCCTTAAGGCGGGAGCGGATGAGCTCCGCTTCCTGGGCCAGCGCTTGGGCGAGGTTGGCCTTTTTGCCATAGGGGGATTCAGGTACGGTCGTCAGTTCAAGGCGGGCATGTTTGGCGATCATCTTTCGGTAATGATCAATTTGGGCCGAGACCCAGGGGTCTTTGTCGCGACCGACCGTGATGATGTGGAGCGCCAGCATCTACGCCTCGATGATGGTCAGGAGCACTTGGCGGCTGCGGGGACCGTCAAACTCGCAGAAATAGACTCCCTGCCAGGTTCCCAGGCGGAGCTTTCCACCCATGATGGGCACCGTCAGCGATGGTCCCATCAGGCTGGCTTTGACGTGGGCGGGGGAATTGCCCTCGAAATGGCGGAAATCCCGCGAGGCCGGAACCATCTTGTCCAGGTGCTGCAGGATATCGCGGCGGACATCCGGGTCGGCATTTTCGTTGATGGTTATGCCGGCGGTCGTATGAGGCACAAACAGCATGACCAAGCCGTCTTTGGTCTGTGATTCGGCCACCGCCGCCTGCACGCGGGCGGTGATATCAATGAACTGGCAGGCATCGGACGTGGCCAAGGACAAAGAGCAATTCATGTGTGACTACTCCGGTCGTTTTTTCTTTTGACGTCTACGGCTGGCCCCGTCGCCTCGCTACGAATACAGCGCCGCGGTGAAGGTCTGCGGATCAAACGGTTTGAGGGCATCGATCTGCTCCCCCAAGCCGATAAAATCAATCGGCGTCGCCATTTCTTCGGCGATGGCGATCACGACCCCGCCTTTGGCGGTGCCGTCCAGCTTGGTGATCACGAGTCCGTCGAGTTCCCCCACCGCCTCGGTGAAGAGCTTTACTTGCGAGAGGGCGTTTTGCCCGGTGGTTCCGTCCAGCACCAGCTTGGGTTTGATGGCTTGCTCCGGGACTACCTTGGCCAATACGCGGCGGATCTTCTTCAATTCCTCCATCAAGTGGGTCTTGGTGTGGATTCGGCCGGCGGTGTCGACCAATAAGATATCGATGCCTCGGGCCTTGGCGGCGCCGGCGGCATCATAGGCGACGGCGGCCGGGTCGGAGCCATCCTTGGCGCGGATGAAGTCGACGCCGGAGCGTTCGGCCCAAATGGCCAATTGGTCGACTGCGGCCGCCCGGAAGGTATCACAGGCGGCGATCATGACCCGATTTCCCTGATCGCGGAAAAACTTGGCCAGCTTGCCGATGGAGGTCGTCTTGCCGGTGCCGTTGACACCCATGACCAGCCAGATGATGGGCCGTTCCGTCCCCGGCAGGGCGGCCGGATTCCGGTCGGTGGCGACGATGGCGGCAATCTCATTTTTCAGAACGGCGATGATCGCTTCCGGATCTTTGATATTGTCGTGAGCCACCTTGTCTTTGAGGTGATCCATGATCCTCATGGTCGCGGCGACGCCGACGTCGCCCTGAATCAGAATTCCTTCGATCTTATCCAGAAGGTCGGCGTCGACTTTGGCTGCCAGGCCGACGGCCTGGCGGACTTTGCCGACCAGGTTCTCTTTGGTCTTGGAAAGCCCTTGGGTGAAATTCTTGAGAAACGTGAACATCACCCGGCCTGCATCACGTCATCGTCCTGCGCGTAATGCAGATCGAGGATGGTGTCGTTGTCCTCGCTTTCCTCGGGCCGCTTGAAACGGACGGCGACGACCTTGCTCACGCCCGGTTCTTCCATGGTGACGCCATACAAGGTATCGGCTGCCTCCATGGTGATCTTGTTGTGGGTGATGATGATAAACTGCGTCTGCCCGGAGAATTTTCTCACGATGCTCAGGAAGCGGCCGACGTTGACGTCGTCCAGGGGGGCGTCGATCTCGTCCAGAAAGCAGAACGGCGAGGGTTTAACCATGTAGAGGGCGAACAGCAGCGAGATCGCCGTCAGGGCGCGTTCGCCGCCTGACAATTGCATGATGGTCAAGGGGCGTTTGCCGCGCGGCCGCGAAATGATCTCGATCGGCGATTCCAGCGGATCATTAGGATCAATCAGGATGACATCAGCCTCGCCGCCGGTGAACAGTTCCTCATACATCTGCTTAAAGTTGGCTCGCGCCTTTTCCATCGTTTCCATGAACATGGTCCTGGCGGTCTGGTTGATCTTCTGAATGGTGGCGTTGAGGGTGCTCTTGGCCGCGATCAGATCATCCAACTGCCGGGAGAGAAACTCCTGCCGTTCCTTTTGCTGGGTGTACTCATCGAGCGCCAGCAGGTTGACGATGCCCATGTTTTGCAGCCGGTCGCGCAGCTCTTCGACATAGGCGGCGGCCTGCTCCGCGGACAGATTGGGATCGGGGGCGGTTGCCTGTAGTTCGCGCACATCCAGACTATAATCGCTTCGGACCCGTTCCTCCAGTCGCTCCAGTTTACCCTTAATCTCCGTGACCGCCAGTTCTTTCTTATGTCCCTCGTCGGCCGCCTGCTCACGCGCCCGCCGCAGCTCCTTGACTTGCGTCTCGCGGTCGATGACGCCGGCCACTATCTCGTCATGGCGCCGGCGAATATCCTGCAGCGCCGTCGATTCCTGCTGGCGGCGGTCGAACATCTCTTTCAGGGAGCATTCGTCGCGATGGAGGTTGTCGCTCAACTGGGCCACGGCCGCCTCGGCCTCGCGGATTTGCTGGATTTTCTGCTCACCATTGGCGGCGATATCGGTCAGCATTTCATCGTAATAGGAGGCCTGAGACAGGGACTGCGAGCGCTTGCTGTCCATCTCGATCTTGGCCACCTGCAGCCGATTAACCTCGTCGGCCGCGGCCTGCGTGGCCTCCTCCAGGCGAGCCAGTTGATCCTTCCTCGCCTGCACCTGGAGGGCGATGGCCGCCTTCTGCTGGTCGAGTTGGCCGAAATCGAGCGCCAGTGTGCATTGCCGCTGTTTCAGCCGCTCCAGTTTCTGTACCAACTGGTCGATCCGCTGGTCGATACTGGTAATGACTTCATCGGCGGCATTGATCTTGAACTGCTCCTCCTTGAGCTTGGAGGTCAGTTCCGACAGCCGATCCTTGTCGTCCGCCAGCTTCTGGTTCGCCACCGAGATGGCCTGGCGCATCTCGGCGACTTTCAGTGTGGTCTCGGCATGCAGTTTTCTGGTTTGGGAGAGGTGCGCATCCAGCTTCGTCAGTTTCTCACCCAAGAGGCCGACCTCGTCTTTTCGGCCCAGGAGCGACAGCTCCTCGGAGGCCCCGCCGGTGATGACGCCGCTGCCGGAAAAAACATCGCCGGCCAGGGTGACGGTGCGATATCCGGCCGGGAGGTGTGTCGCCAGTTGAGACGCCGTGTCGCTGTTTTCGCAGACGGCGGTGTGACCCAGCAAGGCGAGGGGAACCGATCGCAGGTGATCATCGCATGAGACCAGGCTGTCGGCCCATCCCCGGACACCCTGGATGGCCGGAAGCGATGGGCGATCGGTCGGTTTCGGGAGCTTTTCCAAGATCAGAAAGGTCGCCCGTCCCGCCTTGGAGGCGCGCAGGTGACCGATGACTTCCTGAGCCGTGCTCTGCGTCCGGCACAAGATGAATTGAGCGGCTTCGCCGAGGGCCGCCTCGAGGGCCGGCCCGTAACCATCGTGGGGGCGGATGAGATCCGCTACGGTACCGGCGATGTCGGGCCAGCGGTCGACGACGTCAAACACGGCCACGACGCCGCTGCCGTATCCCTCATGGCGTTCGATCATTTCTCCCAGGAGGTTGCGGCGGGCCGAGGTGGCCTCATAGGTGGACGACAGCTCGGCCTGTTGATCGCGGAGGCGGTCGGCCGCAGCCAGAGCTTCCTCCAATTCCGCTTCACGTGCAGCGAGGGACGATTCGCCGGAGGCGATATCGTCTTTGGCGCCGTTGATCTGTTGTTGCAGCGCCGCGATATCCTGCCGACGCCGGACCTTTTCCTCGATCAAACCGCTCTTGCGTTGATTCTGCTGAACGACTTCGCCGTCCAGTTCATGCACTTGCTCTTCCAGATTGGCCGAATCGGTCCTTCCCGAGGACAGCCTTCCCTCCAGGTCGAGCAACTTCTCGCTGTCATCCTCCACGGTCGACCGGTAAGCCAGATATTCCCCGTCGGCCGTTTTCTGGCGCAGAGCCGCCTCGTCCAATTGCCGGGCGATCCCGGCGATTTCCTGATCGGCAGCCTCGATTTCTCCTCGGCAGCGTCCCTGTTCTTCCCGGATTACCCCGGCCCGTTTGTTCAGGGCCTCGATTTCCTCGTGGTTGCGGGAAATCGTGATGACGAAGTTTTCCTTTTTCTCACGGCTAACCGAGAGTTCGGTTTCCAGAGCGTGGGCTTGCTCCGACATGGCGTAAATCTTGGCTGATAGATCGGTTATGCTGCGGTCCAATTCGGCTTGGATTGTCCGCTGGGCTTCGAGGTCGGCGAAGTGGCCATCCAATTGGGCCTGAAGCGCCAGCTTATGATCTTCGGACGACTTAATCGCCAGCGCCAATTCCTTCTGGGCGTCTCGCAGTTCGCCGTATCGCGCGGCGGCCTGAAAGAGGGCCCAGCGCTTCAGTTCATCCGAAACCAGTTTGTACCGTTCCGCTTTGTTTACCTGGCGCTTAAGGGAATTGACATGGGTAGTGACCTCGGCCAGAATATCCTTCAGTCGCTGCAGATCATGCTCGGTGGCCTCCAGCTTCCGTTCGGCAGCCTTGCGGCGATGCTTATATTTGGTGATACCGGCGGCTTCCTCAAACAGGAAGCGACGGTCTTCGGCACGATCCGACAGGATGGCGTCGATCATATCTTGCTGGATGATGGCGTAGGCATGTGAACCCAGACCGGTATCGGCGAACAGGTCGGTGATGTCCTTCAGCCGGCAGGGCACCTTATTCAGCAGGTATTCGGAATCGCCGGAGCGAAAGAGGCGGCGGGAGATGGTCAGATCATGATAGGGCGAGGGGAGAATGCCGCTGCGGTTTTCGATATGCAGTGAAACCTCGGCCATGCCCAGCGGTTTGAGCGATTTCGTGCCGGCGAAGATCACCTCTTCCATCTTGTTGCCACGCAGCAGGGAGGTCTTCTGCTCGCCCAGCACCCAGCGCAGGGCGTCGAGCAGGTTGGTTTTGCCGCAGCCGTTGGGGCCGACGATACAGGTAACCCCCTCATTAAACAGAAACGGCGTCTTTTCCGGGAACGACTTAAAACCGACTAATTCCAGCTTTTTCAAGTACACGATGGTCTCCTTGGCTCACGAGGCGTCGGCCGGAACCGGTTCGACGATCTGTGCGATGACCTCGAGAATCGAAGCATAGATCAGGCGACGGTCGCGGGAGTATTTGGTCTTGATTTCCAGATTGAGGAAGGGATGTCCCAGCCGGCCATTGGCGCCGAAACGAACGGCGTCGGGAAAGCTGAGCAGAATGCGGGAGGCGAACAGGTTCTCTTCCAGATTCGTGTCAAATATAAAGTCGAAGGCATGTTTCTTCAGTTTGTCCAGAAAGGTCTGCGAGGGAAGACGAAGCCAGTTGGCCGAGGATGGGGTCGGGGAAATGATATGAAAGCCCTTGGACGGAAAGATCGATTCGACCTCGGTGCCGGGGTTGGCCAGAAGATAGATGTGTTCTTCGCCGAACAATCGGGTGATGTCGGGCAACACCTGCTTGATTATGGTCAGATCGCGCTGCTGGGTGGGCAATAGGACCAGCAAGGATTTCCCGGCGACCGCCAGGGGCAGGGCGATCGGCCTTCCGG
>CAZPEV010000138.1:0-8890 GCA_964585635.1 uncultured Ignavibacteriales bacterium
GATTTGGAATGAGCAGTTTGTGGGATGTTATACGCTTCTGCCGGACCTGTTTCCCGAAATGGATGTCAATCTGGATTACCTGATGACGAGGTATCTGACCTTGGATGACTCCACCTTCCTCCCGCTGAAGATTCCGATCGATACGCATTTCTTCAAGGGCCTGCCCGAGGTCGGCACCGGTACCAGAACCCTTGTCGCCGCGCCCATCTACCTCTATAAGTCAAAGGATGGAGAAAACTCAGCGTTGAACGGCCAGGTCATGGGCGTCGCCCAGGATTTCGGCGGCATCAGATCGATCGGATTCTTGTTCACGCCGCTCTCGATGCGTGAGGATCAGACGCGGGTCCTGTTTGTCAAATGCCTGAGCTGGCTGATGCAGAAATTCGAGGCGCAACCCAGCGTCACGCCGAAGGAATTGGCCGGTTATTCGGGCCAATCGACCGCCGGCGATTTATCCGCTCGCCGCGAGCGCATCAGGCAATTCTTGAGTGAGATCAACGAAAAGGGGTTGACCGACCCGGAGGTCTTTGAAAGATTCGGGTTGACGATTGCGTCGCCGGTCATGTCCCCCAACAGCTCGGCTGAGTAGGCCTGTTATCGGCGTGCGACGCCGGATCCGGGGAAAACGAACGAGCCCGCCTTACGGCGGGCTCGTTTTTATTTACGGGCGGGGAAGAGGTCGCCGGGCCAGCGGTCGCGATATCGTTGCCTGACGGAATCAGCCTGCCGGAGATCACCGTGCGAGCGCAGTCCCGACATCAGGTTAATATAGGCCTCTTTCAGGCTGGGATCCAGGTCGATGGCGCTCCGGGAAAAGACAATGGACCGAGCAAAATCTCCGCTGAGTCCGTACAGGTATCCGAGCTGGTAGTAGGCCAGAGACAGCAGCGCCTGCGGATCAGTGGATCGCTGCGGGGCGTATGTCGGTTCGAAGGAAACCGTCGCTTTTCGGCTCTTCATGACAGCCACGGCTTGGAGCTGGTCGGCAATCGCTTCCTGATAACGACCGGCGGCGGCTAGGTACAGCCCCTCCTCGAATAAAAAGGCCGGGTTGTCAGCCAGGTATGGCCGAATACGGGTTCTGATGATATCGCCGGCGGCGAAGGTGGCCGGTTGGACCTTATACCGGGCGGCCCGCAAATAATTGACGGCGGCTTCGAGGTAATACGGTTTGATTTCCAGGGCTTTGGCGCAGTATGCCAGGGTGGAGTCATAGGCCTTGTCCAAAAGAAAGATGACGCCAAGGTTGTTGGCGGCTTCGGCCGAGGCGGGGTCGAGGTTCAACTCACTCCGGAAGGCGATTCCCGCACGCTGCGGGTCTCCTTGTTTTAGATACACTATCCCCAGGTTCAGATAACTGTTATTGGTATAGGGCGCCATCCGCGTTAGGCTGTCGAAGCGGGCGGCGGCCAGGGAGTACTCCGCTTGACGCAGGGCGGCGTTGGCCCTCAGATAGAGGTTTTCGCCGGGGGCAGTGATGATTTTGCGGTACGGACTGAAGGTGGTCAGCATGAATACTCCGACGACGACGACGGCGGCATAGTAGAAACGGGGTCCTATGGAGTGAGAGCGGAGCGTCTCGTAGGCTGAAGCGACGCCGGCGCCGGCCAGGACCGCCAGCGGGTAAACCAGCGGCAGGCGGAATCGCGAGGTAATAAAATAGAGAGAGATGACCAGGCCGTAAATCACCACGACGGCATACAGGGAAAGCAGCCGGCGAGCCGAACGACGGCCGAGGATAAGGGGGATGACGGCCAACGCGACGATGAGGGAAAATCGCACCGGGAGCCACCTCAGCAGGGGATTTCGAAAGACGGCGTCATCGAGCGGCTGATTGTTTGATACCTCCTGGCTGGAGAAGGTGAAATACAGCTTCTTGACGAAAAGCTGTAGCGCCTGGTAAGGATGCTCCATGATAAAAGCCATCCCGCGGCGGTACCAAAATGACGATTCCTCACCGACCGCCAGCTTGCGACCGGTTGCCTGATAGGCGGTATATGAGGCGTCGTCGCCGGTCCAATCGGTGCCGAAGGGGGGAAGGCTGGAGGTCAGGCCATCGGCGCTGGGATTGTTGCCGATATAGAAATTCACGCCTCCCTGATATGCCACTAAGATAAGACGGCCCGAAGACAGGTAATTGACGATCGTGACCGGGGCAATCGACAGTATCACAACCAGGAGAAAGATCAGCGCCGGTCGGAATGAACGGCGCTTCGTCTTTCGGGGAAATCCGCTTTGGTAGACAAGATAGGCGATCGCGATGGGAAGAAAGACCAGGACGGTCGGACGGGTGAGAGCGGCCAGCGCGAAGCAGAAGCCGCCGGCCAGCGGTCGCTGCCGTCCCTTCCCCGAAGCCACCAAGTAATACAACGACATCATGGCAAACAGGGAAAAGATGGAGTCAAGGAGCAGTTCGCCCTCATGGTAGGTGGTGAGGGGATACAATAGCAAAAGCGCAAACGCCACCAAGGCCGCCGCTCGCCCTACCAACCGTTCCGCCAGGCGAAAGGCAAAAATCAGCGCCACCGTTCCCGCCAGTAGTTGGATCAGGCGCACCAAAATGAGGCTGTATCCCGTGATCTTCAGGAGCAACGCCAGGATGTACGGATAGAGTGGGGCGCGGAAATAGGGGGCGTTGGCCATGAGATCCCCCGATGCGATGGCGGAAGCCCAGTTATAGTGATAGAGGGCGTCGATAGAAAGTGCTCCCACCGAAGACACGTCCGGCAGTGCGTAAAAAAGGTATCCGAGCTTGATTGCCAGAGCAATCGGAAGCAGCCACCAAAGCGGAGATTTAGCCGACGCCGCCATCAGCGCAATATAGCTTTGGTTCCACCCATTCATCAAGCTGGAATACCGTCTGTATGCATGTCCGGTCAGATATGAATGCCAGTGCATACGGGGGCGAATCCCATCATTAATGGAAGACGTGCGGTTGCCGTACTTAAGCAACTGTCGGGCAGGTGATTGCGTTGATTGCGCAATTACCCGTGAAGGGCATTTCAGCGTCATAATTCCTGAAAGTGGAGTCTGGAATGGCGGCATGACGGTTGCTCAAAGGAGTATCGGAACTACTTATTTGAGGAGGAATCATGATCAGAAATGCAGCCGTTGGCCGGATCGGGATTGCCCTGTTGGCGATCATGCTGTCGTCCCCTGTCATTTCGGCTGTCGTTTCAGAGGCGGTCAGTTCGGCGGTGGAAGGCTCCCTGCCGACTTCGTATGTTGAGCTTCTCCTCAGCTTTGACAATGACCTTGACGTCGCCGCGCTGAAGGTCGATGCCGTCCAGCACAACCGTACCCGGACCCAGGAGTACCGCAACGTGATGAGCCGGCTGGCGTCCAACCGGGCCGACCTGGAAAAAATATTGCGTCCCCAGTTGGAGGCGCTCGCGTCCGACGGGAGGATAAAATCATACAAGTTCTTTACCGTATCCAAGACGGTGCTGGTGGAATCGCGGGTCGATAATATTGAGGCGCTGCGGCAACTGCCGAACGTCAGACTTATCAATCTCAACAGCCCGGTCAGCTTGGTCGCCCCGGTTGAGGAGCGGAATGCCGCCGCTCCCGCCGCCGGTTCGCTGGCCAACGCCGGTCTGGAGACCATCAATGTCCGGCCGCTGTGGAGTAGGGGGTTGACCGGTGCGGGACGGTTGATCTGTTCGTTCGATACCGGCATCGACGGCGACCATCCCGCCCTGGGGCCGAAATGGCGTGGCAATCATGGCGGTACTCTGGCGGCCAGTTGGTATGCTCCGCACGGCGACCCCACGCCGGTCGACAAGGTTGGCCACGGGACGCATGTCATGGGCATCCTACTCGGCTCGGCCGCTGTCGATACGGTCGGCGTGGCGCCCGGGGCGGAATGGATTTCGGCGGCGGTGATCGATCAGGGGGCCAACTTCTCGACCACCATCGCCGACATCCTCAGCGCTTTTGACTGGGCGCTTGACCCCGACGGTGACCCGGGCACGACCGACGACGTGCCGGACGTCATTTGCAATAGCTGGGGGGTTCCCAAGGGGGTCTATGATGCGTGCGACAATACCTTCTGGACGGCGATCGATAACGTCGAAGCGGCCGGTATCGTGACTATATTCGCGGCCGGGAACGAAGGTCCCGGCCCGCAGACTATCAGAACGCCGGCCGACCGGGGTACCTCTCCGGTCAACGCCCTGTCGGTGGGCGCGATCGATCCGGCCACGCTGATCGTCGCCAATTTTTCCAGCCGCGGCCCCGCCAACTGCGATCCCAGCATTATCAAGCCGGAGGTGGTGGCCCCGGGAGTCGGCATTTATTCATCGTCCTCGGACGGCGGTTATAAAATCATGTCCGGAACCTCAATGGCGGCGCCGTTTATCGCCGGACTGGTGGTGTTGATGCGCCAGTACAATCCTGAGGCGACCGTCGCGCAGATGAAGCAGGCGCTCTTGGCTGCGACCATCGACTTGGGCCCGGTCGGAGAGGACAATAGTTATGGCCGCGGCCTGGTTGACGCTGCCCGCCTGTTGGATTTTCTTCCCCCGCCGCCGACTCCGCCGCAGGTGGCGGTGGTCGGTCACCAGATTATCTCCGGCGGCGACGGCTTTGCCGATCCGGGGGAGATGGCGGAAGTGGCCCTCACGCTGGGTGATCCGTTCGGAGTGACGGACTCGCTGGATGTCTGGCTGAGCAGCCGGTCGTCGCAGCTTATTATGGCGCCCGACACGGTGCGATTCCGCTTTGCCGACGGCACGACCTTCGCGGTCGGCACCGAGCCGTTTCGGATAACGGTGGCCACCGACGCGATCTCCGGCCAGAGTCTCGATCTACTGCTGCATCTTCGCTCTTATGGCGGATTTGCAGACGACTCCATCATCTACCCCCTGCCGGTGGGACACCCGCTTCCGGGACGGCTCTATTCAGCCGCCAGCGGGACGGTCAGCTTCACCGTCTCCGACTTCGGACAATTCGGCCTCGGGATGGGATCGATCTATCAGGCCGGGGGAGACGGCTTCCGTCTGGGCTCAAGCGATAATCTTTTATTCGAAGGCGGCCTGGTCGTGGGCCGTAACGGCCTTCTGGTGTCTGACGCCCTGCGAGGTGAGTCGGGAGCCTTTAAGGCGAGTGATTTTGCTCCCCTGACGGCCGCGGCGCCGACCGGTCCTGAAACCGGCCAGCGCCTGGAATCTCAGTTCAGCGACAGTCGGGCCATGCTGCCGTTGCCGATTGATGTCAGGCAGACCATCTACCGCAACGGTGAAGATTACGTCATTCTTGAGTTCGAGGTCACGAATCCCACCCCGGAACGGATCGATGAGCTGTCATTTGGACTCTTCTTTGATTTTGACCTGAATCGGTTTTCCGACGATATCGGCTTCGACACCGCCCTGGGGATGATCTACCAATTCAATTCGTTCACCAACCGCTACGTCGGCGTCCTCGGCGTAAGCCCCGATGAGTTTGGCTTTGTCGCCGGGGTCAACGATGCGTTCGGCAAGCGAGGATTCACCAAGCAGGAAAAGTACGACCTTGTTACTCCGGCAGGCGTTGCCATCGACGACTCCGGGCCGGCCGACTGGTATTTTGCGGTGTCGGTGAGCGCCCACCAGATGGCGGCGTTCGGACGGCAAGGCATGGCCGTGGCCCTGGTCGCCGGAGAGTCTCCGGAGGCGATACGGCTGATGGCGGAACGGGCCCAGGCAGCCTATGGCGGGCTGACGGGGATCGATGACGACCACACCCCCTTGCCGTCAACAGTCGAGCTTCACCAAAACTTCCCCAATCCGTTCAATCCGTCAACCACGATCCGATTTGCCCTCACGGGATCGGGGCCATCCGTCCTGGCGGTCTATAATATCACCGGCCAGCGGGTGCGAATCCTGGTCGACCGGGTCCTGCCGGCCGGCGAGCATACCGTCATATGGGATGGGCGCGATGAAGCCGGCGTCGAGGTGGCCTCGGGGCTGTATTTCTACCGCCTGACGACCTCCGGCCAGGAGTTGACGCGCAAAATGGTTCTCTTGAAATAGCGGCCCCGATCTGTTATATTATTTTGAAAATAATAATCGCGGGGATCGAACAGCCATGGGAAAGCGGATGACACACAAAATTGCAGGGATGACGCGGGCGCTGGGCATCGGATGCGCGCTGGTCGCGGTGGTGGCCCATCAATCCGAAGCGGTATCGCTTTCGGATCAGGTCGTCGAGCAATTACGGGCGGAAGGGAAACTGCAGGCCTACGTGGAGCGGATGCAGGCGTTGCGTCAGGAGGGCCTGGATCAACCGGCCCACAAACCCGCCGGCAGCGGCCCGGCCTTGAGGCCGGCCGTCGCCGAAGATAAGATTCCGGTCATCCTGATAGATTTCTTTGACCGGCCCTCCACCTCCGGATATGTCGCGGCTACCCCCGCCCGATTCGATTCCCTGCTGTTTTCGACCGGCAAGAATCCGACCGGTTCGATGAAAGAATATTATCTCGAAAACTCATACGGCGCCTACATGCCTGACGGGAGTTCGTTCGGCTGGTATCGGGCGACATGGAATCTCAGCAGTTATAACGGAATTCCCGAGGAGACCGACTGGCAAGACCTGACGCCGCGCGATCTCGTGGTCGAAGCAATTCAAAAGGCGGAGGGAGACATAGATTTCCATGAGTTTGACAGCGACAATGACGGCATCATTCGCGGGATCATTATCATTCACGCCGGAACCGGGTATGAGGAATCGGGTAACCTCGAGGAGATCCATTCCCATACCAGTTCTCTCTTCTACACCACCGCCGATACCGTTCTGATCGAGAGCTATACGATCCAGCCGGAAGAATCCGCCATCAACCAGTCGATGTCGGCCATCGGCGTCTTCTGTCATGAGTGGGGGCATGTCCTGGGACTGCCGGATCTGTATGATACCGACTACTCCAGCGCCGGGGTCGGGCGCTGGTCGTTGATGGGATCGGGGAACTACAACGGCAACTCGAAACGCCCGGCACATATGGATTCCTGGAGCAAAATTCAACTCGGCTGGCTCTCGTCCACCAACGTTGCGGCCAACACCAGCGGCGTATCGATTCCGGCCCTGGAGTTTAATCCGGTGGCCTACCGCATGAATAAGAACGGGCTGTATTCAACAGCGCAATACTGGCTGCTCGAGAACCGGCATCGCACCGGTTTCGATGATGGATTGCCCGGCGCAGGACTATTGATCTATCATATCGACGAGAATTCTCCGGGAAACTTTGTCGAGTGGGATCCGCTGGTGTCTGTCGAACAGGCTGACGGGCAGTTTGATCTGCAGTACAATCGCAACCAGGGGGACGACGGTGATCCGTACCCCGGCAGCGGTACGATCCGCCAATTTCATGACAAGACCATCCCCGATTCCCGTTACTACAACGGTCAGTCGTCGCAGGTCGGCGTCTGGAACATCTCGGATCCCGATTCGGTGATGACCGCCGACCTGGAAGTGACCTTTGGCCGTCCTTGGCTGGAATCCAAAAATATTCTCTTCAGCGATCTGGCCTACGGCGATGGCGACGGCAAACTGGAAGCGGGGGAACGGATTCAGGTATTTCTCACGATCTCCAACGATTGGGCGACGGCCGCTGATATATCGGTGACGCTGTCGGCTGATGATCCTGCCCTGACGATGACCGTTCCGCAGGCATCATACGGTTCCCTGGGAACGGGCCAGACCGGGAATAATAATGCGGCCCCGTTCGAGTTTCTCATCCCGGCGGTGCTGACGTCGCGTATCGACTCGTTCTTTTTCTCGGTCACGGCCAACGGCGGCGCCTATCAGAAGGTCTTTGGCGACGAGGCCTTCGTCGGGGTTCCCAAGATATTAATCGTCGACGACGACAATGGCGATCCGGCCAATTATGAAAACTCCATGGGCCTGCTGCTCTATGGGCTGCGGGTGCCGGTCAGCATCTGGCCTAAGAATCTCTCCGGCTCCCCCGATTCGGCGACGCTGGCCAGGTACTACAGTGTCCTTTGGCTGACCGGCGATTACCGGCTCAATACGCTGTCGGCGGCCGACCTGAACGCGATGAAGGGATTTCTCAACGGCGGTGGAAATCTTTTCCTGACCGGGCAGGGGCTCGCCCAGCAGTTGTCGACCCAGAATCCGGCCTTCCTCTCCAATTACCTTAAGGCCTCATATGTCGACAGCCTTTACAACTTGATTCCGGTCTTGCAGGGGACATCGGGCCCGGTGTCATCCGGCTTGGCGATGATCGCGATTAATTCCAGCGGCGGGGCGGTGAACCAGACCGTGTTCGATCACCTTCTGCCGGTCAACGGGGGCGCGGCCGAGTGGAAATTTTATGGGCGCAACAACTATGGAGCCGTCTCATATTCCGGTTCATACAAGACGGTCTTCTTTGATTTCGGATTTGAGTCGATCATCAATGATGATCCCCGCTTCGCCGGCCGCGACACCGTCTTGAGCCGGATCATGGCGTTTTTTGGCGGTCTGCCGACCGACGTGGAGGCGCCCGAAGGTATGGCGGTCAATCTGCCGGATAAGATCCGTCTGAGTCAGAATTGCCCCAACCCCTTTAATCCCGCGACGCGGATAACCTATTTGGTCGCCGGGCAGGCCGGAAGCCGGAGCAACCGAACGGTGCTGGAGATTTTCGACATTCTGGGTCAGCGGGTGGCCAAGTTGGTCGACCGGGATGAGGTCCCCGGCGAATATATTGTCACCTGGGATGGTCGGGACGAGCAGGGCGGGACGGTGGCGTCGGGGATCTATTTCTACCGCCTGAGCCGGGGCGGCCAGAGTGAGACGCGCAAAATGATACTTCTCAAATAGAGTAGTTCCATACTCAAAAAAGACCCGCCGCCCGGCGGGTTTTTTTATGCGGTCGAAGACAGAACACCACGGCTTTAGCCGTGGATGAATGAGC
>CAZPEV010000139.1:0-8877 GCA_964585635.1 uncultured Ignavibacteriales bacterium
TGCGGTCCGCCCTTCGGGCAGAGCCGCCGCGTCGGCCGACCCGCCTTGGACGGGAATGGGAGGAATTTTTGAATTGGGAGCATCCTTGTGATTCCTTATAATAGAAATGTATCTTTAGTCAGCGAGGACAAGCATGGGCCAACCAGCAGCCCGGGTAGGGGATCAGACCAGTCATGGTGGTGTCATTGTGGGCCCCGGCGTGCCGATGGTTCTGATCGGCGGAATGCCGGCAGCCGTCATGGGCGATCAGCATGTCTGCCCGATGCTCAATCCGGGCGTACCGCCGCCGCCTCATGTCGGCGGACCGATCATGGCCACTGCGGCCATGGTGTTAATCGGCGGCAAGCCGGCCGCCCGGGTCACCGACCAGGCTATCTGTTCCGGTCCTCCGGCGCAGATCATTATGGGTTGTATGATGGTTCTCATCGGCGATGGCGGCGGTGGCGGCGGCGGGGCCGGGCAAGCAGGGGCGGCTCAACAGGGTCAGGAAAAGGCCGAAGCGGCTACCGGCGAAAGCCACTATCTGGATGTCAAGTTTCAGGACAAGGGGGGCAAGCCGATCACGGGTGTGGCCTACGGCGTCACCGGGCCGGGGAATATGAAGGGGGATGGAAAGCTAACCGGTCAGGTCAAGCGGAGCGGCCTGGAGCAGGGAAGCTATGAGATTGCCCTGCGGGCCATCACCAAAATAGTCTGGTCGGCCAAGCAAGCCCGAGACGGTGACAAGGTCAAGATGCAGATCGAAGTGGCCGGTGTCGACCCGGCCGCCAAAGCGACGTTCGAGGTCTGGGAAAAGGATGCCAATAAGGCCGATCGGATGATCGCCGCCGTTAATGATGTCGCCGTCAACGGCGGGAAAGCCGAGGCCGAATGGACCTATGAATTTGGGGATGACGACGAAAAGGTTCAGCAGGCAAAAGGTTATGCCTCACCGATTTTCTATTTTGTCGCGCGCATCGATGGCCTGGGGGAACGGTCGCCGTTCCTGGATTACAAAGATTTTATCGAGATCGAGCTTCGCGACGCGGACGGCCAGCCGGTTCCCAATGAGATATATCGTCTTTATCTCTCCAATGGCGAGGTCCGGGAAGGGAAGCTCGACGGCAACGGGTACGCCAAGGAAGCCGGCATCCGTCCCGGCCAATGCCGGGTCGTCTTCCCCGATGCCGGAGAGGTAAGCTAAGACGACCAGGCGTCACCGGGGCATTTCCCGGAGCATGGACAACAAAGGCGAGTGGCACGTATGGTAGATCCGCCAGTTGAAGCTCACGGTGCGGTTTTCAGCCTTAAGAATCTGTTCACCAAGATAAAGCCGGGGTACGCCTATCTGCAGGTGATGTATTATGATGCCGTGAAGGAAAAAGCAGTGCCGTTGCCGAAAGGAACGCCGCTCTCGATCTTCTACTATACCGTGGCTGGCGCCCTTCTTATCCGCGAAGACAATGCCGTGAAGATTGCGGACTCGAACGGCAAAGTCTCATTCAAGATCAGAGACTATGGTCCGATCGAGGTTAACAAATTCATCGGCCTGGGAATCAAATTCGCCAAGAAGACCTATCTCCATTGCTCCAATAAGCAATTAATAACCGAGGAGGACCTGAAGAAGACGCTGGATACCGACAAGAAGTATACCCTGACGCATACCTTCTTCCTGTTGCCCGATGAGTTGACCTTTGCCGCTATGGAATGGGATATTGACACTCCGATGTACGATAAACCCAAGCATCGTTTTGAGGTGCCCAAAGGGAAAGCGCTGGCCAAAAACGGCGGATATGTGCCGGTAGTGCTGAAACCGGAATGGCAGTATGTATCGATGCGGTACAAGGAGGCCTTTACCGGCACCGACAAGGCGGTGCCGCAGAGCCTGTTGATCAAGGGCTTTGTCAATAATGTCCTGGTGACGGCATCGAACCTCTATGCCAAGGAATGCATCCTTATCCCCTGGATAGAAAACAAGCACCGGGCGGCGCCGCCCCCGGGGTTCACCAAGCGCGTTCCCGGCAAAGTGGCGCTGAAATTCAAGACGCCCCGGTATTTCATCGATCCGGGCGGCAAAGTGATCGTCGTCGGCGACCCCGCCAAGACAATCTGGTCCAAGCCGCTCACGGAGCGGTACAAATATTTCGACCTTCCGGAGGTATGGGAATCGACAAACTGGACGGTCAAAGTGGGTAATGACAGCCGGGTGTTTGCGGGTCTGGTAAATAGGGCGACGACAGCAGCGGCGCCGATGAAGATATATCTCGACTCTGTGACTTTCACCAAGGCCAATCTGGAGAGTATCCCGTGGTCAGCGGTCAACCGCTACACCCTGTTCAATATCAAGCTGGCGATACAAACATCTGATAGCGGCAACAAGCGTCCCTATTGGACCAAAGGGAAGGTGGGCACGAACTGTATTTTGCCCGATGCGACTGACAAACTACCCCGCCGGCTAGGGGCCCTCAATGGCAAGTTCTATGACATTACTCATCAGCGCAGCACAGCGGGCGGGGTAATCGGGGCCCGGGCGGCTGTCCTGGAGAATGTGAGTGTGCATCATGGACAGTACCTTACTAAGCCGGTAGTCCCGGTCGCGGGTCATCTGGAGCTGCATTATCTGACCGAGTGCTTGGACGCCAGTAATAATGAAACACCGATATTGCTGATCTATTGGTCTTGCCGCTTCGTCAAACGGAAGGCCGGAGCGGCCGACCCCGAACCTCTGGATCCGGCGAAGGTGGATCTGGCTGGCGCCGCTGATGCCGAAGCCAACAAATTCCGTGGCAGCGGTTTCAGCAATTCCTGGCTGCGCTGGAGAAGAAAGCAATATACATTCAGACCGAAAGAGGATCCCAACAACAAGAATCTGATTGTCTATCCTTTGTTCTTTTTCGAGGGACGAGAGGATGCGAACGCCATTGGCCCAGACGGTTGGCCGCCGCCGCAAGCTCATCTGGAACACAAGCCGTATAAATGCACGACGCTGATCAGACCGGCCGGTTCGGGGCGAGCCAACATGGGACTCTACAAAGCCAATTTCCAGGCCGACACCTTTCAGCCGACCGGCGGAGGGATTACAGAAGGGGGCGTATCGTATAAATGGTTTACGATGGCACATGAACTGGGGCATGCCATGGGGTTGCATGATGAATACTTGGAATCGCTTAAACCGGACAAGAGTTGGAGCCCGGTCCTGCCTACATATCCTCAATGGTACGACGGCATGCCCTATTCCTTTGACAATAGCTCCATGATGGTCGAGAATAAGGCCCCTCGGTTGCGCCATTTCTGGTACTTCACTCGCTGGCTCAACGATACTCCGGCGGTCAAGGCGCTGACCGGGAATACCAAGTTTCAGGTCTATGGCAAAGTTGGCAAGAAGGCGTACGATTATTTCTTAAGCAACCAGGTTGATTTCTATAAATCGACCTATAGCCAGAACAACTACGCCCAGGGTACGCACGGTCACTTTGACCTTATGCTTTTTAAGATGGGGAAGGATGAGACAACCGATCGAATATTGCCCAATCAGACTAAATTCGACGGCATTCTCGTCGTCCGATTGCTGCTGTCTTTCGGCTTCACGGATTATAATGATCCCGCTGGGGTCGTTCTACCCGATCCTTGGCCGTCGGATCCGGCCGTGGTTGCCCCAAATGATCCGAAGGTGCCCGCCAAACTGGATTTTCTCCGAGCCTTTCAAGGTGAATTCGATTCCCTGTTGAATAAGCGATTCTATCTAACGCATTTGCTGGACGGGGATTTTCGAAAGATATATGTCTACTTTGTGCCGCACTATTTTTTCGAAACAAATAATCCAAGTCAGCATTTCGGGGTATCGGTCATAGCGAATTCCTCCGGCATTCTCAGGCATGAGGCCGATTTTCGAGCCAACAATTTTGTATCCAATAACTTCAGGGTCGATGCTCAGCAAAACACGCGAGCCATAATCAGGTACCTTTTGGGTCTGAAACCGTACAAGAGCGAAAAAGTAAACGAGGGGGGAGTCGAGAAATGGAAAAAAGTCGACGTGACCACGATAAAACCGGACGAGCTTATATTCCTGTGCAACTGGGTTAAGGGCAAGCGTGGCAATGCCCTGCGGCATAAAATATATGCGGTCAATAAACCGTAGCGGGGTCGACAGTCGAAGCGGCGGGTGATATGGTCGTACGATTTATATGGACAATCATAATGGTTGCCGCCGGTTGCAGCGGGACGCCCAAGCAGGAAGACGTCTCCGGTCTTGGCGAGAAAGGACTTATCATGACTCAGAGATATATTCAGCCCTATGCCAATCCCCAACTCAACTCCTGTCAGGGGATCACTCTTCAGGCGGCCGGGACCCTGGGATGGAAATTCGCCTTCAATACCCCGGAATACCCCGGTGGAGCCCGCTATCTGCACCTCATCGACGGCCAGCGGGCGATCATCGATTATGAGGATATATTCTTTGTGCTGGATTTGCGGTCGCGGCGCCTGATTGCCACGCCGATGAAATCGGCCAACACCTTTATCCGGCTGGATGAGGGTCAGAAATTCTGGTTCTGCGCTGATTATCAACTGCTTGGTTTGGAATTTGACCAGATAGAAAAAGGCAAGATTGGCCAGGAGGTCAGCGATCAGGCGGGCGAAGAAAGTGAGACTGCCGGTCAATCGGAAGGTGAGGATTCATCGGGCGAGGAATCGGGTTCGGCCATTAAACATTTCTTTGTTCCCGGTCTGGGTCAATACTCGGAACTGAAATCTCTAAATCCCGGCCCGCAATCATTCATCGCCGGCGTACAGGGATTTGGAAATCCGATGCACCCGCATCGTTCGTTCTCGTTGTATCAAAAGCCCTACCCCGGAACGCAAAAGACCTGGGTCCGTGAGTGCGAAGGACTCGTGGTCCGGCCACCGTTCTCACCTTCCGGGCAGGCAGTAATTGCCCATACCGATACGATGATCCTGTATGATAGAGGCGGTCGGATCGTCGGCGAAGTCGCTGGCGAAAAGGTCGGGCCGTTTGAACCGGTGACCTGCAGCATCGGCCCGGACAACCGCATCTATCTAGTCTGTACCACTGAGGCCGGCCCACGGCTGCGTATCTATGATTTCTGGGGGGAATTGATGCAGGAGATCGGGGGGGTCACGGCCGAGCCGACGCAGCCGCCGATTGTCGGCGTCGATTCCACTGTGTACCTGATCGACACCGCCAAAGTCGAAGCATTCAAGGATGGCAAGAAGTTGTGGGCGTATCCGCTCACGTCGGAGGCGCCGGCGGCGACCGTGTCGGGAGACGGCAAGTTGCTGATTACCGACGGCGTGCGTATCCTCTGTCTTGACCAAGGCGGCGAGGAGGTCTGGTCGTATAAGGATGAGGACGGCGACCTGTTCACCACCCCGCCGGTTATTGATGAGGCCGGTCATGTGTTAGTGGCGTCGGACAACGTCATCATCATGATCAAATAGGTGTTCATTATCGGAGTGCGAGCCGATCGGGTGATACGGAATCGTTTCTAAACGGAGAAAGTGCGGATGGGTCAGGAAAAATCCAATGAGCAGTTTCTGGTGAATCTTCCCGAGGGCTGGGAAGATCGGACGGTCTATTACTTTCAGGGCCCGGAGGACAGCGGTGTCCAGCATAGTCTGGCTTTGACGATTGACCGCGAGTTGGAAGGGGACGACCTGGCCGAATTCGCCCGCGACCGGATCGATCAGGTCATGCTTTCCATTCAGGGAGCCGAGATTCTCAAGGATGAGCCGATCATCCTGGCCGGCGGCAACGAGGCGTATGAGTGCGTGATTAAATGGGTCCCGGTCGACGGCAACGTCATTTTTCGAAAGCTGCTGTATCTGATTTTGGACGGAATCGGGTACTCATTCTCCGCCAACTTCTCCAAGAAGACGATCAAGACCATCGGCGTGGAAGTCGACCGGATCATCAATTCATTGCGGCCTCTCAAGGGACCGCAGGCCGAGTGACGATGGACTTGAAGTACACCAAAGCGACCGATTCGCAGCATGTCATCAAGCTGGAATCGGCTCTTATGTACGCCGGGTGGAAGAGCGCCGTCGCCCCGCTCGGTCAGGCCGTGCCGCTGGAAGTTGTCACCGCCTTTGTTGGCTATGGTGCCCAGATAAAGATCAAGGGGAAAAGCGACGGCGGCAAGACCCTGGGCAGCATCAGCGGAAAAGTCAAGAACAACGTCTTCGTCGGGGAATTGACGATCCCCGATTCGGTCAAGATCGGTGATGCCGTCTATTTTGAGGTTGACCTGTCGGCCAACGGGATTACGGGGGAGTCGAATCATATCCCGGCCGTGCCGCCGATCAAAGTGACCAACATGAAATGGAGCGTGCCGGAGGCTCGGCGGGGAGATGTCGTGACGCTGTCGGCGACCGTCAAGGGGGTGGCGGATAAGGCTGAGAGCAAGGTCAGCATCTTTGAATACGATACCAACGGCGCCCATGACCGGATCACCGAATTGCCCGCGGCCGTGGATAAAAACAAGCTCGAAGTAAAATGGGAATATGAATACCACGAGGACACTCACGAGATTCCCACGGACAAGCAACTGAAGAAATACGGCAAATCGTACAATCACCCGGAATATTTCTTCGTGGTTGAGATTGAGGGGCAAAGGTTCGGTAAGAAGCAGGAATCGGGGTTGCTGCGGTTCAAGGATTACGTTGATATCGTGCTAACCAGTCAGAGTGGGACGCCGATTCCCGACCAGGATTATGTCTTGTATATGCCTGACGGTTCACAGCGAAAAGGAAAACTCGATAAGAACGGCCGGGCGATAGAACGAGGCGTTCCGCCCGGTGGTTTCCGGGTGGAGTTTCCCAACCTTTAGGTACGGGGTAAGGTGCAGGTCTCATGGGAAGTCCGAACCCATACACGGCCAACAAGCGGTCGCAGAAGCGGGTGCAAGCCAAGGGCGCCAAGCCGACCCGCCAGGTCGTCTTTGTCTGCAACGAGGTGCTCAAAGAGGTCAATATCGGCGTCAATGAGCAGAAGCTGACTGGTATAGCGACTTTCGTGACCGAATCCGGCAAGGAAATCCGTCGCAACCTGATCTATACCTGGTTGCCGCAGGGAACCTGGAACATAAAATTCGATAAGGATCCGAATACGTCCCAGATTCTGGCCAAGCCGGTCAGCGCGCAAGACGTCGATCCGATTCTGGTCGATCGGATCAATCAACTGTACGCCGGCCAAAAGATTGTCCTCTATGAAGTCGCGGTGGAGGGGAAAGGGCCGGATGATCCGATGCTGGAATGCCTTCATCGTTCGGCTATCGGCAAGACCATCCCGGTCTATGTCACATATTATGTGAGTCCCGGCGGCAAGAAGGGGCAGGGGATTCCCGATAAACCGCTCACGGACGATTATCTGGCCAACCTCCAGAATGAACGGGTGGCCAAGCTCTATATCGTCATGCTGGAGCATTTCGCCGGTATCAATGTCGATGAACGCATCGCCCTGGGGGGAATCAGCCGACAGGAGTACCAGGAGATCATAAAGATCGGTTCGAAGGACGCGGATTTGACCGCCAAGACGATTGCCCGCGTGGTCACCCAGGCGGCGGGGGAATACGCCGGTTATAAGGCTGAATTTTCCTGGGAATGCCTGACCCTTATGACCGAGACGCTTTTGTATCAACGGAAACGCAAAAATCCGCTGGCGGTCCACAATCAACTGGAAATAGCCCGAGGGGTCTTGCGTTCATCCGGTGGGGCTTTGAGCGACGCCATCGGCATCAAGAAACGGGGCGAAAGCACCATATTGTTGTATGACAAATACGGAAATGCCGTCCCCGCCTACATCGGGTACATGGATCTGAATTATCGCATCGTCGACCTATCCAGCGTGCCCAAGATCGCCATCATCGACGGACAAAGCCCCGAAGGACAGATGATTCAGATGCTCAACCAGGTGTTCACGTTCCCGGCGGTGGAAACGGCCCAGTTGGTCGCGGCGATGATCAGCTTCTACAAGTTCATAAGCGAGGAAGTCGCCCGCTTGTATGGCGGAGAGATCCAGAAGAAAGTGATGGCGATGCTGCCGATAGCCATCGGATTCTTCATCGCCCACGCCGTCTTGGGTGTTTTTGCGCGCCGGGGAAATGTCATCGCCGCGGCTCTTTTGGCCGGTTTTAAGGCGATGGGGTGGATTTTGGGCATCGATATGGGCATCGTCACGATGAAAAATATGATGATAGCCGGTCAGCATTATGCCAAGATGGAGACAATTCACCGTCGCTCGCCGAACGAAAAGGGAAAGGACAAGATGACGCAGCTTTCCCTGTATCATCTGGAAGTCGGCACCCATTATCTTATCGAGGCCATGTCGGAGTTGGCCGCGCTGGGAGTTTTCATGGCCGGCGGCATTATTGGCTCCAAACTGGCTGGTAAATTCGCTCTTAAGCCGCGGGCGGACGCGAAGCTCGAGTTTAAGGTTCAGGGAGACAAAATTACCGAGGTGCGGGCGATTCAGCAAGCGACCAAGATCGAGGTCGAAACCCAGACCCCCAAGGCCAAGGCGCCCACTGCCGCTCCTCCCGCCAAGGGTGCCAAACAGGCGCCGGCAACTGAGGTCGATGCTGCTCCCCTGGAGGATGCCGGCCATAACCTGGGGCGGCGCGAAAAGGCGCAAATTCCCACTCAAAAAGTCAAGACCATGCGTGAACTTAATGTCAAGGCCTGGAAAGAGGTCACCAACGCCGAGACCTACGGCATGCCCAAGGAGCATATGGAGAAAGTGCTGACCGCTGCCGATGAAACCGGCCTGGTCGGGATTATGCGAGGATCGAAGTCGGTCTGTGCTGATTTGATCAAAAAGGGGCATCCTACTAAACCTAAGGAACTGATCGAGCTCAACACCGATAACACCGGGCAGGTGCGGGC
>CAZPEV010000140.1:0-8801 GCA_964585635.1 uncultured Ignavibacteriales bacterium
GAAAGCTCACCCCCCATGACCTCATTGAGGCCGACGAAATATTTACAACCAGTTCCTTCAAACTGGTCTGGCCGGCCGTTCAGTTGAGAATTAGAGGGCGTGACTATAGGTTCCAGCCGGGGCCATTGTCGCGCGCTCTGTATGATCGCCTTAGAATGAATTTCGTGACGGATGAGAAATGCGATACGTTGGATTATTCGTTTGCGGGGAAAACCATAAGATCCCGATAGATGGCGGACGCCTTAGGGAATCGGCCTGGATGGCCGCTGTGCCTTATCGTAGGAATCGCCGGCCGCCGCCGCGGCGCCCGACGGACCCCGCGCTTGGCGCCTGCCCGCAATCGAGAAAACTGAAACGGCATAGAAGAATCCGGCCCAACCGGCCAGCCCCAACGTCTTCAGTGCCGGTCTGATATTGCTGCCTGTCTCGATATGCCATCCCCGCCAGTGATTGAAGATGACAAGAATGGCCGCCGCAAAGATCGTGGCCGCGATTCCCATACCTGACCAGAACCTGAGCTTCTCCCTCCCGCTTCTGGGCGAAAAGGTCGGGATCGGTCGCGGAATAAGCCGGGAGTATAAAAAGAAAACAATCGTCGCGACACCGCCGACCACCGAGCTGATATGTTGCGCTGCCTCATAGGCGCACCACTCCACACCAAACATCATGAATCGGGTACTGAGAAAGGGAATCATGCGGACTGTCAATCCGGCGGCATGGGTACCGGAGTCCCAAAACAGATGGCTGAGGGCGCCAATGAGAACCGAGGAAACCAGCACCATCCAACAGTGCCCTCCGCTGACACGAAATTCGGAAATCGCCAGTCCGGAGAAACGCTGATCGAGAGGAGCCGGGAGATGGATGATGGCCGGATACTTGAACCAGCGGTGAAAAGCGAAGGCAAAGGCGATCCCGGCCGGCAGGCAAAAGAAGACCAGCCCTAGCCAGGAATGGCTCACCCAATGGTAACGGGTCGTCGCCATAAGAAAATATATCAGATCCGGCGACATCGCTCCCGCCATTAGGCCGGTCAACGAAAACCACCTGGGCCAGACCTGTTGTAACGGCAGGATGAGAGCAGGATGAGAGGTCGTGAATGGCATATTGCTTAAACACCATCGACCGTGGATGGTTCATAAACGCGGGCCATATCGGCATCATCGACTGAAGAATCAGATTCAATATCGCTTAGCAGTCTGATTCCCCTGCCTGCCCTAAAATTGTGCATGCCTCCTATCAGACAGGCCAATTAGTGTGCGCCATTACTGCCAGAACTGCGGCGACCTTTATAGTAACATCCTGCTATGACTTGACTTGCCGTTTTCGGTACAGGGCTTGCTTTGAACTACCGACGACGGCCTGTTTTTTATTGATTTGGGCGATATGACGGTATATTATCGGATGAAGGAATATGGCTACTCCAAGGAGGAATCGTGTCCACACGATCGCTCGTTTCGGCTTTTCTGACGGCTGTCCTGCTTTGCGGACCGTCGGCCGTATCGGCTCAATACACCCGGCCCTCCCAGCCGCGATCGACGCCACCGCCAAAGGCCGTTGACACCTGGCAACCAACGATCTTGATCGACTGTCCCACAGCCGGCACGCTTAAGCGCGGAAATTTCGACGCCGTCCTCCAGGTCTATCCCGGGGGGGGACTATTGGCCGGGACCGATATCGGCATGTCCAACCGCCTGATGCTGGGCGTCAGCTACGGCGCCGAAGGAATTGTCGCTGAGGATCGGCCCGTCTGGAACCCGCGCGTCGAATTCAACATCAAAATGTCGCTCGTGGACGAAGGCCTGGTGTTTCCGGCCATGGCCCTCGGTTTCGTCAGCCAGGGATATGGCGGGTATAATAAGGAGGAGAAACGATACGCCTTCAAGTCGAAAGGGTTCTATGCCGTCGCCAGCAAGAACTACCCCTTCTATGACCTGCAGGTGGGACTTCATGGCGGCATCAACTACTCCATGGAGCAGGATGACAACGACGCCAACATGGATTTCTTCCTCGGAACCGATACCCGCCTTAACAAGGACGTCGGCCTGGTCTTGGAATACGATCTTGCCACCAATGACGATAACGGCGTCAAATCCTCCGGTCGCGGACGGGGATACTTGAACCTTTCACTGCAATGGATCTATTCCGAAAGCCTGGTCATGGAATTCCTGCTGAAGAATTTGAATAACAACCGTGACGGAGTCGCTGATATTTGGCGCGGCCTGCGCTTTACCTACGTGCAACACTTCTGAACCTTGCCTCTGCGGAGGAGAATATGAGACGAGTCCTATTTTTTATCATTTCTCTGACCTGCTGCCTGGCGGTCGTGGCCCCCGGCTGTTATACCGTGCTGATGCACCCGGCCGACCGCGCCGGCGACCAGATTGCACAGACGTCCGACTGCACCAGCTGCCATGTCGAGTATCATCAATATCCGTATGGTTATTACTACTCCCCCTATCCGACCTACTGGTGGAATTACCCCAATTACAGCTCCTATTACGCCCATCCCTGGTGGTGGTCCCATTTTGACTATCCGGCCTACGATGACGGGAGCGGCGCCTCCGGCGGATCTGAGGATAGCCGCGGAACCAAGTTTGATCGTCGCGGAGCTGCCGGCAGTCCCTCTCCCCCTCCTTACGTTAATCCCTATGGCGGTGGCCGCAGCACGCCTCGGCTGCCCGATCAGCTTAATATCCCGACTGAGACGCAAGGGGGAGCCACAACCTCCGGCGGCGGGGAAAACACCCGCCCCCAGACCGAGACCGGCGGTGCCACCACCGAGTCACGCTCCAAAGAGAAGGATAAGCCGGCTCCCCCCGGCAAGGAATCTCGTCAGACGGTGAAGACTGAACGACCGCAGCCTAAGCCGACCCAGAGCACGCCGTCAAAGGACACCTCCAAAACCACCTCCACCGAGGAAAAACCCGAGAAGGCGCGGTAACCTGGGCCGATTATATTAACGAGGTATTGACGAATGAAACGATACGCGATCTGTCTGCTGCTATTGACCCTCTCCCCCCCCCTATGGGGACAGGATTTGGGACGGTTCGAGGAAGTCACGGCCGGCAACTTCTTCGGCCTGGGCGCCCGACAAATGTCGATGGGCGGCGCCGGCATCGCCGCTTCACTCGATGGTGCCGCCTTATATTACAATCCGGCCGCCCTGGCTCGCATCCATCGCATCGAATTCCAACTGGGACTGACCCATCAGAAATTTTCCAACGAAACCTCGCAGCAACCGGGACGATACGACGGTTTCACCTCAATCGTCAATAGCGCCGGCCTGGATCAAACCAAAACCCGCCTGGGGTCGCTCATTCTGACGATACCGGTCCCGACCTATCGCGGTTCGCTGTCGGTCGCCTTTGGCATCAACCGCATCATGTCGTTTGACCGGGCGGCGCTGTTTAACGTTATCGATCGACGCGACGACGGTCTGGTGGTCGACGACTATGCCAAGGAGTTTGAAACCGGTAGCATATATCTGTATTCGGCCGGGGCCGGGATCGAGGTTTCCCCCAACGTTTCAGTCGGACTGGCTCTCAACGTCTACTCCGGCAAGGACGATTTCATCTACAACTATTCCTACCTCGATGAAACCAACGACTATTCCGAATCCTTGCGGCGGCAGGTAACCGAAGATTATATCGGCGCCAGTCTGAAAGGTGGCCTTCTGGCCCGCCCCAATGACCGGTTGGCCATCGGCCTGACGGTCGAGACCCCGCTCGATTGGCAGGTGGAGCAGACCGTACTGGAGGGGGACGTCGGCGAAACAGCCGAGTACGACCTCATGCGACCGTTTATTTTTGGTGCCGGTGCAGCCTTTAGCCTCGGTCGGCTGACTCTCACCGGCGACGCCGAATATGCCGACTGGTCACAAATGTCGTACAACGACAACCCCGACATGGAAATCGACAACGATTCCCTGACTCTGCTGTATCGGGACGTCGTCACCCTGCGGGGCGGCGCGGAGTACCAGTTTCCGGAACTCGGCTTGGCGTTACGAGCCGGACTCTTTTCCCAGCCGTTGCCGTACGACAATCAGTTCATTGAAAAGGATCAAAAGGGATTCAGCCTCGGCGCCGGATGGTTGATCGATCAGATATTGCTTCTTGAGGTCGCCTACGTTGACGGCAATTTCACCCGCATATATACGCCGGCCAATGGTTTTCCGGCCCTAGCCAAAGACAGCTATAAGCGGGTTTATGCCACCGTGTCATACCGCTATTGACGAAATCAGGCCAATTGCCGCCATTGGTCCAGGACTGACAGGACGAAATCGCCGACCGCCTGCGCCACGCGCGGCAGGTAACCGTCGGCTTGTTTCTGGTCAAAATTCGGGAGCCCCTCCCCTTTGACATAGAGCAGCACCGATCCCGGCGAGGGAAAGACGTCCGCCCCGCCTTGCACCAGATAGGTCATCTTCTCGGAATACTCGCTCCGATCAACCAGCGCCGGATCGATCGCCTGCAGGCAGGCGGTTTCATCCAGGGCGGCGTGACCGCCGGCTTCCCCAAAATATTCTTTGGTCAGATCCGCCGTCAATTGCCACCAATGAACGACGGCAATAAATGCCTGCCGCTGGTAGTGAACCGCATAGGCCGCGTCCTTCAGAGCGGCGTTGTTCCCGCCGTGGCCGTTGAGGATGATGATATGCTTGAAGCGCCGGTCCACCAGCGAGGTCAGGATATCCGCGACAAATGGTGCAAAATGCTCCGGCCGAATCGTCATCGACCCCGGATATTGGTAGAGCGACCGGGTGATACCGTAATTGAGGGTCGGCGCGATCAGCGCGTTCACCCGCTCGGCGGTCATCCGCGCCAGCGTTTCCGGGATAATATTGTCCGTGCCCAGGGCCGCGGCTCCATGCGCCTCGACCGTGCCGATCGGCAGCAGGATAGTGTTAATCGTCTCCGGAACCAGCCGCTTGACCTTGGTCCAGGTGAGTCGTTGCAATCCCCTTGCCATCCGATAGCTCCATACCAAACGGCCGCCCGTGGGCGGCCGGTGCCAATGCGTTTGCCTATTGAAATCGACTGAGGATTCGTTCCAGCACCTTTTCGGTTTCGCGGGCGATATCTTCGTCCCCCGTCAGCCGAAACTGGTTGATATCCCGCGCCAGATATTCAACGTCCTCCGGATGCTCGACGGCATACCAGATTTCCGTCTCCTCCCATGACAATCCCAACTTGTCAATATGTGAGGATACCTCGCAATAGATATTGGGACGCGTCCAGTCGAACTCATCCAGAGGAACATGGTATCCCCCGGAAAATCCGATCATATAATACCGTCCCTCGACCGTCGGGCCGAAGACGACGTCTTTCTTCTCCAGTATCTTGAAGGCGTTGGTGACCATCTCCGGCGTCAGCGTCGGCGTTCGGCTGCCGACGAACACCACCTTGGTGTATCCCTGGTCAAAACACCGCCGCAAAGACTCATCCATCTTCGCCCCCCATCGCCCCGAGCTTAGCGGTTTGACATCGAAACGATCGCTTTCCAGCGCCTGGCGCTTCTTTCCCCGCAGATGGTCTCGGAGATAGGCCAGGATCGTCTCGATCGCCTTTTCCGTAGGCGGCAGCGGTGAATAGTACAGCTTGATGTCGACCCTCGCCAACGACAGGGCGTTGATAATGCTGTCGGCCACAAACGCCTGATGGAGAAAATTGACGTCTTCTTCGGAAAGCTGATTGCCGAGATTCATGGATGAGCCGTCTTCAGAGATTTCCTGGATGCAGATGACCAGTGCCGCCTTGCCCTTGTTTTTCCCTGCCATGACGTCGCGTCCTCTATCTCTTAATCGGCGCCAATATATGTCCCGCGCAAAAACCTGTCAATACCATCAGCCCGATTAGCCGACATTCTGCAGAAACGGAAACCACTTCAGCAGGTATTCCGAGATCACCTGAAGCATATCAAAGAATATCAGCACGCCGACGATGATCAGCAGCAGACCGGAAATGATTTCCACGGCATGGAAATGCTTGCGGAAGAAACCGAAGAATCCGACAAAGTAGTTGAACAAAAGGGCGAATAGGATAAAGGGTATTCCCAGGCCGGCCGAGTAAAACGCCAGCAGCACAATCCCCCGTCCAACCGAGCCCTCGTTGGCGGCCAGGGCCAGAATGCCGCCCAGGATGGGGCCGATGCAGGGCGTCCAGCCGAAGGCGAAGGCCAGCCCGATGGCAAAGGCACTCAAAAGACCGAAACGCCGGGAACCGGCCCGAAATCGCTTCTCGTAATTCAACGCTTTGATCTTGAAGATTCCCATGACATGGAAGCCGAAGAGCACCAGCAGGACCCCCGCCACGCGGTTGAAGATACGCATGTTTTCGCGCAGCCAGTCGCCGATAAAGGTGGCCGAGGCCCCCAGCAGGATAAACACCGTCGAAAACCCGAGCACAAAAAACAATGAGCTCAGGCCCACGCGAATCAAATTCTCCCGCCGGCGAGTCGCGTCGGAGAGCTGGTCAATCGAGAGACCGGAAATAAACGATAAATACCCCGGGATCAGGGGAAGGACACAGGGGGAAATGAACGAAAGGAACCCGGCCAACAGGGCGCCGATATAGGTCACCGAAACTTCAAACATGTTTCCCTCAGCCTTTCCTTCTCAAGGTGCGTCGTCTATGGCGTCCGGTGTTCTTTTCCGGCGGCCAGCCGGTCCACCGCGTCGTTCAGGCACTCCCGCAATATTTGGAAAACCGCCTGCTGATCGAGACGCGCCACGATCTTTTCGGCGGTCCGCTGCGCCACGGCGTCGATCAGATTTTGGGAAAGCAGGCGGATGTCGGCCGGCGATATTTTCTCCAGAACTTCATCCCATTTCAGTTCGCCGTCGGGTTGTGGTTGTCGCGGACCGGCGGCCGGAACGGTGACGGTCGGCACCGAAGGTTCGGAGATCTTTTCCACCTCCCGCTTGAACTCTTCGATAAAGGCATCCACCGCCTCATGGTGGGAGACCGGCCTCGCCGGACCTGCCGCCGTCGTCGTTTCCTCCTGCCGGCGACCGGGCGGCGGCGCCGGAGGGAGCGGTTGAACGGCGGGCGGAACCGCTTTCGGGCGGCCGGAATCGGCGGCGGGCGGAGTCGGCGCCTCCCCCTTCACAGCCTCCTTCTTCAACTCATCGACAAACCAATCATAGTCATGCGCCTTGCCCGGCACATCTTCAACCACCGGCTCCATCAAATCCGGAGAAGAAGTGATGCCGTACTGGTCCGGCACGATTTCGATCTTGCTCGATGCCGACAGGTATTGTCCGGTCTGGCCGGGGGGCGGGGGAGCGCTTGGTATCGGCGATGAGCCCGCTGGCGACGCCGGTGGGATGGTCTGTCCCGGAACCGGTTCGGCCGGGATTTGGATTTGGTCGATGCCGCGCTTGGGCGTTGTGGAATCGTCGGTCCGTGGCCCGAACTCGTAGCCGATCATCGCTTCCTTGGCGGGCGGGCGATTAAGCACGCGAAAGGCACCGGTATCATCACCGATGACCTTGGTCTCATCGATTTCCAACTGGTTCAGCCCCAACGCGGCGTCGATCAATTCATCTTCAACGTCGGCGCCGGTAAAGGGCGGCGCCTGTGCCGAGACGGTCGCTCTCGGCCCGCCGCTAAAGGCCATTACTTTGTCCAGAAAATCGCGCGGGGTGAACGGCTTGACGATGATTGATTCCGGAGGATACCCCAGGTCACCGCCGACCGGATCGTGAAGGATCAGACAGGGTCGGCCGGCCGCCGCCGACTCGGTCGCCAGCGGATCGTATATCGGTTGCCCGGAGGCGTCGAGAGTATCAGAGGCTACCAGCAGAAGATCAACCCTGCTTTCCCGGAGGATGCGGCGGGCGGTCTCGGCCCCATCGGTGGAAATCACCTCATACCCGCTCTGCCGCAGCAACGACTCGGCGATGCCGCGAATCGATGGCGAGGCTTCGACTACGAGGACCTTCTTCGACATAGACGCCTACTTCTTCTTCTTTGACAGTATGTCGCTGGCGCTTCCCAGGAACCGGCGTTCTTCCTCGCTGATATTCTCCATCCCGACCTCATTGATCCGGTCTAATATCTGGTCAACCCGCCGCATTATCTCTTCGGCCTGAAGTTGATTGTGCTGAAGTTTACGCATTTTCCGCCGGTAACGCAAGGTTTCTATCAGACGTCCCGGCGACAGTCGATGGAATAACCGACGAGCCCGCCAGTCAAGCTTCAAATAGACGAAGCCGACCACCGCTCCCCCCAAATGAGCCAGGTGGCCGACGCCGTCCGAGGTTACGCTGAAGGAAGCGAGAAACTCCAGGCCGACGAAAAGGATAACGGCATATTTGACTTTCATCGGAATCAAGAAATACAGGTACATCGTCTGGTTGGGAAACATGACGGCATAGGCGACCAAAAGCCCGTAAATGCCGCCCGAGGCCCCCACCGTCGGGATAAGGGAATTGGGGTGGATGGCCACGGTGAAGACGCCGCCGGCGACACCCGTCAGAAAATAATAAAAGAGAAACCGCCTCGTCCCCCAGCTCTGCTCGATCGCCACTCCGAACATCCAGAGAATGAACATATTGATGGCAATATGAAAAATCCCGCCGTGAAGACGTCAACATCGGCCGATGTCTTGGCGCCGATCAGATCGCCGTTTTTCGCCTCGGATTCCATGCAGGAAAGTTTTTCCGCATCCGTCGGCTTGTCGCATTTCGTTATGACGAAATTGTCGGCGCCCGTTTTCTGATAGGCCAACCCCGCGACATAGAAGTTCGTCCCGTCTGTGGCCACATCCGTGGGAATGAATGTGTCATACCCCGAGAACTG
>CAZPEV010000141.1:0-8791 GCA_964585635.1 uncultured Ignavibacteriales bacterium
TGGGCGATGATGGAATCGGCATCTTGGCCGTCCGTCGCCTAGGGCCGGAATGTTCGGTTCTGGCCGATGTCGTCGAAAGCGGTCTGCACGGCGCCGCGCTTATAGACCTTTTGATCGGATACCGGCGGGTTATCATCATAGACGCCGTTACAACGGGACAATACCCGCCGGGAACGATCATCGACCTGATCCCCTCTGAATTGGACGCCGTCCCCAGTCCATCGCCCCATTTCTCCGGTTTGCCGGAATTGAAAACGCTGGCCGCCGCCTGTAACCTGCCGTTTCCCGAGGAGATCAAAATCGTGGCGATCGAGGTAAGCGATCCCTATACCATCGGGGGATCGATAAGCCGGCCGGTGGCCGACAGCCTGGATCGGGTGGTAGCGCTGGTGACCGCCTGTCTCCGGCAATGGGCCGGGGCTGATTCCATCGAGACGCAGTCATGCCCGGCTGCGGATTGACCCCCCCGCCGGCCGGGAGCGATCCGTCGGGATTCGGCCATGCATGAATTGGGAATCGCGCAGGAAATCATCAGAATCGTCCGCGACGAGGCCGATCGAAAAAAACTGCCGCGTATTACCGCCGTCGCCCTTCGCATCGGGGCTCTGGCCGGGGTCGATCCGGAGGCGCTGCGCTTCAGCTTTGAGGCCTCGGTCATGGCGACGTCGCTGGAGGGAACACAGTTGTTGATCGAATGGCTTCCGGTCAAGGGAAAATGCCGCGTCTGCGGGGGGGAGTTTACGGTCGATGATCTCGTCTTCTTTTGCCCCGCCTGTCAGTCGCCGGATATTGAATTGACACAGGGTGAGGAACTAGCCGTCGACCATCTCGTGACCGAATAAACGGGCGACCACGATGTCGGCCCGATAAAGGTGAGCTGAGCTTGTGGAAAACATAGTACCGATTGACCAGAAAGTCCTGTCGGAAAACGACCGGCTGGCGGATGATATCCGCCGTCGGCTGAGGGAGAAACGGGTGCTCACGCTGAACTTGGTCAGTTCGCCCGGATCGGGCAAAACCAGCCTGTTGGAACGGACCCTGCAAAATCTGAACCATCGCTTGAATCTGGTCCTGATCGCCGGCGACGTCCAAACCGAAAATGACGCCCTGCGCTTGACCAAGGCCGGCGGCCGGATCGTCCGCCCCATCATTACCGGTGGTGCCTGTCATCTGGACGCCAAGATGGTGACCGCGGCCATGGAGGGCTGGGACCTTACCGGGGTGGACGTGTTATTCATCGAAAACGTCGGCAATCTGGTCTGCCCCTCGAGCTACGACCTCGGCGAGGATTTGAAAGTGGTGCTGATCAGCACCGCCGAAGGGGATGACAAGCCGCTGAAATATCCGGCCATGTTCCGCCGGTCGTCGGTCCTGGTGATTAATAAGATCGATCTCTTGGGACTGTCCGATTTCCAATTGGCCCGCGTCAAGCAGCATGCCCTGCAGATCAATCCCGCCTTGACCACCTTTGAGGTTTCCTGCCGCACCGGGGAAGGATTGCAGGCGTGGTACCAATGGCTGATTACGAGCGTTGAGCAGAAAAAGCGAACCCCCTCCGGATCGTAAAGATGAAAAGCCCCCGCCTACGTAAGGGAAGCCAACGGTGAGAACCTTTCTATTCAAGGATCGGTACATGATCGACGCCTATGGCTTTCTGCTCGATCCCCGGCAGTGGGACGAATCGTTTGCCGAGGCCATGGCTCCCGAGGCCGGCATCGTCGGCGGCCTGACGGACGATCATTGGCGGGTGTTGCGCTTCGTCCGAAATTCCTTCGACAAAATCAACCTCTGTCCGCTGATCTATATCGCCTGCCTGAAGGATGATCTGGGGCTGGGCGATCTGCGGCGTCTGTTTCCCACGGGGCAATTTCGCGGCGCCTGCCGATTGGCGGGGATAAGCTATCGGGCCGCCAAGACCCAGCACTTATGGATCGAGGAACATCTGGTGCATTATACGCGCCTGTATGAACGCCGGGTTTACCAGGCCGACGTCCTCGGATTCCTCCTCGACCCGAACGATTGGGACGAGCTTTTCGCCCTGCGTAAGGCACATGAAACCAACATGCCGGATTATCTGACCGACCGGCACTGGCAAATCATCTATCACCTGCGCCGGCGGTTTGTCGATACCGGGCAGGTGGCCTCCCTGCATGAGGCCTGCGAGGCCAGTCAGATCGACCTGGCCGAGTTGGAACGCCTCTTTCCGGCCGGCTACAACCGGGGGGCGGTCATGACCGCCGGCCTGCGGATAAGGCAGCCGATGCCCCAGGTCTTTGATGATCGCACGGCTCAGCCGTAGTCTCGGGCGGCCCGTTCGAAGGGTTCGGCCCCTTTTTCGCTCCCAGTCGTCCGAAATCAGTTGAAATCTGGCGCCGTTTTGCTATATTTGTCCCGTTGTGAAATTGTTCACAAGAAACAGCAGTGACATCGAGGTTTATCTATGGCTGTTGTTCGTCCTTTTCGTGGGTTGCGTCCCCGGCCGGAATTGGCCGGTCAGGTTGCCGCTCCTCCTTATGATGTGCTTTCTGCGCGTCAATAAGGCGGAACTGGAATTCGATGACGGCGTCGATCAATACAGCGAACAGGTTTATCTGAGGGCCAGGGAAAACCTGGCGCGCCTTCGCTCGCAGGATGTCATGATCCGCGATGAGGCCCCGTCCTTCTATTTGTACCGCCTGACCATGGATGGCCGCAGCCAGACCGGTCTTCTGGCGCTGACCTCGGTCGACGAATACAGCCAGGGAAAGATCAAGAAGCACGAGCATACGCGACCCGAAAAGGTGACTGACCGCGCCAACCATATGCTGTATCTCAAGGCCCAGGTCGGGCCGGTGTTTACGGCCTTCAGGCATAATCCCGACATCGAGGCCATCTTCACCAGGATCACCGCCCGGCCGCCGGAGACCGATTTCACGGCAGCGGACAGAGTCCGCCATGAATTGTGGGTGGTCGGCGACAGCGGGACCATCCGTGACATCGAGCAGGCCTTCGCCGGCCTCAAGGAATTGTACATCGCCGACGGTCACCATCGCAGCGCCTCCGCCGCCGAGGTTTGCCGCCGCATGCGCGAAAAGAATCCGCACCATACCGGCCGGGAATCGTTCAACTTCTTCATGAACGTCCTCTTTCCGGATCGGGAATTGCGCATCCTGCCGTATTATCGCGTCGTCAAAGACCTGAACGGTATGACCCTTGACCAGTTTCTGTCCAAGACGGCCGCCGCCTTCGACCTGTCGCCTCATTCCGGGGATGTCAACCCGACCGAGGCGCATCAGTTCGGCGCCTATTGCGAAAGGAAATGGTATCTGCTGAAAGCCAAGCCGGGTAGCTTTGACGCTGCCAGCCCCACCCGCTCGATCGACGCCTCGATTCTCGGCGAAAACCTGATCGGCCCGCTCTTGGGCATTACCAATCCCAAGACCGACCAGCGGATCGACTTCGTCGGCGGGATTCGCGGCACGCGGGAATTGGTACGGTTGGTCGATTCCGGAGAATACAAAATCGCGTTTTCCCTATATCCGACCTCGATCGCTCAGCTTTTCCGCGTGGCTGATGCCGGCGAGGTGATGCCGCCCAAATCAACTTGGTTTGAACCAAAGCTTCGCAGCGGCATGGTCGTTAACCTGTTAACCGATTAAGCAGAAGAGGTGACGAAATATGCTGATTCTGATATCCGACGCCTTTGACCCGGCCCTGCCGGGCATGCTCAAGAAGTACGGCGAAGTCACGGACGACAAGGCCCGGCTGCCCGAGGCCGAGATCGTCCTGGTGCGCAGCAAAACCAAGGTGACGAAAGAGTATATCGACTCCGCGCCCAAATTGAAGATGGTCATCCGCGGCGGCGTCGGGCTCGATAATGTCGATCGGGAGTATGCCAAGCAAAAGGGGATCATCGTCAAAAATACCCCCGAGGCGTCCTCCATCGCGGTGGCAGAGCTGGCCTTTGCCCTGATGATCGCGCTGCCGAACAAGCTCCCCACCGGTGACTCCTCGATGCATGCCGGGCAGTGGCTGAAGAAAGAACTCAAGCGGACGGAACTGTACCAAAAGACGCTGGGCATCCTCGGCCTGGGCCGGATCGGCGGCGAGATCGCCAAGCGGGCCAAGGCCTTCGGCATGACGGTTATCGCCTATGATCCCTATGTCAAGTCCAGCGATATGGCGGCGATGAAGCCGACCCTCGGGGAGGTCCTCGGTCAGGCTGATTATATTTCGCTTAATATGCCGGCGACCGATGAAACGAAGGGGATGCTTAACAAAGCCACCCTGGCCGCGTGCAAGAACGGGGCCTACATCATCAACACCGGCCGGGCCAAGTGCGTCATCGAAGAGGACGTGGTCGAGGCACTCAAGGGCGGCAAGCTGGCCGGTTATGCCACCGACGTCTGGTATTCCGATCCGCCCGAAAGTTCGCCCTTGATAGGTGCCCCGAACGTGGTGATGATGCCCCATGTCGGCGCCGAGACGAAAGAAAACCTGCTGCGGATCGGCCAGATCGTTGACCGGCTCGTGGCCGAATACGCTGGCAAGAAATAAACGGACGATACATTCGTTTGAGAGAGCGAGGCGATACGATGGCAAAGAGAATCTTTAATTTCAATGCCGGCCCGGCGACGCTCCCCTTGGAGGTGCTGCAAACCATCCAGGAGGAGTTGCTCGATTTCAAGGGAACCGGCATGTCGATCCTGGAATCGTCCCACCGGGCCGCGGCCTATGAGGATGTCAACAACGCCGCCATGGCGTTGGTCAAGGAGGTTCTGGGTCTGGGTGACAACTACAAGGTGCTTTTCCTGACCGGAGGCGCCTCGACCCAGTTTACCCTGGTCCCGATGAACTTCTTGAAAGAAGGTCAGATTGGCGCCTATGCCGATACCGGCGCCTGGTCGTCCAAGGCGATCAAGGAGTGCAACCTGGTCGGTAAGGCCCAGGTCCTTTTCTCATCCAAGGATATCGGCTATCGGCGGGTGCCGAAAAAGCAGGAGGTGGTCTGCCCGCCGAACGCCGCTTACCTGCACATCACTTCCAACAACACCATCTGGGGCTCCCAGTACCATGAGTTCCCCGATCCCGGCGCCGTGCCGCTGATCTGCGACATGTCCTCCGACATCGCCTCCCGGCAGATCGACTACACCAAGTTCGCCCTGATCTATGCCGGCGCGCAGAAAAATCTCGGCCCGGCCGGGGTGACGGTGGTCATCATCCGCGACGATCTGCTGGCCAAAGTCAAACCCGGTTTGCCGACCATGTTCGACTATAACACCCACGTTAAGGAAAACTCGCTGTTCAACACCCCGCCGGTGTTTGCGATCTATATCGTCAAACTGGTGCTGGAGTGGGTCAAGAAGCAGGGCGGCCTGAAGGCGATCGAGAAGTGCAACGCCGCCAAGAAGGACGCCATTTACCAGCTCATGGACAAGTATCCCGACTACTATCGCGGCCCGATCGATAAGGACAGCCGCAGTTGGATGAATATCACCCTCCGTCTGCCGAATGAAGACCTGGAAAAGAAGTTCGTCGCCGACGCCAAAGACGCCGGATTTGTCGGACTGAAAGGGCATCGTTCGGTCGGCGGTATCCGGGTGTCGCTGTACAACGCCATGCCGTTGGAAGGGGCGCAGAAGGTGGCCGAGTTTATGGAAACCTTCAAAAAGGCCAATCCCTGATGGACGCCGGCTGGTAACGGCATCGCGCGCCCGAGATCTCGAATATGACAAAAGGCCGGCGCCTGAGGGCGCCGGCCTTTTTTATCTTTACCGCGGCACGACCTTGATTCTGCCTCTGGATTTCCCCCAACGATCAGCCGGGGCACAGGGGACTGGCCGTCGGGCCGTCTCAGATCAGCCTTTTTTAAATTGCTGTATCGCCGCTTCCACCGTGTCGGTGACGTCGAAAACCTCAAGCAACCGGGTAATGGTGATGATTTCCTTGACCTTGTCCGTCAGACGGGCCAGCTTCAGTTCGCCCCCGGTCTCCTGAAACGTCTTGGAGTGATGAATCAGCCGTCCCAGGCCGGTGGAGCTTATCCATTCGCACTCGCCCAGATCCAACACCGCCTTCTTGCGGCCGCGACCCAAAAGCGAATACAGCTTATCATCAAGCGCCATGAAATCTTCGCCCCCGAGAATCTTCCCCGTGACCTCGATTACGTCGATACCGTCTTTTTCAAAGTGATTGATCTTCATGCTTTGTTCCCTCTGGCTACGTATTACTTATGATTACTATATACGTGAAACGGAAGCAAAGATACGAAACAATCGACCGCCTGTAAATCTTTTTGTTCCGGCGCCGGTTGACTTGCCTGGGACATTGCGATATACTGGCGACGGCAACGGACGTGAGCCTTGCCGGGGACTCCCCGCCGAGGGTGGATGGCTATAAGGGAAAGCGTGAGTAGACCATGAAACAGAATCTGGATTGCATCTTTCGACCCCGCTCGCTGGCGGTGATCGGGGCCTCGTCGAAGCGGCACACCGTGGGCCGTGAAATTCTACACAATCTCATCGACTACGAATTCAATGGGAAGATCTTTCCCGTCAATCCGAGAGCCGGAGTGATTCATTCGATCAAAGCCTACTCATCAATCCTGGATGTCCCCGACCCGGTTGACCTGGCGATTGTCGCCGTGCCCAAAGGGGCCGTCCCGGCCGTCGCCGGGCAGTGCGGTGAAAAAGGGGTGAAGGGGCTGGTCGTCATCTCGGCCGGCTTCCGCGAGGTCGGCGGCAAAGGGATCGAGCGCGAAGAACAACTCCTGCAGATCGTCAAGAGGCATGGTATGCGGATGGTCGGTCCCAATTGCTTTGGAGTCGTCAATACCGAGCCGGACGTCCGCCTGAACGCCACCTTCGGCAAAGCCCGGCCCAAGCCGGGAAACATTTCTTTCGTTTCTCAATCGGGAGGCTTGGGGGAGGCGATCCTGAACCTCGCCGGCCAGCTCAACCTGGGTTTTTCCATGTTCTGCTCCATCGGCAACAAGGCCGACATTTCCAGCAACGATCTGCTGGAGTACTGGAACGACGACGACGCTACCAGGATTATCCTGATGTACCTCGAAAATTTCGGCAACCCCAGGAATTTCACCAAGATCGCCCGCGAGGTGACCCGCACCAAACCGATCGTGGCGGTCAAGTCGGGCCGGACCAGCCAGGGGGCCAAGGCGGCCTCATCGCATACCGGCGCCCTGGCCGGTATGGACGTTGGCGTCGACGCCTTGTTCGCTCAATGCGGCGTGATGCGTACGACCACGATTGAAGAGTTGTACGACGTCGCCATGACGCTTAACGGCCAGCCGGTGCCGAAGGGTAACCGCGTGGCCATCGTCACCAACGCCGGCGGGCCGGGCATTTTGGCCACCGACGCCCTGATCGCCAACGGCATGCAGTTGCCCCCCTTGCCGGCCGCTCTCAAAAAAGAACTGCGCGCCTTTCTGCCCGAGGAGGTGTCGCTGAATAATCCGCTGGATCTGGTCGCCGGCGCGCGCGGGACGGAGTTCACGCTGGCGCTGGACGCCGTCTGCCGCGACAAATCGTATGATACCGTCGTCCCGATCTTCGTTCAGCCCATTACGATCGATGAAATGGAAGTGGCCCAGTCGATCATCAATGCCAAACAGAAAACCGATAAACCGTTTCTGGTCTCATTCATGGGCGTCGGGTTCCGTTCCCAGGGAATGGAGCTCCTGATGGCTCATGGCATTCCGGTCTATATCTTTCCGGAGGCGATCGCCAAAGCGCTGCAAACGATCGATGGCTACCGGCAATTCCTGCAACGCCGTCCCGGCAAGTACCCGGTGTTCAAAGTCAAGCGGGATGAGGTGCAGGCGATTATCGAGCGGCACCGGAAAAACGGCAGCGCCGGCATCGTCGGCGATGACGCCGTCAAGATACTGACGGCCTATGGTATTCCGGTCGCGGCGTACACCTATGCCGAAAGCATGGCCGAAGCCTGCCGGGTCGCCGAGGCGGTCGGGTACCCGGTCGTCATGAAGCTGAATACGCCCACCATTCTCCATAAGACCGAAGCCAAGGCGGTGCGGGTCGATATTCGCAGCGAAAAGGAACTGCGTAGCCACTTCGCCGATCTCAAGCGACAGGCCGTCGCCCTCAAGTCGAACGAACCCTTCTCCGTCGTGATTCAGGAAATGGTCTCCGGCGGGGTGGAGACGGTGCTCGGGATGATTAACGATCCCGCCTTTGGACCGCTCATCATGTTCGGCCTGGGCGGCGTCTACGTTGAAATCATGAAAGACGTCGCCTTTCGCGTCACCCCCTTGTCGGACACCCGGGCCGAGGAAATGATTACCTCGGTCAAATCATATCCCCTGCTGACCGGCGTCCGCGGCGCCAAACCGGTCGATATGGGGACGATCAAGGAGGCCCTGCTGCGTCTGTCGCAACTGGTGACCGATTTCGACCAGTTCGCCGAGGTCGACATCAATCCCTTTATCGCCTCCTCCCGGCGCGATAAATGCAAGGCGGTCGATGCCCGCTTCATCCTGAAGTGAACCGCCCGCGCCCTGTCGAAAAACAACGCCTGGGACCTGGTGCCCCCGCTGATGGTCAAGGAGCCGAAGCTCCGCAAAGCGTCGATCACGCAGTTTGTGATCGACGACGGCTGGATCGGCTTGGCATTGGGACCGAAGCCGCCTGAGCCGCGCACGGCCGCCCGCCCGCGGTAGCGAACTATTACGTCCCCGAGAACGCGCGGAAATCGGCCGCCAACGCTTGCAGTCGTTCCCGCTGGGCAGCGCGGATCGCGTCGAGGTCGGCGCCCGTCGATGGCGGATCGTAGGCAA
>CAZPEV010000142.1:0-8735 GCA_964585635.1 uncultured Ignavibacteriales bacterium
CCGTAAGCGGCCGTTTCTGCACGCCAATACCACCATCTCCAGCTTCAATTACGATCGTTTCGATCAGGTCCTGCCGTACGCCGAACAGAAAGGATTCGACTTCCATCACCTGGAGTACGCCGGTGAGTTCTGGGATGATCTTCTGGACCGGTCGATTATCCAGGGAATCAGGCCCAATCCGTATTTTGTCCGTCAGGGCGGCCTGTCGATTCTGGCCAACGAGGAACAGGCGCGGATTATCAAGGCCAAGGTGGCCCGGATGAAGAAAGAGGTCCGCCGGATGCGGATCAGCCTGCAGTGTGAGAATATCGACAAATTGACCATCGGGCAGATGACCCGCGGCGAGTGCGACAATCGACGCTGCTATATTACGCGGGGGAAGATCACCATCGATCCGCGCGGCAACGTGGTCGGGTGCGGTTTCTACGGCGACTGGATTATGGGAAACATCCGGGAACAACCTTTGCGCGACATCTGGAATAATAAGAAGCATCGGCAGTTCATGAAGCATTTCGCCGCCGGCGACATGAAGATCTGCGACCACTGCATACTGGGCGTGCAGCGAAATCCCACACCGCGGCAAAATATCCGAGATTATGTTTATCGGGCGCTGGGCCGGGCCCGGATGTAAGGGGCGGTCGTGGCATTCGGCGTTATCGGCAAAGCTTGGCAGATTTTTCGCCGTCGCGGGATCGGCGCCGTCGGGGAGACGATCGCCCGGCGGTTTTACGGCCGTCACCGATCCGTGTGGTTTGAGCGGCGCCTGGACGAGACCCTGGAACTCATAAGGCCGCGCTTCGACGGCCGATTGGATTTCGATCATCCGGAGCGGGTGCGGGAATGGATCACGCGACGGAAAATTCCCGGCACCAACGACGCCATTGAAATCGGCTCGATGGAGGAGCGGGGGCATCTTTTCGCCGGCGTCATGAACGGCGATGATCTGATCGGTTATATCAAGGTCGGTTGGGATACGGTTTATGTCTTGGATTACGGCATCGATATGCAGGTGCCCCCGGGTTATTATTTCATTATGGATATCTATATCGATCCGGCCAGCCGGGGTCTCGGCGCCGGACCATTTCTGGTTTCGGCGGCCGCCTTGGAGATGAAACGGCGGGGATTTGCGGGAAGCATCATGCATGTTCGGACAAATAAGGACCCGATGCTGAAGACCTGTCAGCGGACAGGGTATCGGGAAATCGGGCGGGTCGATTATCGATCGGTGCTGGGCCGGCCGATATTTCGGCCGCACCCGGCGGCGCTAATCGAGGCAATGGGACGGCGCCGGCCGTGAGGCGGCGCGCAGAGGTCAGACGGCAGGGAACCCTGGGTGGATAAGATCCGCGTCTTAGAAGTAATCCAGACCGGCGGCATTCCCGGAGCGGTTGGGGGAGCCGAAACGGTACTGCTCAATATCGCGCATCTGAGCGACCAGTCCCGCTTTGATATCCGCACGCTGGTGGTGGGGGGACATGGAGGGTTGGACGAACGGCTGCGGCAGTATGGGCATCCCGTTGCCACCTTTGAGTTTAGGCATAGCTACAATCGCGACCTGATCCGATGTATCAGAGATCTCATCAACCGCCACCGAATCGACATCGTGCATTCCCACCTCTCGCGGATGAACATGTACGGATTTTTGGCTTCACGCTTCACGCCGGCGACGAATATTATGACGGTTCATGGTTTGACCGAATTCACCGGCCGGCTGGGCCGAGCCTATTATGCCGTCTTTGGAAACCTTTCGGGTAAGGTGGTGGCGGTCTCGCATGCTTTGGCCGATGAGTTTGTCCATCGGACAAAAGTGCGGCGATCAAAAATGGCGGTCGTTTCCAACGGCATTGATGTCGAACGGTTCGGCCGTCCGGTCGATCGTGAGGCGATCCGGCGCCGCCTGGGTTTGCGGCCGGATGCCAGGATCATCCTGGCGGTCGGCAACATCCGGGCGATCAAGGGATATGAGTTCTTGATCGAATCCTTCGCCCGTATTGTCGATCAGGATGAGCGCCTGGCGTTGGTCATCTGCGGCACCGATATGCTGGGATATCGGGCCAACTTGGATCGGTTGCTGGCGAAAAAAGGACTGGCGGGCCGGGTCCTGTTTGCCGACTTTGTCTCGGATATCGAGGCCGTCTATGGGGCGGCCGACCTGTACGCCCTGACCTCGATCTCGGAAGGATTCTCGTTGACCACGGTCGAGGCGATGGCCTCGTTGCTGCCGGTGGTCGTCACCGATTGTATCGGTCCTCGTGAGATCATCACCACGGGGACGAACGGCATTATCGTGCCGCGACGCGACCCGGAATTATTTGGACGGACGATGCTGGAGCTTATTCGTGATCCCCAACGCAGCCGGGCGCTCGGCGAAGCCGGCCGGCGGACGGTGGAAAAACGGTTCTCGGTCCAGGAATCGGTTAAAGGATTTGAAGACCTGTTCGCGGATCTGGCCTCCGGCCGACCGCGGGTAGATCGATAAACGGACGGATGATGCTCACCAAACGGCTCACCGGATATCTGCTGCTGGTCGTTGACTTGGCGCTGATCCTGTTCATCGTGGTTCGGGCCGGATCGACGGACATTCCGCCGCGACCGACGCCGGCCCGGCCGCTGGCCGTCCAACCGGTACCAACGATCGTCCAGCCCCGGCCGGACACACTGATCCTGTGTGATTTCGAGATGCCCCACGACGTCGTCAACATGTACCGGCAGGGGGGCGACTTTACCCTGGCGCTTGATTCCGGTCATGCCACGCATGGTCGGAGGTCGTTGCGGTTTGATAAGAAAGTGGGTGATAACATCGAGACGGCCCTGACCCATTTTCCGCGCGATTGGCAGGGATATACGGCTTTGCAGTTTGACCTCTATAATGACTCCAGCAGCGACGGGACCGTCTGGATACGGGTCGGAAGCCAGTTTGATTCCAAACGGTTTTATGTCAAGTCGCAGAAATACGCCCACGGATTCGGTCTCCGGCCGAAATGGAACACCGTTTCCATCCCCCTGGAGGATATTCGCTCGGCGTTTGGACGGATTCCGCAGCGGAAGTCGCTCCATTTCAACTTCCCGGCCGGAAGCGGGCCGCATCTGTACCTTGATTACCTGAGGTTGGTGCGATGACCGTCAAGACCGGCAACATACTCCTGCTGCTTTTGCTGCCGATCCTATTGGGGCTGGTCTATGTCGTGGAGACGATCATGCCGCAGGTGACGCTGACGCGTATCCGTTCGCCCCGGCTGGAGGCTTTTTTCCGGGATCACCGGGTAGTTCAAATCAGCGACCTTCACTTGGTGAAATTCGGCTTTCGGGAGCGGCTGACCATATCCGCGCTGGAACGGATCAAGCCTGACATAATCTTCATGACGGGCGACTACCTTGAGCCATACACGGAAATCGTGGAACTGGAGAAATTTCTGTCCCGACTGACGGCGATCGCCCCGGTCGTGGCAACCACCGGCAATAATGATTACTGCTGCCTTGATTCCTTGGGGCGGGTCATGAAGCGCACAGGAAGCATCTTCCTTCGAAATGAATCGGCGCTGCTGGTCGGCGGCGTCGACTCTCTCTATCTGGTGGGGCTGGAGGACAATTTCCTGCAGTATGACGACTATTTCAAGGCGGCCGAAAATGTCCCGAAAGGGGCGGCGCGTATCATCCTGGGGCATGTTCCGGCCGTGGCGGAAACATTCGACCCGGCCGGCGTCGAATTGGTGCTGGCGGGCCATCTGCACGGCGGCCAGATTCTCCTGCCATTCTATGGTCCGGCCGCCAAGTCCGGCGATTGCTCCTATGCCACAGCCATGTACACCGCCGGGCTATATATGGTGCAGGGAAAGCCGTTATATTCCAATCGGGGGATCGGGACCTCGATCGTGCCGGTCCGGTTCCTCGCCCGGCCCGAGGTGGCAGTCCTGGAGTTTGTCAAATAAGGTATCGTTTCCTTCACTGGCGTGTATCATGGGTATGAACATTGTGGTTGGAAGCGGGCGTACGGCGCGCCTCTGGGAGCAGTTGGTCGGGGGGGCACTTAGCTGGCCTGCTGCTAAGGCGCGAGAGATCGCCGACGGCCGTCTCCTGGTGTTTTCCGACCACCTTCGGCATACCTCTTTGCTGGGGGAACATCCCGGTCGTCCCGCAAAAGCGCACTATTATCTGACCTTCCATGCCGCCGAATTATCGGGTCCGGGGGGATGGATTCCCCTGGCGCGGTTTGCCGGGCGGATACTAAGAATTCTAAGCGCCTGCCGGACGGCCGACCTGTATTTGCTGTCCCGTCGCCAAGACCGCCTGCCGCTCCTGGCGGCGGCCGTTGCCTGCCGGATGAGAGGGGTTTCGATCATCTTCCATGATTGGAGCTTTGGAGATGAATCCGGAAGCCTGAGGCTTCTTCATTCGGTTTGCCAGCCGGCGGCCATGGACCGGGCGCCGGCGGATGTAGCGATGGAAGCCGGACCGGAGCAACGGTCGCGATATAATCGGTTGAAAAAAAATCGGGCGGTACCCAGAGTTATCGTCTGCGGCGATTTTGAGGATCGCCACGTGGTATCTTTGGCTCGGCGGGTTCATGATCTGGTCAAGCAGAAGTATCCGCGGACGGAATTTATCCTGGCGTCGCCGCTCGACCGGCGACAGACCGGGGAGTCGGCCGACGAATCGTTTAGCTGGGTTGCGCCGACGGATGAGGATGATCTGCTGGCCGTCTATACGCCCGCCGATATTCTTATGCTTCTCTCACCGGGAAGGATAAGCCGTCTTTATGCCGACCGCGGCTATGCCGCCGGTTACCCGATTATCATCAACGGTTTCGCTTATGGCCGGCCTGATGATGGTCGTCCGGCGCCGATTATCGTCCCCCGCGACAGCTATGGCGCGCTGGCCGAGGCGGTGATCAAGCTGGTTGACGACGAGGACTATTACCGCAGCTTCCGCCACTCGTAGCTCCCAGTTGCGATTTCCGACATCGATATCTTAGGGGAAGCCCTTAATCGCCGCTGCCATCCTGCCGATCACATTAGGTGGAGGATGGTTATGAAACGAATAGCGGGATATGGTCTCATACTTCTGGTCGCGACCGCCCCGGTGATGGCGACCGGCGGCGTGGACTTCGGCATCAAGGGCGGCCTCATTAGTCATTATCGGCAGCCAGGTCTCAACGTGGCCGGATATGACCTCGAACAGATGAATCTTTTCGGCGGGCAGTTTTATATATCCGCGTTCCCCAAATTTGACCTGATCGCCGGCGTGGATTATGGCTGGCGGTCGCAGACATATGCCATCGCCGGGCAGGGATTCGAGTTCAAGATGCGTGACTTTGCCGTGACGGCCTCGGCGGTATATCCGGTGAAGCTGTCGGCGGCCAGGCTTTATATCGGCGCCGGCCTGGGAAGTCATTCCATCTCCTACGAGTACGTCCGGCCGCTGACTCTGTCGCTGGCCGACAACGGTGTCACGATTCCCGAAGCCACCACGTATGTGGGGTATCATGGGCTGATTGGCGCCAAGGTCGCCATGCCTCGAATGCCGTTGGGCGTATTCCTGGAGGGGAAATATACCGAGGTCAGCACGCCGGGCGACAATATCCGTTTTGCGTCCTTCTCCGGCGGCATCTTTGTGTCATTGCCGTAACCGGCGCCCCGGACGCGAAGCATCGGCTGTACTACACAACTCCTATAAGAACGGCGGCGGTTGGCCGCCGTTTCTGGTTCGCGGCCCAGACGAAATTCGGTTGCATATGGATGGCTGAGGGCATAGAATGTCCTTCATGACCGTCTGATCGGCTATGGTACTGAGGAAAGGGACGATTATGCCGCTGTATTCTTACTCTCGAATCGGTTGTTTTGAGAATTGCCCCCGGCAATACAAGTTTCGGTACATCGAAAAGCCGCCGATTGAGGCGCTCGAGGGGGTGGAAGCGTTCATGGGGAAGATGGTTCACGAAACGCTCGAGGAATGCCATCGTCTGGCGTCGTTCGACCGGCCGCTAAGCGAGGGGGAGCTGCTCGGCGTCTTCGAGCGGAAATGGAGCGAGAAGCTTCCGGTCAACCTCAAGATCGTCAAGGAAAACCTAACGGCGGACGATTATTTCCGGGCCGGATTGAAGGCGCTGCGGAACTACCATGCGCGACATTACCCGTTCGACCAGGAGTTGACGCTGGGATTGGAGCGAAACGTCATTATCGCTCTCGATGAGGACGGGAGGTACAAGCTGACGGGGTTTGTCGACCGGATCGCCCGTGACGGCGGCGGTCGGTTGCGGATTCATGATTATAAGACCTCGGCCACCCTTCCGACCCAGGCCGATATGAACGCCGACTGCCAGTTGCCCCTTTACCAAATCGCCGTCGAGACCATGTGGCCGGACAACAACGGTGTCGAATTGGTCTGGCATTACCTTCAGTATGACACGACGTTTCTTTCATCCCGCACGCCGGAGCAGCTTGATCGTCTCAAACAGGAGTATATCGGCAAGATCAGAAGGATCGAAGCGGCCACGGAACTGGGGAATTTCCCGACCAACGAGACCAACCTGTGCCACTGGTGCGACTACTATGACCTTTGTCCCGCCAAGGGGGGAAAAGGGGCGCCGGATGAAAGTCGGCAGATAGCGACGACGGAGATTGCCCCGGAGGACGTGGCTCAGAAGGTGGACGCGTATATCGCGCTGGATGCCGAGAAAAAGGGGCTGGAAGAGCGGTTGGCTGAGATTCGCTATGTGCTGGTCGGCCAAGGTCAGGCCGGGACCAGCACGCTGCTGCGCGGATCGGGCGATCGGGCAGTCACCGTGAGTCTGCACCAGGCGGTTAAACTGCCGACCAGGTCGGCCGATGCCGTCGCGTTCGAGACGATTGAAGGGTTAATCAAAGAGGCGGAATTGTACCCCGAATATTCTTCGCTTGATATCGGCAAAGTGCAAAAGGGGATTGAGGAGGGGACGTTGCCGGAGTCACTGGCGGCCAGATTGAAGCCGCTGCAGCAGACGGTGGTTCAGTCGATGATTCGTATCAAGCGAGGCCAAGGGTAACGCCGGCAACAAAAAACCCGCCGGGGGCGGGTTCTTTGTTCGACCAATATAGCAATCTATTTCTTTTTCGGAGGCACCTCGGCCGGCGGGGTCTTGGTGGCCGTCGTGGCCTTGATCTCGATCTTCAGCGCCGGCACGATCACCTTGGCGTTTTTGTCTACCAGCATCAGGGTTCTGTTGGGAGCCACGGTGGCGGTATCGACCGCAAAGGCGCCCGGCTTCTTGTCGCCATAGGCTGAGATATACACCCGCCCGACTTCCCCTTTTCCGACCGCCAGCGGGGGCTTGTTCGGGCTCATATAGGCGAATCCTCCAAAGTGCATCTTCTGGCCAAGCGTATCGACCTGACTATGCTTTTGCTCAAACCCTTCGCAGCGGGTGCCGACGAATGAGACCGAGTCGACCATCAACTTGGCCATGCCGGCGGTGTACTTGATCGGAATATCGATGGCGGCCAGTTCCTCATCGTTCCAGACGTGAGCCGAAATCATCCATTTCCCCTCGCTCAAGGCAGAGACGTACAGGGTAACCGTATCGACCTTGCCGATCGGATCGTTTTGGGCCGAGGCCAGGGCGGCCATGATGAAGAGGCCGGTGACGACGAGCATCGTAAAATGTTTTAGCGACATGTTTTCCTCCGCTTAATCTATGGATTCAGAATTGAATTGGGTTCTTCTTGCTGATGGATCCGGCTGCTGTCGGTGGTGCCGAAGGCCTGCCGCAACCGGTCAAAATAGCTTTGCGCCAAGGCGGTATCTTTGAGTCCGACATAGGCGACCTTGGCGGCGTTGTACAGGGCCTGTGCGCCGATCTTGGATTGGGGCGCCATTTCGTATAGTCTGTCCAGTGAGGCTATCGCTTCCTTCCATCGTCCCGCCTGGCGGTAGGTATCGGCCAGGTAGGAACAGGCGCCGACCGCCTCCGGTTGTCCCTGTTTATTGCGGATGACGCCCTCGTAGAAGTCAATGGCCCGCCCGTACCAGATATCCGCCAGTTTCTGATCTTTGATGCCGGTGAAGTACTCGGGAATATGGCGGGCGGTTTGAAAGGCTTCTTCGGTGTTGGGATAATTCTCCATGAGCCATTGATATTCCGACAGCGCCCGGTCCCAGCGGCCCTGGGCCTCAAAGGCCCCGGCGTAAAGCGTCTGGGCTTTGGCCACCAGCTGAGGATACCGTTCGAATTTTTTCTTGAGATCCACCAGAACCTGACGTCCGTCTTCATACTGCTTCTGCTGACAGAGGGAAGCTCCCAGCCGAAGCATCGTCGTCCCGATCACGGTGCTGTCGGTGGCCCGGGTCAGGATCTGGCGATACAGCCGGGTCGCTTGTGCCGGATCGTGTTTGGGACCATCATAGATATTGGCGACCAAGAGTGCCGCCTCGATCGCCATTTGGCCGGTGGAATCGGTGACCTGCTGCAATTCTCTGATCGCCTGATCCCATTGCTCGGCCATAGCATAGGTTCGTCCCGAGTAGGCCAGGGAAGTGCGGGCAATTATGGTATTGGGATAGCTGTTCTTCAGCCGATCGTAATATTCCAGGGCTTGCCGGACGAATTCCTTTACCTTGGCTGAATCCCTCAGCGTCTGCCCAATCCGAATCTTGTCGATCGGAATTGCCAACAGGTCGGAGTTGACCCGGTTCAGGCTGTCGACCGGAGGATAATAGCTTGCCAGAAGTCGGTCATAGATAGCGACGGCCGAATCGAACTG
>CAZPEV010000143.1:0-1111 GCA_964585635.1 uncultured Ignavibacteriales bacterium
CACCGATACGGATGGCGATGGCTTTGGGAATCCCGGATATCCAAACAATACCTCTCAGATCGACAATTGCCCCTTACTGGCCAATCCAAGTCAGACCGATACCGACCATGACGGCATCGGCGACGCCTGCGACAACTGCTCCACGATCGCCAACCCTGATCAGAATGACGCCGACGACGATGGCCTGGGAGACGTCTGCGACCTTTGCACCGATACTGACAGCGACGGCTTTGGCGATCCCGGGTATCCCGTCAACAATTGCCCAGTAGACAACTGCCCCCCTCGTTTCAATCCTGATCAAGCCGACTCCAACGGCGACGGGGTCGGGGATGCTTGCGACTACCTGTGTGGTGATGCCAACCGTGACGGCACAGACAACATCGGCGATGCCGTTTATATCGTCAATTATATCTTCAAGGGAGGCCCGGCGCCGGCGCCTCCGGGCGCGGGAGATGCCAACTGCGATGGCCCGGTCAACATCGGTGACGCCGTCTACCTTGTCAATTATATTTTCAAGGGAGGCATCGCGCCCTGCGCTCTCTGCAAGTAGAATCGCCACGCCGAGTGAGAATGCGGAGCCCTGGGAAGTCGTCAGGTTCTCCCCGATTCGTTTGGTTCGCGAAAAATCATCATTGCCGCGGTCCGGTCTCACGCCTATATTGGCCCGTGATTTGGATGCTATGAATTGGTGAAGGGAGCCCTGATGGACATTGTCGATTTTGCCATGAATATGGAGTTGGACGGCAAAGCCTTTTATGAAAGGCAGGCGGCGCAAGCCACCCGGTCCGAATTGAAAGAAATATTCCTTAACCTGGCTGAAGAAGAAGAGAGACATTACCAGTTCTTCAAACACCTTAAGGAAACTCCCAGTGACTTTCCGAATATCAGAACATTTTTCGGCCCGCAAAATCTCAGCCGAGTAAGGAACATTTTCGAGGAGATGTCGATCAATCCGGCGCCGAAGGCGTTTGAGCAGGATGTTATCTCGACCTGGACGCAAGCGCTGCGGATCGAGGAGCGGGCGGTCGCATTCTATCGAGAGAAAGCCGACCAGGAAAAGGACGCCGACCGCAGGGATATGTTGGTCAAAATCGGTCAGGAAGAGGAGCGT
>CAZPEV010000143.1:1121-8703 GCA_964585635.1 uncultured Ignavibacteriales bacterium
GTCACATTCATAAGATTGACGCCGTCCTGATGTATCTGAAACATCCCGCCGCCTTTGCCGAGAGCGCTGAATTCATGAATTTCCGCAGCTTGGAGGGGTGGTGATTAGGCCGCAATTGGGCCATCAGCCTGCAAGTAAGTCGATCATTGCCGGAGGGCATATTCCCCCGCCGACCGCCCGGCCAGCCAACCCGTCGAGAACGCCGCCTGAAGATTAAATCCGACCGTGTCGCCGTCAATGTCAAGCACCTCTCCGGCAAAATAGAGTCCCGTCGTCAGCCGAGACGCCATAGTCCTGGGATCGACCTCTTTCGTATCGACCCCACCGGCCGTCACCATTGCTTCTGCCAGCGGGCGGTGTCCCGTGATATTAAGTCGGAAGCTCTTGATCTGGGCGAGCATCCCCGCCCGTTGCGTCGCGGTCATCTGATTGCATCGCATATTCGGATCGATTCCGGCCGTACTCATTGCCGTGGAGATGAAGCGATCGGGCAGTAAGGGTCTCAAAATCGTCCGGATCTTCTGGCGGCCATGAGCGGCAAATCCCTTCACCAATTGGAGATTCAATTCCCGTTCCGTGTACTCCGGCAGGAGATCGAAAGACAATGAAACCTGCCGATCCGCATGGAGGCCGGCGACCGCCCAGCGGCTTAGGCTGAGCACGGCTGGACCGGAGACGCCGTAATGGGTAAACAGGATCTCTCCCATCGTCGGGTGTTGTGCTTTGCCGTCCATCAGCAGCCGAGCAGAGACGTTCCTAAGGGCGAGGCCCTTCAATTCCCGGGCTATTCCGCCGGCGATAATGAGTGGGACCAATGAGGGCTGAATAGGCACGATCCTATGCCCGGCGGATTCGGCCAGTCGATATCCATCACCGGTCGAGCCCGTGGCGGGATATGACGCCCCACCGGTGGCGATGATGACCGTTTTGGCGGCATGAATTCTCCCGAGGGCGATCACCCCGACGACCCTATTCTGCTCCAGATGCAACCGCTCCACCGGCATTCCGGTCAGGATATGGACTCCTCGATGCTTCACCCAGGAGATCAGGGCCTCGATGACACGATCGGCGCCGCCAGCGGCGGGGAACACCCGGCCATCATCTTCGGCGACCAGATTTATGCCTAGGGAGTCGAGAAAATCGGCCAATTCGGAACTGAAGAATCGGGCGAACGCCTGGCGCAGAAATGGTCCGCCGGAACCATAATGATCGAGGAAATCAGCCAGTGACGCGGCATTGGTAATATTGCAGCGGCCGTTTCCGGTCAGGCTCAGCTTGCAGCCGGGTCGAGCTTTCTTCTCGATGAGAAGCACTTCGGCGCCAGTTTGGGCTGCCTGTCCGGCCGCCATCAGTCCGGCTGCTCCTGCCCCTATTACAATGATTCTCTGCGGTGTCATAGGTAGACGGCCATAATCAAAAAGGTCGCCGGGGGGCCATTATTGGTGTTATCGCCAATGCCGCTTCATCCCAACTTTTTTGCATGACATCCCCCGATCTGCAGTAGGTACACTCCAAATGATCAATCCCCATCCATCACCGGCGAGGAAAGCCGGGCTATGGCGACACAACTTTCTTGAAGCTTAGCATGGCCCCGACGATGTCGTTCATATCCGTCGCCGCGCCGACGACGATCTTATCCCGTCTGCCATAATATTCCAGGCAGGTCGTGCAGGACGCAACCGAGACTCCCTGCCTCTCGAATTTGTCGAGGATATCGGCCACCGGAGACCCCTGGGTTGAAAGGAATATGCCGCTGCCGATACAGATTATTCTGGCGGGAATCGTTCCGGAATCAAAGAGGACCGTCAGGAATGATTTGATCAGTCGCTCGCCCAGATCAGGTTCGCCGTCCCCCATCCCATTTGACTTGAGAAGTAAGAGCATATCCTTGTCTTTAACCACAATTCATTCTCCCGACGTCGAAATCAAAAGACCCATCGACGTCAAAAAATCGACTTTCGCGACGCCGGTCAACAACTTTCGGACGTCCTACCTTGTCTGCATATTTCAGTCCAGATTACCGATTCCCCATTCAACGGCATTTTCGACATGCCAAAAGGTGTGGGCCATATGCTGCCATCGCGCGGAATATCGGTCGCGGTCTAATAGTTGGTGAAAGGCGAAATCGATACGAGAATTCATTGGACAAGAATGGGGTAGTTGAGGTTATGGCGAATTGGGTTCGTTCGTTCATTTTTTGGTCTCTCGGCTGCGGTTCTTTGGGAAACGGGTGGGGAGAGGGTTTCTGAACCGGCCCTGGCGGGCACAGTGCGTGCGGACAGAGGTATAGAATGAGCGTTTTCATCCTATAATAGGGGGCGGAGTCGCATTCACCATCGATGTTGTAGTGAAATGGTCTGTGGCATCCTTTCGCGCGAACGAAGACGTCCGACCCGCACTGTGATCTTTCCTGAACATCGGCCTTTGCCGGAGAGACATACCCTTGAAAGGTTAAAAGGCGTCGATGAAGCCGCCCCTTGATTATATCGGATGGAGCAAAAAGGCCGATAAATAGGTGTACGCCCGGGGCTGAGAAAAGGCCGGCTTCGGGCAGGATTGGGTGTTGACAAAATGGGCGAAAGGGATATAATGAGGTGCGAGTGTACCTCATCGCCTCTGCCTGATTGGCCAAGTACCCGCCGCCCGTGAGGATATGGATGTCTGGACTGGTTCGCATGATTTATCGGTTCGCTACGCACCGAGAGAAGGCGATATTTGGCCTAATCCTGTACTTTTGTCTTTTATCACTTCTTCCATTGGCCCATTCTGCCAATCGCGTCGCCATAGATGCTTGCCGAAACGGCTCTAGTCAGGCGTCCGATACGCTCATTGCCGGTATCCCGTATCAATTTCGAATCTACCTTGAGAATGACGTCACTCTGGGCGCCATTCAATTGGGGTTCAAGATAGCTTCTCCTAACGGTGTCACCTGGCAATGGGATGCCCAACCCGACGGCTATGGCCCAAACGGCCGCGGTACAGGTCGCCAATCCGTAACAGCTGTCACAGGCAGCCGGATGTATCCGCCGGATTCTATTTGGGACGCCTCCGGTTTCCTAGCGGCCGAAAAGAACCTCGATGGGATTTCCCCCGATACCTTGTTTCCCGGCGGCCTGGCGTTATGGAACGGCTTGTCGTCCGGCCCGAGCCAGCAGGTAATGTCATTCCATTTCACCCTCATCAATCCCGGCCAATCCGGTGCCACCGGCCTAATCTGTGTCGATTCGATCTTTATCCCGCCCGCCGGCGACTTCATATTCGCCGATGCGGCGTCGGGCCTGGCCATCACGCCGGAATTTTCCGGACCGGTCTGCTGGCCGGTCGTTCCATATTGTCCATTTGACGGCGACGGTGACGGTTTTGGTGATCCGGGTCATCCGGAAAATAATTGTGCGGTCGATAATTGCCCGACGATGCCTAATCCCGGGCAGGAGGACACGGACGGCGACGGCGTCGGCGACAAATGCGACATCTGCCCCGGGCATGATGATCGAATAGACACTGATCACGACGGCATCCCGGATGGATGCGATAATTGCCCGACGGTCGTCAACCCCGGGCAGGAAGATAGTGACAGCGACGGTGTGGGTGACCTCTGCGATTATGTCTGTGGTGACGCCAATGGCGATTTGGCGGCCAACACCGGCGATGCCGTCCACCTGGTCAACTACGTCTTCCGGGGCGGCTCGGCTCCGCAGCCATTGGCCAGCGGCGATGCCAACTGCGACGGAAAGATCAATGTCGGCGACGCGGTATATATTATCATCTTCATCTTCCGGGGCGGACCGCCGCCCTGCTGTCCCTTCTCCGTCAATACACAGCCCGGTTCTTATCAAAGTCGTGGAACGGATAAATAGGAATTTATGAATGTGCGGCTCTCAAAATGCGTATATTTTGTGGGAAACTGCGAGGCTGCAGACGCTGAGAATAAATGAGTAGGCGATCGTCACAAAGGGGCGTCACGCGGGAGAGACTGACAAGGGCGGTTCTCATTTCGCTTGCCCTTTTTCTCGCAGAAGGCGCCTTCGGCCAAATCAGTGAAGGCGGAACACCACCAAGTCTGGCCCCTGGTTTCGGTCTCCTCAAGGCTTTGCCCGGTCAGATTCAGACCGTAGCCATGCCTCCGGTCGATGTACGGGCGCTTCTGGCCGAGGACAGCATTGAGGAAACCCAGGGTCTCCCCTTCCGCTTTGGCTATCCTATTGATGTCAATTACTCCCTTGATAACTCAGGAACCTGGACTGAAACCGGAGATGGCGGGCGGCTCTGGCGGCTGAGGATAGAGTCGACCGGAGCGTATTCCCTGAATCTCCTCTATAGCCAATACCACCTGCCGCCGGGAGCCAAGCTCTTCATATACAGTGGAGATCAGAGCCAGATCATCGGCGCCTTTACCGATCGGAACAAAAAGGATGACGGACAATTCGCCACGGCACAGGTCAAGGGTGCTGTCTCCATTCTTGAATATTATGAGGCGCCGGAGGTGCGAGGGCAGGGGAAACTGACCGTTTCCCGGGTGGTGCACGCCTATAAAGATATATTCAGCTTCGACCAAACCAAGGACGTGCTGAATTATGGGGATGCCGATTCCTGCAACGTCAATATCAATTGTCCGGAAGGGCAATCTTGGCAGAATGACAAACGATCGGTCGCGATGGTCCTGACCGGAGGCGGATCGCGGATTTGCAGCGGCGCCCTGGTTAATGATGTTCGTCAAGATCAGACGCCGTATTTCCTGACAGCTTATCATTGCCTCGGTGGCGAATCGACCTGGATTTTCATGTTCAACTATGAAAGTCCGAGCTGCGAAAATGCTAGTGGCCCGACCTCGTATACCCTTTCCGGCTCGATCCGGCGGGCCAGCTACTCCACCTCTGATTTTGCCCTCTTGCAGATCAGCGAACCACCGCCGGCCGGATATAGTGTCTATTACGCCGGGTGGTCGAATCTGGATGTGGCCTCCCAATCATCGGTTTGTATTCATCACCCCGTCGGCGACATAAAGAAGATTTCGTTTGATTATGACTCGCTGACCCAGGCCGATTACCTGTCGACGACCGGCACGACCCATTGGCGGATCGGAAGCTGGGATATCGGCACGACCGAGCCAGGTTCTTCAGGGTCGCCTCTTTTTGATCAGCACCATCGCATTGTAGGGCAGTTGCACGGAGGATACGCCTCCTGCACCAGCCTCACGTCCGACTGGTTTGGAAAATTCGCGAGATCGTGGAACGGCGGCGGGACGCCGTCGACGCGCCTCAAGGATTGGTTGGATCCGGACAACACCGGCGCCACGACGCTGAACGGTTTCGATCCCCGATTGGGCGTTTCCATCATGCATCTCCCTCTGCCGAATACAATCGACACGGTCACCGCCTATGAGGTAATCTGCTCGATTCTTTCAGACTCCCCGCTTCTGGCGGATTCGCTGCTGCTCTACTATAGAACGTCGGCGGTCTGGCAGACGGAATCGCTGCAGCCAACGGGAAGCCTGCACGAGTACCAGGCCGCTATCCCGGCCCAGTCCGCCGGAAGCCAGGTGTTCTACTACCTTTATGCCAAGGACACACAAGGCAGTTCCGATACGACCGACATTTTCTCATTTCAGGTGGAGTTTGTCCCGGCTATTTCGGCCGCTCCGACTTCATTTGCGACGACGCTGCAGATCGGCGATACGACCTACGACCAGATGATTATCAGCAATTCCGCCCCCGGTGAACTGACATACGCAATTTCGATTCGTCCTCAGGTGGAGCAGAATTCGTTGTTTGAGAGTCTGAGGGCCGCCGGGCTGGTCGAACCGGTCTATCATGAGTATCCGGCCGGATTTGACGATTACGTGGATATCAAAGGCAGCGATGACCCCCGCAGGGGATTCCCGGTGGAAAAGAACGCCGGGGGTCCTGACAGTTTTGGCCACTATTGGATTGATTCCGATCAACCGGGCGGCCCGGTCTTCAACTGGATCGAAATCTCAGGAACCGGCGCAGATATTACCTTTGGCCTAACTGATGATAACTACACCGGTCCCCACCCGATCGGCTTTGCCTTCCCTTACTATGGCAGCCGTTACAACCAGTTCTACTTAGGCTCGAACGGCATTATCGGATTCGACACGACCGGCATGTGGTCGCGTACCAAAACCAGTATCCCGACACCTGCGCCGCCGAGCAATATTCTGGCCTGGCTTTGGGATGACCTTAATCCCGACGATCCAAATAATCCGGGGGCGCGGGTCTACCTCTATTCCGATACCGCCGCGTGCGTGATCGAATTCGTCAATTATCCAGAGTATTTCGCCAATCCCGGCGATGTCATTACGGACGAAGTTATTCTGGAATCTGACGGGGCGGTTACCTATCAATACCGAAAGATCGCTTCTGGATTCGACGCCGCTTCCTGCGCAGTGGGAATGGAAAACCTCGACGGCAGCGACGGTCTGCAGGTTGCCTATTTGACGCCGTATCTTCATGATAACCTGGCCATTAAGCTGTACCGGCCTTATCAATGGCTTTCCCCGAGCAAGTCTTCCGGGACGCTGGCCTTTGGCATGGCGGACACGATCAATTGTATGTTTACAACCGGCAAGCTGGATTCGGGGGTGTATAATTCGATCATTTCTATCTCCAGCAATGATCCCGATCCGGTCGATAATCCCTGGAATATTCCCGCCCAGCTAATGATCACCGTCCCGATCTCCTACCTCTGCGGGGATGCCAATCGCGATGGGCGGGTCAACGTCGCCGATGCCGTCTTTGACATCAACTACGTCTTCAAGGGCGGTGCGGCAGCCGTCCCGATCGAGGCCGGCGACGCCAATTGCGATCAGGCTTTCAACCTGTCCGACGCGATCTATATCGTCAATTATGTATTCAAGAGCGGTCCGCGGCCCTGCTGCCCTCGTTGAGTTGCATCCGTTTCCCCAGCCCAGGCTCTTACCGTCTTCCAAGTCTCTGCCCTTGAGAGTAAAGGCGGGGCGGAAGTTTAGTCATTGTCTTTTGGCACTCCGCTCACTACATTATTTCCAATCATCTAGTCGATACCGGGGGGAACGTGCTATGGGCTATTGGCTGCGTGCTTATTTCCGATTTGCCGAGTTAAAGACGAATTTTCGGCAGGAGGCCATTGCCGGCCTGACGACGTTCGTGACAATGGCCTACATCATTATCGTCAATCCCAAGATCCTCGAAGCCGCCGGCATACCAGTAGGGCCATCGATGGTGGCGACCATTCTGACCGCCTGCTTTGGCACCCTGGCGATGGGGGTCTATGCTCGGCGTCCGTTCGCCATCGCCCCCTATATGGCCGAGAATGCCTTTGTGGCTTTCACCGTGGTCCAGGTGCTGGGGTACTGTTTGCAATCGGCGCTGGGGTCGGTCTTTCTCGGGGGTGTCCTCTTCACTATTGTCAGCTTGCTTGGTATCCGTAGTTGGCTATCGGCGTCGATCCCGGACTCCCTCAAGATTGCCTTCGCCGTCGGTATCGGGTTGTTTATGACATTCATCGGATTGAATGAAACCGGTATCGTCACACTGGGAACTCCCGGGGCACCAGTCCATGTCGGCAGCTTGGGCGAGGGGCG
>CAZPEV010000144.1:0-8574 GCA_964585635.1 uncultured Ignavibacteriales bacterium
CACTCTCAGATATCCGGCTATTGGCGCAAGGCGGCGTGATACTCCTTCCTTAATCGATTTATGCATATATGCTTGTATCTGTGCCCAGCCTCATTTTTATGGCCGGGGGCCGAATCCGCTTGCCATACCGCTTTGATTCCATTATAATTTTTTTCGGAAAATATTAGAGCATGCAAACTATGCCCGAGAACACCCAAAATCCTCGCGGAGTATTCAATGCGCAAAATGGCATTTCCGGCTGCAACACTCGTTGCCCTGGCGTTGCTGTTACTGGCGGCGGGATGCGGCAAAAGCGATCAAGCTGAAAAGAAAGTTGATGCTTCGGAGAAACAGCAATCCGGCCTGACGATTGGGGTCTCACTCTTGACTCGGACACACCCCTTTTACCAGGATCTTGAGGCGGGCCTCAAAGAGGAAGCGGCTGCCAATGGGTACACCCTTCTGGTCACCGCCGGCGAATTTGATGTCGCCAGACAGAAAGACCAGATTCAGGATTTCATCGTCCGCAAGGTCGACGCCATCATTGTCTCGCCCTGCGATTCCAAGTCGATTGGAACGGCGATAAAGTCAGCCAACGATGCTGGAATTCCGGTGTTTACGGCGGATATCGCCTGCCTGGCGGAGGGAGTCAAGGTCGTATCGCATATTGCCTCCGATAATGTCGCCGGCGGCCGGCTGGCGGCCCAAGCCGTTGCCAAGGCGCTTGGTGGAACCGGGAAGGTGGCAATCATCGATCATCCCGAGGTAGAATCAGTCATCCAGCGGGTAAAGGGGTTTGAAGAGGAACTGGCCCAAACCAAAGGGATTCAAGTTGTCGCCAAGTTGTCCGGACATGGCGTCAAGGATCAGGCATTTCGCACGGCCGAGGATATTCTGCAATCGCACCCCGACCTCAATGCTATTTTCGGCATCAATGATGATTGCGCGCTGGGAGCACTGGCAGCCGTGGAGAAAGCGGGAAAATCAGGACGGGTGATAATCGTCGGCTTCGACGCTGTACCGGAGGCACGCGATGCTATTAAAGCAGGGAAAATCTACGCCGACGTCATTCAAAAACCGATCGAAATCGGAAGGGAAACCATCGACGCCATCAAGACCTACATCGCCGGCGGTTCGGTGCCCCCGACTATTTTGATCCCCTGCGCCCTGTTCAGTCGGGAAGATGCCCGCTGACGGCAAGAATAATGGAGGGCCGGCCATCTTGACGATGGCCGGGATCCGCAAAGCATTTCCGGGTGTCCAGGCGATCAGTTCGGCCGATTTTGATCTTCGGGCAGGCGAGATTCACGCTCTGGTTGGAGAAAATGGCGCCGGCAAAAGTACCTTAATAAAAATTCTAACCGGCGTGTACCGAGCCGATGCCGGATTGATTGCGCTGAATGGTTGCCGGATCGATCTGCACTCTCCGATCGACGCGCACAAAAATGGAATCGCCGCGATTTATCAGGAATTCACCCTTATTCCCGTGATGACCGTTCGCGAAAATCTCTTCCTGGGTCGCGAGAAGTCCCGGTGGGCATTTATCAACGCCGCCTCTGAGCGGCGGGCGGCAGCGGCGATTTTTAAAAAAATGGGCGTTGATATCGATCCCGAATCGCGTGTCTCCGACCTGAGCGTTGCCCGCCAGCAATTAGTCGAAATTGCGCGGGCGCTCTTGATCGACGCCGGAATTCTTGTTCTGGACGAACCAACGGCGGCGTTGACTCCGCCGGAAGTAGCCGGCCTTTTTGCCATCCTGAAAGACCTTGCCGAGCGGGGCATATCAATCGTCTTTATCAGTCATCGGCTCTACGAAATCTTTGCGGTCGCTGACCGGGTCACAATCATGCGCGACGGCCAGACCGTCGAAACCGCCAAAACCTCTGACTTGACTCGTCGTCGCCTGATTGAGCAGATGGTTGGCCGCACACTTGAGGAGGAATTTCCCAAGCTGCCGTCGCCCCGGGGAGACGTCGGATTCGAGGTGCGGCATCTATCGGGCGGCCCGGTCCATGAGGTTTCCTTCAGTGCCCGTCACGGTGAAGTGCTCGGGATCGCGGGATTGATGGGCGCCGGTCGAACTGAGATGGCCCGGCTTATATTCGGGGCTGATCCCAGGACGAGCGGCGAAATATTCATATCGGGCAGACCAATCGACATACGATCCCCGCGCGATGCCATCGCTTTCGGGATATGCCTGCTGACCGAGGACCGCAAAGCCCAGGGATTGGTCCTCGGTGCATCGGCCCGGGACAATTTTTCACTGCCCAACCTGCGCGCCTTTTCCCGGCTGGGATTTATCGATCACGGTCTTGAGAGCTTGCGGTTCTTGGATCAAGTCAACAAGCTCAATATCCGTATCGCCGGACCGCAGCAGCGGGCGGAAGAGCTATCGGGCGGCAACCAGCAGAAATTATTGGTGGCCCGCTGGCTGGAAACCAATTCTCAGGTTATTATCTTTGATGAACCTACCCGAGGAATCGACGTCGGCGCCAAATATGAAATGTATCTCTTGATAAATGACCTCGCGGCGCAAGGGAAAATCATCATTGTTATATCCTCTGAACTTCCGGAAATTCTGGGCATCAGCGATCGGATACTGGTTATGCGGGAGGGAAGAATGACCGGAGAGATTGTCGATGCTCGCCGGGCAACGCCGGAAGAGATCATGGCGCTGGCAGTATAAGGCAAATTCTGGCGAATGATGGAATAGTCAGAATGAAATCATCGGCGAAAAGTAAGACACGAAACGGGATGTCTCGCTTTGTGCACGATTATGGAATGCTGGGGGTATTGCTCCTCTTGTGTACTCTCTTTTCCATTCTTACTCTTCGCGAGCAGTACCCGACCGGCGTCCAGGCCGCCGCCTCCCTTGCGAGGAAGCTGCCAGAGGTGGCCCCCAGCGGATGCGGCGTACTGATTGTCGTCCGTGGCGGTCATGAAGACAGCCTGTTTGCGGCATCGCTCAATCAGAAGATCAAGGAGAGCGGATATACCAGTCGGGGTATTATCTCCGGCGATCCTGCCGCCGTCCGCGCCGCCCTGACAGCCTACCCGGACTCGGCCAATCAAGTGCAACTGATCGCAACAACACAACCATACGTTCCGATACTGCAGGCCATGCGAAAGGAAATAAGATCCTTTCAACATACAGCTACTGTCGCCCCGCCCTCTCATCGCTGGCCGACCTTCCTTCTCCCGGACAATATCCGCAACGTGGCCAATCAAATCACGGTGATCGCCATCATCGCGATCGGTATGACCATGGTAATCATTTCGGGGGGAATCGATTTGTCCGTGGGCAGCTTGATCGCCCTGTCGGCGGTGGTCATTGCCTGGCTGATCGAGCTCTTCGGCGGCGAGACGGCCGGGGCCGGGGCCATGATTCTGGCCGGGGCGGCGGCCATATTATTGTGCGGCGCCTCCGGGGCCTTCAGCGGCCTGATGATAACCCGCTTTCGCATTCCGCCATTCATCGCCACCCTGGCCATCATGCAGGTCGCCGCCGGTACCGGATACATAATATCGCAGGGAAAGCCGATCTATCATCTTCCCGAGAGCTTTATCTGGCTGGGCCGCGGAGCTGAGCCAATTCTGGAAATCCCGTATGCCGTCATTTTGATGGCGGCACTATACATTATTGCCCACGTCGTCATGACCCGCACCACCCTGGGGCGGTACATTTACGCGGTCGGCGGCAATATGGAAGCGGCACGACTCTCCGGTATCCGAGTCAGACTCATTCTATTTATCGTGTATACAATCTGCGGCATGCTGGCCGGGCTGGGCGGAATTATCATGGCCTCACAGCTAAAAAGCGGCGCCCCGACCTTCGGTCTGACCTATGAATTGTATGTTATCGCGGCGGTCGTTGTCGGCGGCACCAGTCTCAGCGGCGGCGAAGGACGGATTCTTGGCACCTTGATTGGCGCCTTTGTGATTGCCGTCATCCAGAATGGTATGAATCTTACCAACGTCGAGAGTTACACCCAGAAAGTAATTCTCGGGGTCGTCATTCTGGGCGCCGTTCTCCTTGACAGGTTAAAACAGCAGAGATTCAGATTGAAGCCATTCTAAAGGAATCGATGGGCTAACAGGAGGTAACATGCGCACGACCATAATCCTGGCGGTTGCCATTATGCAATTCGGCGGCATCTGCGGACAGACATTGACCGCGCCGGATTCGGCCGGATCTCCGAAACGGGATCTGTATGTTGTCGCCACGTCGCACCTGGACACGCAATGGCGATGGACTATCCGGAATACGATCGATGAATATGTGCCGGCGACCTTTCGGGATAATTTTGCGCTGATGGACAAGTATCCGCATTATACCTTCAGCTTCGAGGGAGCTTTTCGCTATATGTTGTTGAAGGAATATTATCCCGATCTATATGAACGGGCCAAGAAGTACATTGCGGACGGACGGTGGCGGCTGGCCGGGAGCTGGGTCGACGCCGTTGATGTCAATATGCCCTCCTTTGAATCTCTAGTGCGACAGGCGCTGTATGGCAATGGTTTCTTTAAACGGGAGTTCGGCAAAACCAGCCGTGATATCCTATTACCTGACTGCTTTGGGTTTGGGTATGCCCTGCCTTCGATCGCCGCGCACTGCGGCCTCAAGAGTTTCTCGACTCAAAAGCTGACCTGGGGATCATCGGTCGGCGTGCCGTTCGATATTGGCGTCTGGGAAGGGGTCGATGGTTCGTCGCTGGCAGCCGCGCTCAACCCCGGCGATTACGTCAGTCATATCAAGGACGATCTCAGCCGCGACACGGTCTGGGCGAGAGCAATCGATCGCCAGGGTGAAAAAAGCGGTCTCTTTGCCGCCTATCGCTATTTCGGCACCGGTGATACCGGCGGTTCGCCCGATTCGAATTCGGTTAAGTGGCTGGAACGGTCGATAAGCAGCGATGGTCCCGTTATGGTTCACAGTATCGGCTCTGACGATCTGGCCGATATAGTGGCATCATCAGACAGCGCCAAACTTCCGCACTATAAAGGCGAACTGCTCATGAAGCGTCATGGGGTGGGATGCTATACGTCGGAAGCGGCCATGAAACGCTGGAACCGCAAGAATGAGCTCTTGGGCAACGCCGCCGAGCGAGCGGCCGTCATCGCACATCTTTTGACCGGCGCTGACTACCCCCATCAGGAATTGAAAGACACCTGGATCAGGTTTCTGTGGCATCAATTTCATGATGATCTGACCGGCACAAGCATTCCCGAGGCCTACGAGTTTTCATGGAGCGATGAAATTCTGTGTCAGAACCGATTCGCCGGCATTCTTGAGTATGCGGTCGAGACGACAGCGCCGTTGTTCGATACGCGGGGGAAAGGGGTGCCGATTCTGGTATTCAATCCGCTATCGATCGACCGCGAGGATATCGTGGAAGCAACCGTCGTATACGATTCGACCCACGCCGCACCGGCGCGGATAAATGTCTTCGGCCCGGATCGCAAAATGGTGCCGTCACAAATTACGGCGGCATGGAAGGACTCTCTGAAAATAATCTTTTTGGCCAGAGTCCCCTCAATCGGATATGCCGTCTATGATGTGCGCTCGGCCGATGAAGTTTCCGGTCCCGACACGGGATTGAAAGTGACCACCTCCCGGCTCGAAAATATGCGCTATATCGTTGCCGTTAACGAAAACGGCGACGTCTCCTCGATTTATGATAAGGCCGCAAAACGGGAATGTCTGGCTCAGCCGATCGCCTTTCAACTTATCTTCGACAAACCCAAACAGTGGCCCTCATGGGAAATTCAGTATGAAGATATAATCACCCCGCCGAGGGCAATTGTCGCCGGCAAGCCGGAAATACGGATATTGGAAAATGGTCCGGCGCGGGTGGCGCTTCAGGTGACGCGCAAAACCGAAGAATCGGTCTTCCGAACAATCATACGCCTTGGCGCCGGCCAAGCCGGAGACGTGGTTGAATTCGAAAATGACATTGATTGGTACGAACGCGAAACGCTCTTGAAGGCGGCCTTCAACTTCAGCACCTCGAACGACAGCGTCACCTATGACCTTGGCCTGGGTACGATCAAGCGCGGAGTCAACAAACCGGAGCTTTATGAGGTTCCTGCCCACCAATGGGCGGACATGACGTCGAAATCCGGCGACTATGGCGTCGCCGTGCTTAACGATTGCAAGTATGGATGGGATCATCCTGATTCCGGCACCCTCCGCCTTTCGCTCATACATACCCCCGGCGTCTTCGATAATTGGTCATGGGTGAAAGATCAAGGTTCGCAGGATAACGGGCATCACCAGTTTCTCTTTGCCGTCGCCGGACATGAAGGGGACTGGCGGGATGGCGGCGTACCGTGGCAAGGCGCCCGCATAAATGAACCGCTGGTGCCTTTCCAGACCACGGCGCATAAGGGCGTGCTGGGCAAATCGTATTCTCTTGTCGAAATATCGGGCGTTGGCTCCGGCGTGACGCAATCATCCAATGATGGCACGCCGGGTGTAATGATCAACGCCGTTAAACTGGCTGAAAGCGGCGACGACATTGTCATAAGGCTCAAAGAACTGACCGGCCGGGATCAGGCGGTGAATATCTCCTTAACGGGTGAAGTTCTCAGCGCCCGACGGGTCGATGGTGTCGAAAATCCTCAGGGATCAATCGCGCTCGGTCGCGAGGGGTCCCTTCCAGTAAAACTGCGCCCCTATCAGCCGTTCGCGATGGCGGTCAAAGCAAAGATTCTCTCCGACAAATCTGCCGCCGGACTCGAATGCCGGTCGTTGGAACTGCCCTACGATATCGATGGTGTCAGTCTGGACAGCGACAGGAAAGACGGCGACTTTGATGGTGCCGGCAATACCCTGGCAGGGGAATTGATCCCCGACACGATGATGTACCGGGCGATCCCGTTTGTGTTCGGCCCGAAAGAACCCGGGGCGCTCAATGTCGTGTCGTGCAAAGGCCAATCGCTGACGCTTCCGGAGGGGAAATTCAGCCGCCTCTATTTACTGGTCGCGGCGGTCGGTGGACCGGCCGAGGGAGGTTTCTCGGTCGTCGGACCGAAGCAGGCGGTAACCGCCCGCCAATGGGTCCAGGATTACGCCGATCCGCCCGGGCAGTGGAATAACAGGCTGGTCGGGGGGGGATTTACTGAGGAGATAGATCAGATTGATCCAGCCTATATAAATCGCGCGCCGATTGCCTGGTACGGTTCGCACCGCCATACCATTTCCGGCGGGAATGAGTCGTATAAATTCACCTATGCTTATTCCTTGCGCCTGAATATTGCCGGCGCGACCGGGATAACGCTTCCAGATAATCCGAAGATAAGGCTTCTGGCGGCAACGGCCGTGGCGCCAAATGGTGACGATGTTCGGGCAGCGCGGTCTTTATATGACGTTACCGATAACTCCCTGGCCAAAATCCAGGCGTCCAGGATTACTTTTCTGGATTCGACGGTGGTCAGTCTCAGTACTCCCATTTGCGGCGCGAAAATTCATTACACCGCCGATGGGAGCACGCCGTCGCCCCAATCTTCAGCATATGTCATGCCTCTTACTCTGAAACAAACGACGACTCTGAAAGCCGCTGCCTTCCTTGACGGCGCGGAGAACCATATCAGCAGCGTCACGTTCAGGAAACTTATCCCCCGTGAACCGGACCGGGTAGATTCGGCAGCCGCTGGGCTCGGTTGCCGTTATTACGAGGGGTCATGGTCGAAACTGCCGGATTTTGACTCCCTCAAAATCGTCAAGGAAGCAGTAGTCGATACCATCGCCATTCCCCCTTTCGCGCAGAAGGAAGATTATGGGCTGGTATTCACCGGTTACATCCGGGTTCCGCGTGACGGTCTGTATACTTTCTATATTAATTCCGATGACGGCAGCGCGCTTAAAGTCGGAGATTCGCTGTACATTGATAATGATGGCATTCATGGAGGTCAGGAGTTGTCGGCGGAAATTGCCATCAAAACAGGATTGCATCCGATTGTCGTCCGCATGTTCCAGGCCAAGGGTGGCCAGGCGCTGGACGTATTCGTCGAGGGCCCGGATTTGAAAAAACAGGCGATCCCGAGGGACATGATGTTTCACGCCGTAACGAAAATGGCTCGCAGCCAGGCCAAGAACCGTCATTGATGCCGGGCCGTCTCTTCTGCATGCTGTCGCGCGTCATGGACGCGAGCCTGCAGAAGGAAGATATACTTTGTCTGACTGCGATCTCTATTCGACGGGCAAGAATGATCCGGCGCCCAAGTGCCGGCAGATTCGACCCTCCCTGCCGGAGATGAACAATCAGCAGGGCTCTCCCCTCTTATCTGCAGTGAATTTCTATTTTCGCATTGCTATGCTGTCGAATCCGGTCAATTTCAATCTTATGCCAATTGTTCGTGACCTCACCACGCAGACTGGACCAATTTCTGGTTAAGGAATTCGACTGTTTGCCGGTTGGTTGAACTCCATCGGGCCGCGAATTCAATCAGCCTGTTCCGCGGATTCGTGACGCTGCGAACGGGTAGCATCGTGGCACCCGGCATCATTCACACGTTCGCGAACTGGATGGAAACGCTCTGAGAATGTCAACGAGGGCCACATATGAATCGGCCAACCGTTCGGCATAGTGTAAA
>CAZPEV010000145.1:0-8554 GCA_964585635.1 uncultured Ignavibacteriales bacterium
AAGAGCGTCCAGTAGGCAAAATTCCACGCAGCTGCAACTCGATCCTTTTTCATATCCGAACAGAATATGATCTATTTATGGCACTTAGTCAAACATGTCCGACACGGTATGCTCTAATAAATGTCATTCGATCGACTGTGACCAAATTATGACGCCTTTTCGTTGCCAGTTCTCTGAGGGTGCCGGATGTGGGTTTAGTTTGTGTCGGTTCAGCTCAAGTCGGACACGAACGGGCTTTAGGTTAAGATGTAATTTTAATAATTTGGTCTTAACGAAAGGAGTGTTCGATGAGTAGCAAACAAAGTCAGAGTCCGGAAGCCGTCGCACAATGTAATATAGTAAACGTGGACCCAATATAATGGAGGTGGGGGGAATCGACCCCCCGACTCGCGTTGTGGGGCAAGGACTAAACCAATTAGCCGGAATGCAGTCACCGAGTGATTCTATCAAACTTAGCGGGACGGCCTGCCCCGGCGATCCTCCGCGAACAACAAACCGCCCAAAACTCTACGTATGAATTGTCTACTTGACAGGAGAGCTTACGATTGGGCTTCGCCTCAGAACTAATTGTCATAGGCTGGCAGAAACGCTGGCCCCGGAGTTTTGGGACTCAGGAATTGACTTACAACTACTCGGGTTCACAATCCCCTTGACGGGCGGGTTGGAAAATGGCATAATACAAGTGATTCAAGGCACTATCGGCAACACGCAGGCGCACGCAACGGGCACGCCGAGAGATATTAAGGCGGTCAAGGCATTCGGCACCGAGGTTCGGCATGGCAGATGAACTGATTGAAAACCCGATTCTGAACTCGCCATATTCTGAACCAAAACGTCATTTCAAATTCGGCGACGAGGGGATCACTAACGAGGTTATCGAGTCCCGGCGAGTGAGCGCCTATTTTATTCCTATCCCGCGCCCCAAGAAGAAATCGGCGCAGATCGAATTTGAGACCCAATGGACGCAAGACCGGATCAAGGAAATCGACCACGTCAACCGCATTAGGCAAAGAGTAAGCATTTGGCGCAATGGGAATTATGCCGGCATAACCCATGTCACCCGTCGGCTTCTGCAATACTGGACTAACGCCGACCGCGAAAGGAAGCTGTTCTTTTGCCAGATTGAGGCCCTGGAGACGATGATTTACCTGCTTGAGGTCGCCAACCGGTATGGCGACACGTGGATTGAAAACCAGTTACGTGAGGCCAATGACTCGTCCAATCCAGGATTGAACCGCATCGCCTGCAAAATGGCCACGGGAAGCGGAAAAACGGTCGTCATGGCCATGATCATCGCCTGGCAGGCCCTCAATAAGATCGAAAACCCGCAGGACGCCCGGTTCTCAGATACATTCCTGATTGTTACCCCCGGCATTACTATCCGCGACCGGTTGCGGGTGCTTCTGCCGAATGACCCGCACAACTATTACGACGAGCGGGATATCCTGCCGGGTGAGTTCAAGGGACACTTGGGGAGAGCCCGGATTTTCATCACCAATTTCCATACCCTCGGATTGCGGGAAAAGGTATCCGCTCCCAAACTGACAAAGAAAATCCTCCGGGAAAATGGCCGGGAAGTGTTTCTGGAAACACCGGACGAAATGGTGCGCCGGGTATGCAAGTCTTTGGGGAGCAAGAAAAATATCGTCATCATCAATGATGAAGCTCACCACTGTTATCGCCACCATCCGGAAATTGACGAGGAAGTGGAAATCCTGACCGGCGATGAGAGACAGGAAGCCAAGAAACGGGAAGAAGCGGCCCGCGTCTGGATATCGGGAATCGAGGCTATCAAAGCCAAGATCGGCGTCAGGGCGATCTATGATCTTTCCGCCACCCCATTTTTTCTCAGAGGTTCGGGATATCCCGAGGGAACATTGTTCGGATGGGTCGTTTCAGATTTCTCCCTCATCGATGCCATCGAATCGGGAATCGTTAAAATCCCACGGGTGCCGGTTTCCGACAATTCCATGACCGGGAAGATGCCGACCTATCGCGATCTTTGGATTCGCATACGGGAGGACCTTCCCCGCAAAGGACGCCGGACCGGGCCGGTCAGCGGCGAACCCAAGCTTCCGCTGGAATTGGAGGCAGCGCTGCACAGCCTCTACGACAATTATCGGCAGTACCATGATCGCTGGGAGAATAATCTCCAAGCCATTCAGCAAGGGCAAACGCCGCCGGTGTTTATTGTGGTCTGCAACAATACCAACGTCTCCAAGATGGTCTATGATTATGTCTCCGGCTGGGAAAAGAAACTCCCGGACGAATCCTCGGTTTTGGTGCCCGGCAACTTGCCACTATTCAGTAATGTCGAAGACGGCCAATGGACTCCTCGCCCCAAAACGATCCTTGTGGACAGCGAACAATTGGAATCCGGCGAGGCGATGAGCGATGATTTCAAGAAGATCGCTGCCGTGGAAATCGAGGAATTCAAGGCAGAATACCGACAGCGGTTCCCCGGACGGGACACCGAGAAATTGACCGACGAGGATATTCTGCGCGAGGTGATGAACACGGTCGGCAAACAGGGGAAGCTGGGAGAGCAGATCAAGTGCGTGGTCAGCGTATCGATGCTGACCGAAGGTTGGGATGCTAATACCGTCACGCACATCCTTGGCGTCCGCGCGTTTGGGACACAGCTTTTGTGCGAACAGGTGGTCGGTCGGGGACTTCGGCGGACGACCTATGCCGTGGATGACGACGGGCGGTTTTCGCCGGAGTACGCCGAGGTTTATGGTGTGCCGTTTTCCTTTATTCCCTGCTCCGGTTCACCTTTGGTGGTCAAAGTCGGCGTTACGCCTACGCATATACGGGCGCTTGATGACCGCCGTGACCGCGAAATCAGATTCCCGCGCATCATTGGATACAAGTTCGATTTTTCCGGAGAACGGTTGAACGTGGCCTTTACCGAGGAATCGAAACTGACCTTGTCCACTCGGGATATACCCACGAAAACAATAACCGAACCGATTATCGGAGAGCAGAGCATCCACACGCTGGATGACCTCAAGTGCCGGCGGGAAAACGAGGTCGCCTTCCTGCTGGCAAAACATATTTTGACCAGGTATTTCCGAGATGACGACGGCAATGACCGGCCCTGGCTCTTTCCGCAGGTGCTGGAAATCTCCAAGAGTTGGATGGCGGATTATGTTGTCTGCCAGGATGACACTTTCCCCCAGTTGCTTCTACTTCAACGCCATGCCCATGACGCCGCCGACAAGATATACCGGGCGATTCCGCCGGCCACTCCCGGAGCGGCCACGTTGAAACCGATCTTGAAACCATATGAAGTTTGGGGTTCAACCAATTTCGTCAGCTTTGATACGACGAAAAACACCTGTCCCACCCGTGCAGACAAATGCCATATTTCGCATGTGGTCGCCGATACGGATTCATGGGAACAAAAGATGGCCCAGGCGCTTGAAGACATGGACGAAGTCCACTCCTATGTGAAAAACCAGAACCTGGGGTTTACGATCCCCTATACTATCGACGGCGAGGAACACCAGTATATCCCCGATTTCATTGCCCGGATAGACGACGGCCACGGCCCGGATGATCGGCTCAATGTGATTATCGAAGTCACCGGGGAAGCCCGGCGGGATAAGCTGGCCAAGGTGGAAACCGCTCGGAAACTATGGATTCCGGCGGTCAACAACCACGGCGGCCTGGGACGGTGGGCCTTTATCGAGATTGGTGATCCGTGGAATGGGAAAAACGCGATCCGATCTCGTCTTTCGCACGCAACCGCAGGCAGGGAGACCCAACCATGACGTCTGTGCATTATCACGAAGGTCGATTTCCGCCCGCCATGCTGGATTTGTCGCGTCTGTTGCCGCTGATCGGACCGGCAAACGCCGAGCTGGCCAGGTATGACGGCATTCTCACGGCTATCCCCAACGCGCAAGTTCTGCTCACCCCCCTGACCACGCAGGAAGCAGTGTTATCGAGCAGGATCGAGGGAACCCAAGTGATGTTCGGAGAGGTATTGGAATACGAAGCAGGTGAGGAAACCGCCAGCGAGGAGAAGAAAGTAGATATTCATGAAGTGCTCAACTACCGCAATGCTCTGCGCCAGGCAGTAGCGCAAATGGATTCGCTTCCGCTTTCGCAACGGTTGATAAGGGACGCGCATAGAGTCTTAATGCAAGGAGTTCGGGGCCGGAACAAAGCGCCTGGCGAATATCGGCGCATCCCCAATTGGATTGGCCCGGCCGGCACAACGATTGATGCAGCCCGATTCGTGCCGATAAGTCCGGAACGAGTGCCGGACGCCATGTCGGTTTGGGAAAATTACCTGCATTCGGATGCGCCCGATAAACTAATCCAGTTGGCGATCCTCCATGCCGAGTTCGAAGCCATCCATCCGTTCCTGGATGGAAATGGCCGCTTGGGCCGTCTGCTTGTGCCGCTCTATCTCGTGGACAAAAAGCTGTTGTCCGGCCCCAATTTTTATATCAGCGCCTACTTTGAAGCCCACCGCGACGAGTATTACGACCGCCTTTTGACCGTGTCCCGCGATGACGACTGGACCGGCTGGTGCGTGTTCTTCCTCTCCGCGATTATCGAGCAGGCCAGGTCCAACCACGCCAAGGCCAAAGCGATTTTGGATCTATATCAGGAAAAAAAGCTCTGGATTACGGAGTTGACACATTCTCAATACGCGGTCCAAGCGCTGGATTGGTTTTTCAGTATGCCGATATTCAGAACCCCGAACTTTGTCCTTTCATCCGGCATTCCAAAGCCAACGGCGAACAGAATCGTCCGAATTGCTCGTGACCACGGATTGCTGCGAGAATTCCGTAAAGGCAGTGGGCGCCGTCCGGCGACCCTCGTCTTTCCAGGGCTACTCAATATAGCCGAGGGACGGGAGATATTCTAATGGCCTTTGATGTTCACAGATTGGTAACAACCCAATTTGTTGCTCACAAAACAACAGTTCATGAGCGACAAGGTGTTTTAGTGCTAATCTATGACACGAAACATAGTTTGTGTCTCACAAAGGGCCATTCCATGATATGCAAAACCATTTGTCGTTAATTGACGAGACAAAACAGGAAAGCCCGTAACTATGCCTAACAAAAAGACTTACGGCAAAAAGGCTACGCCGGGGAAGAAGATTCCGGTCGAATCGATCAAGCACAAGGACAAGCGGGCCAATATTCCGACCGAGGAATTGCGCGACTTTGTCGCTGAGGATGAAACCCGTCCGCCGACCATGCGCTACCCCCGCGATCCGTCACTCGATCCACAACTGGTCTGGAAAGGCAAAGACGAACAGGACGGCAAAGACCTCGATGTGCCGGTGGTGCCGATTTACATCCAGGAGAAAATCCAGCCGCAGGCGATCGTGGAAAACGTGCGCCGGGAGGCGTCGGCAGGACGGTCGGAGCCGGAATTTAACCTATTCGGCGATTTCAACGGCATGGCTTTTGAAAAGCAGGTCGACTTTTACCATCACGAGGCCAACTGGTCCAACCGAATGATTCTGGGGGATTCCCTTTTGGTCATGACCAGCCTGGCTGAGAAGGAGGGGCTTAAGGGGAAGGTCCAGATGATTTATCTCGATCCGCCTTATGGTATCAAATTTGGTTCCAATTGGCAGGTGAGCACGCGCAAGCGAGACGTGAAGGACGGCAAATTGGATGATGCCACTCGCCAACCGGAGCAGATTCGGGCGTTTCGGGATACGTGGAAGCTCGGGATTCATTCTTACTTGGCCTACTTGCGCGACAGGTTCGTGATTGCCCGCGACCTGCTCACCGAGACCGGCAGCATATTTGTGCAGATTGGCGATGAGAACGTGCATCTTGTTCGGTGCGTGCTGGATGAAGTATTCGGAAGTGAGAACTTCTGCGCCCAGATAGCATTCAAAACAACCGGAGGGCAGGCTGCACGGTACCTATCATCCGTGTGTGATCTAATACTCTGGTACTCGAAGGACCACGAGCGAGTTAAGTATCGTCAATTGTATCTCGGCAAGGTTACAGAAGGGGAAGTTGGAAGGTACCAATGGGTGGAGTCTCCCGATTCCTCAACGCCCCGTGAGTTGACGGACGAGGAATTTGAGAATCCACGCACCATTCCGAGCGGGTGGAGAATTTTGGTCCATGACAATGTTACGTCTCAGGGGATTTCCGGCGATTCGTCCAATCCATTTGATTGGCGGGAGCGTGAGTACAAACTCCCAAGCAACTCGCATTGGAAAACCACACCTTCCGGCATGCAACGGTTAGCGACTGCAAATCGCCTGATGGCTATCGGCGAGACTCTTCGTTTCAAGCGAATCCTCGAAGATTTCCCGGTATCTCCAATCGATAGCGTTTGGGGGGACACGGCCCTTAGCGGGTTTGGGCGAAAGAAGCGGTACATCGTCGAAACCAACGCCAAGGTCATTGAACGCTGCCTACTTATGTCCACCGACCCTGGCGATTTGGTGCTTGACCCGACCTGCGGCAGCGGCACCACCGCCTACGTCGCCGAACAATACGGCCGACGCTGGATCACCATCGACACCAGCCGCGTCGCCCTCGCCCTGGCCCGCACGCGAATCATGGCCGCCCGGTATCCCTACTACCAATTATCCGACTCCCCCGAAGGAATCATGAAGGAGGCCGAAATCACCGGCCAGATTCCCCCGGAACACAAAACGGACAACGACATCAAGCGCGGGTTCGTCTATCGGCGCGTGCCGCATGTTACGCTTAAAAGCATTGCTAATAACCCCGAAATCGACTCTGTCCATTCATCCTGGCAGGAAAAGCTGGAGCCGCTCTTGGCTGATCTCAACAAGGCGCTCAAAACCGATTGGAAAGAATGGCAGGTTCCCCGGCCGGATGATGACGATCCGGTGCAAAAGAAATGGCCGGCGGCTGTGCAAAAGCTTTTCGCCCAATATTGGCAGTGCCGCCGCGACCGGCAAAAGGAAATCGACGATTCCATCGCCCGCCACGCCGATACCGAAATGCTGTACGACCAGCCATATGAAGACAACAAACGGATTCGGGTCAGCGGGCCGTTCACGGTGGAGAGCCTCAGTCCGTTCCGGATGCTGCCGACCGACAAGGCGCTTCCGGCCGGTGAAGCGGCTGCCCAAATGGAATCATCAGACCAGTTTATCCCGATGGTTATCGATAACCTGAAAAAGGCGGGCGTCCAGAACACTCGGCGCAACGAACGCCTGAAATTCGACCTGCTGGCCATCCATCCCGGCGTTTGGATTCATGCCGTCGGCGAATATACCGATGCAGACGGCAAAGCCCGGCGGGTGGCAGTCAGCGTAGGGCCGGAGTTTGGTACGGTCAGCCCGCAACAGGTCAAGGAAGCGGCCAAAGAAGCGGTCAAAGGAATCGGATACGACCTGCTTGTCATATGTGGCTATGCTTTTGATCCGCACGTGAGCGAAGAAATCAAACGATACGGCAAGCTGGCCGTCCTTCCGACCCGCATGAACGAGGATTTGAAAATGGCCGACGATCTACTCAAGAAAACCGGCGTCGGCAACCTGTTCATGGTTTTCGGCGAACCCGACCTGGCCGTCACCGAGGTATCCGACGGCAAATTGCAGGTGACGGTCAAAGGGGTGGATGTGTATGACCCGACCACGGGGGAAATCCGCAGTTCTTCGACCGATGATATTGCCTGCTGGTTTATCGATACCGATTACAATGGGGAAAGCTTTTTCGTCCGGCACGCCTATTTTCTCGGCGCAGACCAGCCCTATGACCGCCTGAAGCGGGCCTTGCGGGCGGAGATTGACGAATTGGCCTGGAGCATGATCTACAGCGCCGAAAGCAAGCCGTTTGACGAGCCGAAAACCGGCAAGTTCGCCGTGAAGGTTATCAACCACTACGGCGACGAAGTACTGAAAGTCTATACTGTCTAACTTGGTTTTCTGTCATTGATATGAAACGGCATGATCCAATCTGATCCATCAATATTGAAAGATCGCCTGCAATCATTGTTCATGTGTTGTTGTTCGATGATGTCCGCGGCGATGGATGCGCTTGTAAAGAGCCATCATTTCAAACTCAAACTGGAAATAGGTGGCGTCTCCAATCCCGGCGGGGCTTTTTTCGTTGAAATCGCCAAACGATTGAAAGTGGATTTCAAAATAGTCGAGGTAGAACCTCTATATGCCGAAATGCCCTGGGCGTGGCTGTCAGACCACACTACAAAGAGTCAGCGAGCGTGGATACCGGAAATGAGACATCGAGAAGGCGACTTCCATGTCATGTTCCCGTTCTATCTTCGCTATCACGTGAATGAACTCAGGAAACACTCCCCCGACTTTCCTTCGCCGCAAATGGATAACCTCTACGTCGTGTTGGTTTGGGAGGAATGTTTTGGGACGTTCCAGGCTCCATTGTCGGCACGGGTCCTCAAAGACCTCCTAGCTTGGGAAAAAACACATTTGCTCACCGCGCACAAGTATGCGGGCTCCACTATTGACGAAATTCGCACTGTTCATAGCAAAGTCATGTCTCTTTCAAAATTCTCCCAGCTCTACCTTGGTTTTTGCCCCGGGGCAAAAACCAAGGTAGAGCTGGGA
>CAZPEV010000146.1:0-8495 GCA_964585635.1 uncultured Ignavibacteriales bacterium
ATCAAAATGATTTCGGGATTCACGGCGATGCAGCGCGCGATGCACAGCCGCTGCATCTGGCCGCCGGAGAGTTGCAGCGCAGAGGTGTGGAGGCGGTCCTTGACCTCGTCCCACAGCGCCGCGCTGGTCAGGCTTTTCTCCACGACCTCGTCGAGCAGGTTCTTGTTCTTCACGCCCTGGATATGCAAGCCGTAGATAACGTTTTCGTAAATGGTCTTGGGAAACGGGTTGGACTTCTTAAAGACCATGCCCACGCGACGCCGGAGTTGGATCACGTCCACGCCGGGCTGGTTGATTTTTTCGCCGTCGAGTTCGATGCGGCCGGTCGTGCGGACGCCATCCACGAGGTCATTCATGCGGTTGAACCCGCGCAACGGCGTGGACTTGCCGCAACCGGAGGGGCCGATCAGCGCCGTCACCTGATGCTGTTCCATATTCAAAGAGACGTCGTACAAGGCCTGGACCGACCCGTAATGGAAGTCGAGATTGCGGACGATCATCTTATAGTTAGGCCCGAAGCCGGTTGCTTTGGTCATGCAATTGCCGGCAGCCGGGTCGACCAGCGGCGGCACGGGAGCGCGGTCTTTAATCTGATCAGGCATGGGCCCGTCCCGTCCGGATTCTTGATCGGATAATTATGGCTATGAAATTCAGCAGAAACGTCAGCACCAGCAACACCAGGACGGTGCCGTACAGGATCGGCGTGGTGGCGTCGATATCGGGCGATTGCGTCGCCAGCACATAGATATGGTATCCGAGCACCATGAATTGGTCGGTCAGCTTGCTCGGCAGGTGCACCAGGTAGTAGGCGGCGCCGGTGAACATGATCGGCGCGACTTCCCCCGCCCCGCGGCTGACCGCCAGGATGGCCCCGGTCAAAATCCCCGGCATCGCCTGGGGAATGAGGATCCGGCGGATCGTCTGCAGCTTGGTCGCGCCCAGAGCATAGCTGGCGTCTTTCAGCTCTTGCGGAATCGCCCGCAGGGCTTCTTCGGTGGAGACGATGACCACCGGCAGGGTCAGCAGCGACAAGGTCAGCGCGGCCCAAATAATGGCCGGTTGGCCCCAGACCGGGCGACCCGGCCCATAAAACATCGAATCGATGCCGGTGCCGATGAAACCAACAAAGAATCCCAGGCCGAAGAGGCCGAACACGATCGAGGGAACGCCGGCCAGGTTGTTGATCGCGACGCGAATCAGCCGCGTTATCAACGAATCGGAGCGGGTATACTCATGCAGATAGATGGCGCTCAGCACCCCTATCGGCAAGACGGCAATGACCATGAGGAACACCAACGCCACGGTACCGACGATGGCCGGAAATATCCCGCCGGCCTCCATCCCCTGCTCCGGCGGATGCGTCAGAAACCGCCAGTTGATGACACCGATGCCGTTCAGCAAAACGTTTCCCAGGATGACCGCCAATATCATCAGAATCACAACCACCGCCGCCAGAGTCAGCCCGCGCGGGATAACGCCGCTGGTCTTCCTTTTGAATTTGCGGACCGTCGCGGCATGGCTCCCGGAGTCGCCCGTGTTTGTTAGCATCGTATTCATTTGGTCCTGCCTTGAAGTCTCGTCCGGAGGCGGTGCATGATAACATCACCGCCCAAATTGATGATAAACGTGAAGGCAAAAAGAAGGGCGCCGATAAAGAAGAGGACATTATAGTGCGGGCTGCCGAAGACCACCTCGGCCATCTCGGCGGCGATGGTGGCCGCGAAGGTACGAACGGATTCGGTCAGACTGCCGGACACGATCGCGGCGTTGCCGGAGGCCATGAGGACTATCATCGTTTCCCCGATCGCCCGTCCGAAGCCGAGCACAATCCCGGCCGCGATACCGGGCAGCGCCGCCGGGAGCACCATGGTAAACGACACCTGCCAGGGATTCGCCCCCAACGCCACGGCGGCGTCGCGCAGCGACCGCGGCACGGCGGTCATGGCGTCCTCGGCCACGGTATATATCACCGGCACGACTGTGATGCCGAGCGCCAGGCCGGCATTGAGGGCATTCAGCCGATACGTCAAATCGAACAGCCGCTGCAAGAACGAAGCCAGGACAATCAGGGCAAAAAAGCCCAAAACGACGGAGGGAATGCCGGCCAAAAGCTCAATCGCCGGTTTGATGATTTCCCTCATCCTGCGGGGCGCAAACTCGGAAGAATAGATTGCCGCTCCCACGCCCAGGGGCACCGCAAACAGCATGGCGATCAGGGCGGCTTTCAAGGTTCCGAGAAAAAGCGGGTAGAGTGAGTACTTGGGAACGTCGGAATTGGGCTGCCACGACCATTTCGCCTCATGCCCCTGATAGTACTCCTGCTTGAAGACCATCTTGGCGACACTGGCTTCCTTTTGGACTTGGGGACTGGTAAATATCGGCAGCGATTCTTTAAAAATGAAAATGAAGATGAGCAGAATCGCAATCAGCGCCACCAAGGCGTTGGCGGCGATGAACTTCTCCCCCAGAAATTCTTTGAGTCGCGACTTGGGCTTGAATTTGTATCTTTCCATACCCCATCTCAGGCCATCTTTGGCGCCAATAGAATCCAGAGCCGTGCCGATGAAGGACAGACCGCTGATTCGCGCAGCCTACTTCACGATATTCTTATCCACCTGCTCTTTGGTCAGCGGCACATAGTCGACCTCACCGGCAATTTTCTGCCCCTCTTCAGAAAGGGCCCAGTTAACCAGCTTCTTCAATTCCCCGGTCGGAGCGCCGTTGACAAACCAGTACAACTCCCTCGATATCGGATAGGTTCCCGATGAGACCGTCTCCGCCGACGGCACAATCGCCGCGGAACTATCGGTTTTCTTCACCGCCGCAAACTTGACATCCTTGGCCCAGGCAATGCCGCCGTACCCGATGCCATACTTGTCCTTGGCGACCGCATTGACCACCGCCGCCGTGCCGGGCAGGGTCTGGGTTTGCTCGGTATAGTCCTCGTTCTTGAGCACGTGCTCTTTGAAAAAGGAATAGGTACCGGAACTGTTCTCGCGTCCATACAGAATGATTTGGTGGGCTGGGCCGCCGACCTCTTTCCAATTCGTGATAGCCCCGGTGTAAATCCCCTTGAGCTGGGCCAGCGACAATTCCTTCACCGGGTTGACGTTATTCAGAAATACCGCAATGCCATCCAACGCCATTGATATTCGATACGGCTTGACCCCCTTGGACTGGGCGTCCTTGTACTCCTGTTCCTTCATATCCCGGGACGCCTGGCAGACGTCGGTACCGCCGTTGATGATGGCCGCGATGCCGGTTCCGGAGCCGCCGCCCGAGACCTGAATAACCACTCCCGGGCTCTTTTTCATATACTCTTCCGCCCACCGTTGCCCCAGAAGCACCATGGTGTCTGAGCCTTTGATGGTAATGGTTCCGGCAGATTGTACGATGCTGATGCCAAGAACCAAAAGGACTGCGACAAACGCAAGTTTTTTCATACATCCTCCTGATTTGACGTTTAGAACTTGAATTCCGAGTTTAAGTACAGATACTTCGCCGACGTCTTCTGTGTATCCTGATAGCTGGTCACGCGATAGTTTATCGAGGCCATGACCCCCTTGATAGGCGCGCACTCGATGCCGGCGATGACCATCGTCTTGCCGTCTTTGTCCTTATTCGTATCCGGATCGAACGCATCGACGCGGCCGATTATCCCCAGCGTCCGCAAAAGCGACTTTGGGCCGACCAACTCTCCCAGGTAGAGCGCCCCAAACCCTGACAGTGCGCTCTGCTTCTTGTCCGCCTTCCCCTTTCCCTGACCCAGGGTGTTCCAGTTCAGATCAAAACCAAGGTCCAAAGTTTTCTTGTATCCCAGCTTCCCGCCCACCGAGACAATCTGATGCTTACAGTCAGCCGCCTTCAGGGTATCATTAAAGGCCAGATTTTGGGTGCCGCTGTAGAACTGGGCCATCAGGGCCGTCTGGCCGAATTCGGCGCTATTGGGAACCGGTTTAAACATCACATAGGGATTAAAGTCCTTCTGCTTGTTCTTTTCGCCCAGGTCCGAATACTTGGTGCCGTTGAAAACCGACAACCCGGCGTTGCCGTACATCCCCTGTTTGCCCAGCTTCAAATCAAGATTCATACCGAGGTCGGCCGTCGACAGAAATTCATTCAGGTCCCCGGTCGACTTCTCGATATACCGGCGCAGCCAAAAGGAACCGTCGACGGTTTGCAGATACTTGGTCGGCTGAATCCCCATATTCAGGGTTAGATAGTCGACCGCAAACTTCGGCTTCCAGGAAGCGTAGGCGTACTTCACGATCATCGCGTACCCTTTGTAGTTGTCGATGGAACGCATGTCGATCGTGATGTTGACGTTGGTATAGTCGGACAGCTTCGAATTGGCGGTCATATAGCTGCGATCCAGGGTGAAGGCATTATAGCCGTCGCCGCCCGCGCCCGAATTCAACCACCACCCGGTATAGATCCGCCCCTCGAGTTTGGTCTCGGCGGCATTCACCGCTATTGGAGATAGGAGGATTCCCACCGTTACAAATACAGCCATCAACTGTTTCATCTTTCCCTTCCTTGTCCGGGTTAAAGACATGGCTCTTGTGCCAATCGTGTCATCACCGACATAGAACGGGCCAACTATTAGGATTCTGTTAGGAATCGGTCAGGAATTGATTAAATATTTCGGCTCAGGAGGGTACCGGCAGGATGATGGAAAAGGTGCTTCCCTGGCCGGGGGTGCTCGCAACCGTGATCCGGCCATGGTGCGCCAAGACAATATGCTTGGCAATGGCCAGTCCCAGCCCGGTCCCCCCCTGCGCCCGACTGCGGGATTTGTCCACCCGATAAAACCGTTCAAACAACCGTGGGAGATGCTCCTTCTCAATGCCACAGCCATGATCTTTGACGGAGATGATGATATCGCCGCCCGCCGCTTCGACGGCTATCTGCACTTCGCCTCCCGCTTCGCTGTACTTGACAGCGTTATCTATCAAATTGGTCACGGCCTGCTCCAGAAGCAGGTTGTTGATTCGACCGGTGATCGTTCCATCACCTGATAGCGCCAGCCGGACATTCCGCCCCTCGGCTTGCGACCGGCAAACCTGGACGCTTCCTTTCACCACGTCCATGATGTGCCCCGCCTCCAGCGCTATCTCCTCCTGTTCAGCCGCCCGTTCGATCTGGGACAGGCGCAAGAGGTCCTCGATGATGGCATTGAGGCGGTCGACCTGCTTTTCGATGATCATCAGGAATCGTTCCGCCTCTTCCGGGTGTCGCAAAGCACCGCCCAAGAGCGTTTCCACGAAACCTTTGACGGCGGTGACCGGGGTTTTCAACTCGTGTGAGACGTTGGCCACGAATTCCCGGCGGACGTGCTCCAGCTTCTTGATCCGGGTGATATCATGAAGCACGATCAGGGCGCCGATGCCCTCTCCCATGGCATCCCGCAAGGGGGCGCCGTGCACTTGCAGGTGGATCTCCTTCTCTCCCGTCAGGGCTATTTCTTTCTCGACCGGTTCCGCCTGCCCGAGAAGGTCTGTTATCAGGCGCTGCAGGTCATGGTTCCGCACGACCTCATGGATGCTCCGCCCCTTGGACGCAATCGGATCGGCGCCGGTCAAGCGAGCGGCTGCCTGGTTCAGGCTTATGATTCGCTCATCGGTATCGACGGCCACGACCCCCTCGATCATACCGGCCAGAATCGCCTCCTGTTCATTCCGCTGGCGGGCGATGGTCGCGATACGGTCGTTGAGGGTGCCGGCCATATCATTCATGACGGTTGCCAGGCCGTTCATTTCCTCGGAATCGGACGCCGCCAACCTGACGGTCAGCTCACCCCGGGCAAACCTTTCAGCCCCCCGTTTGATTTCTTCGATCGGCCGCACAATCCGACGCGACAAGTAGAGGCTAAGGCCCGCCATCAAGAGCGCGATAATCGCCACCACCGCCGCAATTTTTTCCTGACTCGCCAGAATCTCTTTGCCGAGAGGATCAAGCGGAATCGCCACCCTCAGGACGGCGACCAGCCTGCCCTTGTCATACAGCGGCATCGCCCGATAGACCAATGTCCGGTACAGCGTATGGCTGTAGCGGGTGGCGATCCCCACCCGTCCGGCCAGAGCGTCGGCAACCTCGGAGCGGCCGGCATGGTTGTCCATCGCCGCCGGGTCGTCGTCGGAGTCAGCAATAACCTGACCCGAGGGGAGTATCACGGTGATACGGGTCGCCGCGGACCGACCCAGTTCCTTGCACATCGAATCGATCAGGCGCGGATCACCCTCGGCCAACCGTTTCTCTATTTGTCCCGCTACCAGATACGCCCTGGCGGACAGATCAGAGGCAGCATGCTCCAGAGAGGAAGTCCGCAGGGCGCGAAACGAATACCACGTTATCGCCAGCAAGGAGGCAATCGTGATAGTAAGGTAGGATAGAAACAGACGCCAAAAGAGCCGCTTGCGTGCCATCAGGTCTCCCGAAAACGATATCCAATTCCGCGAACCGTCTCGACGTATCGGCCCGCCTGGCCCAGTTTCTTGCGCAGACCGGCGATCTGGACGTCCACCGAACGATCGGTCACGATCGCCTCATCCCCTCTGACCCCATTGACGATCTCGTAGCGCGAAAAAACCCAGCCCGGACGCCGGGCCAGAAAATAGAGAATCTGAAACTCGGTGCGGGTCAGTTCCACCGGCCGGCCGGCGACCAGAACCTCATGGCGACCGGGGTCGATTTCGATGTCATAGATTTTGAGGACGTCGGAGTCATTGGCGGGTTGTTTGCGTTTGCGTCGCAGAACCGTTCTTATCCGGGCGATAAGCACCTTCGGACTGAACGGCTTGGTGATGTAATCGTCGGCTCCGATCTCCAGGCCGGTCACGACGTCCGAATCCTCACTCTTGGCGGTCAGCATTATTATCGGAATATGGCCCGTCTGGGGATTCCCTTTCAGGATTTTACAGATTTCCAAGCCATCGAGGCCGGGAAGCATCAGATCAAGCAGTACCAGATCGGGATGGCTCTTGCGGATCACCTTCAGCGCTTCCTCTCCCGAGGTCAGGCCGGCAACCCGGTACCCCTCCCTGGCCAAATTGTACCGCACCAATTCCAGAATGTCTTCTTCATCTTCAACGATAAGGATTGATTCTTTGGCCATATCAGACCGCCTCTTCATCCGTTCGTTGCCGGACCAAAAGGAAATTACCATGCGCGGCCGGACATATCAACGAAAAAACTGCCATCGGCCGGACCGGGAAGCCATAGTGTAAATTCTTTTGTGTAGATTTGGATTTTGGAGGGGAAAAGAACAGGGCATATCCTGATAAGAGTTTTTGGAAAGGAGGATATGCCCATGCGAGAAATGGACTTCTCGGAGGGGAATGTAGCTAATCGGTGGCTGGGGGTCATGGGTTTTTGGTGGCTGATGCACGGGGAGGTGCGGGGGTACATCAAGCGGCGATTGGAGGCGGCCTTACGGGTGGAGCTGTCCTGGCAGTTGGGGTGCGAGCGGTATCGGCGGAGCCGGGAACGGCGGGGATACCGGAATGGGAGTTATACGGGGGATGTATTGACGACATACGGGTGGCTCGAGTCGGTGTCGGTTCCCCGGCCACGGGCGGGTGGTCTGGAGTCGGCGGTGCTGGCGAAGTACCGGCGTCGGCAGCGGGCGGTGGATCGGGTGTTATTGGAGGCGTTTTTGCTGGGTCACGCGACGCGGAAGGTTCGGCGGCTGTGCCGGCAGGTGTTTGGAGCGGAGTTGAGTGCTCAGGGGGTCTCGAACATTGTCCAGGAGTTGGATGGTGAGGTAGCGGCCTTTCACCGTCGGCGCTTGGAGGGGCGATATCGGTTTGTGTACCTGGACGGGTTGTGGATGACGTTGTCGCGGCCGGTGAAGGTGAAGAAGGTATTGTTGGTCGCCTTGGGGGTACGGTTGGACGGGACCAAAGAGGTTTTGGGTTTTCAGTTGGTATCGGCGGAATCGGAATCGTGCTGGTGGGGTTTCCTGTCCGATTTGAAAGAACGGGGATTATCGGGCTTGGAGGTGATCATTACGGATGGGGCCGCCGGTCTGGTGAAGGCGGTCACGGCCCTCTATCCGCGGGTTCCACATCAGCGCTGTTGCCTGCACAAGGTTTTGGACTTACAGGGGTATCTGGCCGCGCCAGGCCACTGGCCCCGTCTGCAGGCCGATGCCCTGCACATCTTCGAGGCCGCGACGGAGACCGAGGCCCGGAGACGCCTCCGCCTCTTCATCGCTCGCTGGGCCGACTGTGAACCCAGAGCGGTGCGGGTCTTCCATAGCGATATCGACCAGTGCCTGGTGTATCTCCGCTTCCCCTTTGCCCTTCACAAGAGCCTCAGGACAACCAACCCCATTGACCGCTATCTCCAGGAAATCCGCCGCCGAACCATCCCCATGCGCTCGTTTAACAATGCCGCCAGCGTAGAAAGAATCGCCTATGGCCTAATTGCCTATGTCTTAAACAACCAACCGGATATGCCTATGACCCAATTTACACAAAACCCTTGACGCAATG
>CAZPEV010000147.1:0-8418 GCA_964585635.1 uncultured Ignavibacteriales bacterium
CGGCCATAACCGCCCGGAAATCGGCGCCTTCGACATACTCCATGACGAAGTAACAGCGTCCCCCTTGAACGCCGCGGTCGATGATATGAACGATATGGGGATGATTGAGGCGGGCAATGACCAGCGCCTCGCGCTCAAACCGCCGCACGACGTCGGAATCATGGCTATACTTGGCCGTCAGAACCTTGATGGCCACGTCCCGCTGCAGTGACGGTTGATGTGCCTTATATACCTCTGCCAGACCGCCTTGCCCGATTCTGGATATGATCCGATACCCGCCGATTGATGGTGCGCTTGGCTCTTTGATATCGACCTTCGGCATCCTGCTTCCTCGGACAGAGCAAAAAAAAGAGAGGCCGGGGCGAGGCCCCGTACTCTCTTTATATTCGGTCGCCGGAGGGCGGAGATTTATCTGATTAACGCCATTTTACGAGTCAGGACCTGATTCTTATAGGTCAGCCGATAGAAATAGATTCCGGACGCACTGTTGTCGGCGTCCCACGCCATCTCATGGCGACCGGCCTCAAAGACGCCATCGGCCAGATTCGCCACTTCCTGCCCCAGGATATTGTAGACTCTCAACGTGACCGTCGACCGCTCCGGCAATGAAAAGGATATCGTCGTCGAGGGATTGAATGGATTGGGGTAGTTTTGGGCCAACTCAAAGACGGTGGGAAGGTTTTGATCGTCATCGCCGGCGTCCATCGGGTTCTGGACGACGATTGCGCCCGGGGAGAAAGTCGGCACGAATACCGCGCTGCCGGAATTATCGGTGAATTCGGGACGCGTCCATGGTTGCGGAGCGCTGCCCGGTTCGAGACGGCAGATTGAGTCGATCGTAATTACCTGCGGCGCGGCCCCGGGGTTGATCGTACCATGAATGGTAGCCAATAGTCCGCTTTGGTCGGTGATCAGCGGCTGGCCGCCGGACGGGGTGAAGGTGAATTTTAGCCATCGCCCGGGGTTGTCAATATAGACCAACGGACTCATGTTGGGCTTGATAAGCGTTCCCGCGAAGGACACCGAATCGATCCGCAGGAGGATGCTGCTGAAACGGAGGGGAACGGTCAGGGCCATGATTGGCATATTGCTCCCGGCCAGATTGACCGGAATCGCCACCGCGCTTCCTGCCGTGGCATTGACCGAGCCGACCGATACTTGCCCCGCAAAGGCGGGTTCGCCCCAGGAGGGAGCCGATAGAGCGAAAAATATTGCACTCAAAGTGAAAATCTTTAGCCTATATGCCATTTGGCTTACTCCTCTCATTTCCCTGCCGGCCTGCCGACAGGCCATGGGACATCAGCCGGAGGGGTCTTTTCCTTTTCTCGTTAGGGGTATAGCGCAAATGATATGCCATGAATCGGCCCTGCCGGGCGAACGTGACCGCACCGGCAAAGCCCCGATAGTGCGAGGCCGCCGGTCCGACGGCCATTTTCTGGTTGCCGACTGACCCCACCGGATATATATATATGTGGGCCGGTGGCCGAACCGTCCGGCCCTGAACGAGACAGAGTTGTTGAGGCCCGATTATGGATGTCAAACTCAGAGATCGATTCCTGGCCGGGTGGACCAAGTACTTCCCCGACGTCGAATTGCCGATCGTTTTCTTCTACACGGACGCGGCCGATCGGGGCAAGCTGCTCCGCACTCCGAACAGGCATCGCTGCCTGATCTGCGACCTGGGTCGGGTTCGCCGGGGGGCATCGGTCAGTTTCGCTCATGACACCGTTGGCTGTCTGGGCGGCAAACGGTATCTCGGGTTTTCGCAAGCGCTTCGGCCGGAATTTCCCTATTTCCTTTCCTGCGGGATTCCCGGCAAGATTAAGGGCGAACGGTATAAGAAATCCCCGGAATTGGTGACCGAGCAGATGAAACATCAGCTGCCCTTCTCGGCGCCGGCGCGGTATATCGTGTTCAAGCGATGGGATCGACTGGAGGAAGTCGATGATCCGTTGGCAGCCATATTCTTTGCGGCTCCCGATGTCCTGGCCGCCCTGTTTACCCTGTCGAATTTTGATGAAGCCATGTCGGATGCGGTCATCACGCCATTCTGTGCCGGTTGCGCGGCCATCGTGCATTATCCTTACCATCAATTGGCGACTGAGCATCCGCGGGCGATCCTGGGCATGTTTGATATCTCCGCCCGCCCCTGTGTTCCGGCCGACCGGCTGACCTTCGCCATCCCCTGGCCGAAATTTCTGCGGATGATCGCCGACATGGAGGCCAGTTTCCTGACCACCGCATCCTGGGGAAAGGTCAAGCGCCGCCTGCAAAAAAGCCCGACGATTTAGCTTGGACTGCCCCGCATCGGCTCATAGATTAGCATCAATCATGATCCATACAGAAAAGGTTTGAGATATGATTCGAGGAATATCATGAATCCCTGGAAAAAGTTATCGGTGTTTGCCACGCCGACCGGGGCGACGCTGGCCGCCGTCTGTTTCTTCCTGCCCTGGGTGGAAGTCTCCTGCGGCCCCATGACCGTACGCGGCTCCGGCTTCGGTATCGGCGGCATCTTCTGGGTTGTCTTTGCGCTGGCCGTCGTCATCCTGGTTTCCTTCTTCTATTTCTGGGTCCGGCGGCAGCAGCATATATCGCGCCTGATTACGTTGATCTGTTCAATATGCGCCCTGGGAATTATCATATATAAGTTTGTCGATACTTTTTCCGGCGGGAAGGTCAACGTCAAAGTCTCGGATTTCGGCTCGATTCTCAAGCCTGGCGCGGCCGGAGAGATTCTGGGCTTTATCCTGGCCCTGGCGGGGGCCTGGTTCAGCCGGCCAAAGGAGTCAACGGTTGCGGAGGAAGCCCCGGCCGCGACTCGGACATCATCAACAGTCGGATGACCGGCTGCCGGCGGGCGCATTGTCCGCCTGCCGTGCGGTTGCGAGCGAGGTCTATTCTCTCTTGACAGACCCGCTCGGGGGGCTTTAGATTTCAACTTGCCATCATGAATAAGCGGATCGTCGAAATAATGGGCTCGATGCTCGGCATCGCCCTATTCTTGGTCGCCATCTGGATTTTGCATCATGAATTGCAGAATCATCACTATCGCGACATCGCCGAGCAGTTTCAATCGATACCGTTCGCGCGATTGCTCCTGGCGATCTTTTTTACCTTTCTAAGCTATTTGGCCCTTTCCGGCTATGACCTGTTGGCTTTGCGCTACATCCACCACCCACTCGCATACCCCAAGGTGGCTTTGACGTCCTTTATCACCTATGCCGTCAGCCACAATCTGGGCTTCTCGCTATTTACGGGTGGATCGATCCGGTACCGGTTGTACACCGCCTGGGGGCTGTCTACATTCGAGATCACCAGTCTGATGGGTTTCGGGGTGATAACTTTCTGGCTGGGATATCTTTCCTGCGGCGCGGCAGTGTATACGGTATTGCCGTTGGCTATCCCGACTCAGATTCGCCTGCCCTTTTCGTCGACCATGCCGCTCGGTTTCCTCTTCCTGGCACTATTAGCTGCATACCTGTACTGGATTGTCTTTATCCGCCGGCCGATCCGCGTGAAGGGCTGGCAATTTACGATTCCCGCCCCCGAGCTGACGATCTCTCAGATGGGCATCGGTGTGTTTGATTGGATGATGGCCTCGGCCGCCCTCTTCGCTGTCCTTCCGCCGGCAGAGGGATTGACCTATGGTCACGTCTTGGGGATCTACTTGCTCTCGCAAATCGCCGGTCTGGCCAGCAATGTCCCCGGCGGGTTGGGCGTATTTGAATCGGTTTTTCTCCTGCTGGCCCGACCGGTGGCATCCCCGGCGGCAATTATCGGGTCGCTTCTGGCCTACCGGCTGATCTATTATCTTGCCCCGTTGAGTCTCGCGGCCATGGCCCTTGGAGCCTATGAACTTAGGCAGCGAAAAGAGGGACTTAAGCGCCTTACCGTGGGCATCAGCCGCTGGGCGCCGATGTTCGCTCCCCAGTTTCTGGCCATTACCACCTTTATCAGTGGCGTGATTCTACTATTTTCCGGCGCGACCCCTGCCGTGGCCGCGCGTATGATCGGATTGAGTGAGTTTATCCCCTTACCCGTGATCGAGATATCGCATTTTATTGGCAGCATTCTCGGCATTTCCCTTATTCTGTTGGCCCGGGGCCTGCAGCGTCGTATCGATGCCGCTTATCTGCTGAGTGCAATTCTCCTGGCGGCCGGAATCGTTGTCTCCCTCCTCAAAGGTTTTGACTACGAGGAAGCGATTATCCTTGGTTTCATATTGGCCTTGCTGTTGCCGACCCGGGCCTACTTCTATCGGAAATCATCGCTTCTGGGCCGATCGATGAGCCCGGCCTGGACGGTCGCGATTATCATCGTGGTCGTCGCCGCCGTTTGGCTGACCATGTTTTCCTATAAACATGTCGAGTACTCGCACGAGCTATTGTGGCAGTTCAGCCTGGAGGGCGAGGCTCCCCGATCGCTGCGCGCCCTGGCCGGGGTAGTAGCGGTCGGCCTGGCGGTCGCGCTGGCCAAGCTGATTCGTCCGGCGCCGCCTCCACCGGAACGACCGTCGGCGGCGGAAATGGATCGCCTGGCGCCGATTGTCGGGCACTGGCCCAACACGCTGGCCAATTTGGTCTTTCTGGGCGACAAGGAGGTTCTGTGGAGCACATCGGGCCGCGCCTTTATCATGTATGCTGTGGCCGGTCGAAGCTGGGTGGCGTTGGGTGATCCGGTCGGTCCCAGGGAGGAATGGAAGGAACTGGTTTGGCAATTTCATGAACAGTGTGATCGCCACGGAGGATGGACCGTTTTCTATCAGGTCGCAAAGGACGATTTGCCCCTCTATCTCGATTTGGGACTCGACCTTCTCAAATTGGGGGAAGAGGCCCGTGTCAGGCTGGACAACTTCTCGCTGGAAGGGCACGCCAATAAACCTCTGCGCCATTGGCATCGTAAACCGGAAGGCGAGGGATGCCGGTTTAGCATTGTGCCGGCCCCGGAGGTGCCTCCGCTTCTACCGCGCCTGAGAACCATTTCCGATGAGTGGCTGGGACTTAAACAGACCCGGGAGAAGAAGTTCTCCCTGGGACGTTTTGACGAAGCGTATCTGTCGCGTTTTCCGATGGCTCTGGTGCGCGTCCAGGATGAAATCGTGGCCTTTGCCAATCTCTGGGCCGGGGAAAATCGCGAGGAAATGTCGATCGATCTCATGCGGTACACTTCCCAGGCTCCATCGGGTGTCATGGATTACCTCTTCATCGAATTAATGCTCTGGGGCAGACAGCAGGGGTATCAATGGTTTAATCTCGGCATGGCACCGCTGTCCGGGCTGGAAAAACGGGTGGCGGCCCCGCTCTGGAATCAATGGGGCGGTTTTCTTTATCAGCATGGCGAATATTTTTATAACTTTCAGGGGCTGCGCCGGTACAAGGAGAAGTTTGACCCGACCTGGGAGCCCCGCTACCTGGCGTCGCCGGGCGGGATCGCCACCTTCCGGGTACTGGCCCAGGTTGCCTCGCTCATATCAGGCGGTATGACAGGAGTGATAAGACGATGAAGTGCTTTTTGGCGGTGTTGGCATTGACTGCGATTATGGCCGTGTCGGCCGACGCTATGATGGAAGATACGACCAGCTTCGGCCGGTTTGGGAAAATCGTTCTGTATCGCCCGACGCTTCATCCCTCCCGCGTGGTGCTTTTTATCTCCGGCGACGGCGGCTGGAACCTGGGGGTGGTGGACATGGCGCGGTCGCTGGCGGGATTGGATGCCATGGTGGTCGGCATTAATATTACTCACTACCTGGGGGAGTTGGAGAAGGCATCCGATCAATGCTCCTATCCGGCGGCGGATTTCGAGGCGCTCAGCCAGTACTTGCAGAAGAAACTCGAATTCCCGGACTACCATGTACCGGTCTTGATCGGGTACTCTTCCGGGGCGACGTTGGTATACGCCGTACTCGTCCAGGCCCCACCGAATACATTCGCCGGTGCGATTAGTATGGGGTTCTGTCCCGACTTGCCCCTGACCAAACCGTTTTGCCGCGGCAATGGTCTCGCATGGGAGCCGGGCCCGAAAGGGAAAGGGTATAGTTTTTTGCCATCCTCGACCCTGATTGACCCTTGGGTGGCGTTCCAGGGGGATATCGATCAGGTTTGCGCCGCCAAAGCGGTCGCGGCCTATGTCAAACAGGTGACGATGGGGAAGCTGGTGCCCCTTCAACACGTGGGACATGGATTCTCGGTTCAGAAGAACTGGCTGCCGCAATTAAGGCAGGAATTGACGGCCATCGAGGAACCGCAGAGCCAGACCGCTGTCGCCGATACCGGCATTGTCAAGGGCCTTCCGCTGGTCGAAGTTCCGGACGTCAAGGCGGACAGGGATGTTCTGGCGGTCATCATCTCCGGCGACGGCGGTTGGGCCAGCATCGATCGGCAACTGGGCGACTATTTTTCATCCCAGGGCATTCCGACGGTGGGCTTGAATTCGCTCAAGTACTTCTGGGTCCGTCGCACGCCCGACAGCGCGGCGATCGATCTCCAGCGGATCATCGACCACTATTCGACGGTCTGGCAGAAGAAAAAGCTGCTGTTGGTGGGATACTCGCGCGGTGCCGACGTTCTCCCCTTTATGGCCAACCGGCTTCCCCAGGATATCAAGGCCCGGGTGCTGGCGGTGGCCCTGCTGGGCCTCGAAGATTCGGTCGATTTCAAATTCCACTTGTCGGACTGGCTGGGCGGATCGTCTAACAAAGAGGCCCTGCCGGTCAAACCGGAGGTCGAAAAGCTGGCCGGGATGAAAGTCCTGTGCTTCTGTGGCGAAAGCGAGGACAATTCGCTCTGTCTGCGGCTCGATACGACGGTGGTGAAAGCGGTCCGGATGGGCGGGGGACATCATTTCGGCGGAAACTACAAAACCATCGCCGAGATCATATTCAATTATGTCTTCCGGTAGATGGAGGAAAATAATGAGCAAATTGACGGAGAATATCAGCAAGTACCGACAGAATCTGCATGGGTCCAATCCGATCTTTATCAATCGCTGGTCGCCGCGGGCGATGACCGGCGAATCGGTTTCCGACGACGACCTGATGGCCATGTTCGAAGCGGCCCATTGGGCGCCATCGTCGTTCAACAACCAGCCCTGGCGCTTCATTTATGCCCGGCGGGGACAGCCGGAATGGGGGCGATTCTTCGGGCTGCTGGTGGATGCCAATCAGACCTGGTGCAAGGATGCCGGGGTGCTGATGGTTGTTGTCGCCAAGACCACGTTCGACCATAACGGCAAACCGGCCCGCACCCATGCCTTTGACGCCGGTGCGGCCTGGGGGATGTTTGCCCTTGAGGGAGCCATGCGCGGCCTGGTGGTACACGGCATGCAGGGATTCGATTATGACCTCGCCAAGATTGACCTGAACATCCCCGACGGCTACGAGGTGCAGGCGATGGTGGCTGTCGGTGTCCTGGCCGATCCTGCCGTATTGCCGGAGGCGCAACGCGAGAGGGAGAAGCCGTCGCAGCGCAAGGAATTGACGCGTGTGATCGCCGCCGGGCGGTTCACGGACGGTATTCGCTGACGGCGGTGATTTCTTTCAGATTGGTTTGGCACGAGAGGACAATAGGCATCCCGCCCGTTGCCTTCAACTCCGGCTGAAGTGCCAGGTATTAGATGTCAATCACTTGTCCCTGCGTCTAAAGAGGCAGGCCACCGCGTCTCTCAGGAAAAAGCGGGTCACCCACCGCAACAAGTTGCGGTGGGCCACCGACCAACAGGCAACCAGTCCTATCCGACTATACGCCGGCCCAATCGGATTTCGTGAGCAAGTACGAGGGATGCATCAAACCGGTCGGTTCATAGTACTCGTCATGGGAATAGGTGAATCCAAGCTGATGCAATAACCTCCGCGAAACGTCATTATTTGGGTTATGGCCGGCAAAAATGGCGGAGGCGGTCAATTCTAAAAAACCATATCGGATTATTTCGCGGCCTATTTCGCTGCCGTACCCTTTACCCCAGTATGGTCTCATTAAATGAATCCCGATTTCGTAAATACGGTCTTCCATCTTATATGGCCGCAGGCCGCCACAGCCAAGAAATTCATCATTATTGATTGAGAACAAGGGCCAGTATTGAACATGATACAATTCCGCGAAGGCTATTTCCCGCTCAATTCTATGTCGTATCGCATCGTCATCGAAAGGACCACCTATATACTTGGTTACTTCCGGGTCTTGCCATAGGGAGATCGCCAATTTGAGATCGTCTAACGACCAGATCCGAAATCCCACTCTTTTTGTGGACAGGAAGTACTTTTCCGCCACGTCCACTCTCCTTCTCACACAAATCGCAGGTATCCTACCCGCCGTTTGACCGGAGGGGTCAATTCCCGCATTTGCCACAACTTCGATGGTGAATGCGACCGCGCCCCCTATTATAGGATGAACACTCTCACTCTATACATATGCCCGGCCG
>CAZPEV010000148.1:0-8256 GCA_964585635.1 uncultured Ignavibacteriales bacterium
AAAGATTGACACCGTGGCTCAGAATGTCAAAGTCGGCGCCGTCGTATTTTTCGAAGCCTATATCCCGGCCGGTGACGGCTTGCTATGCAAGCTGTATTTCACCATCCCGTCCGGTACGGTTGACCAGCATATGTATATGGATACGACCTTTATCGACCCGGCCAGTCTTCTGTTCACGATGGCCAACGGCTTCGGGATGCTTCCTCAACTGCTTGACGGCGAGGTAACAATCGGGACACCGGCTGGCGTCGACGACAACAACCCGGCGGTACCGCTTACCTATAGCCTGGGGCAGAATTATCCCAATCCTTTTAACCCGACGACGACCATTGCCTATAGCATCGAGCGCAAGGGCCATGTCAATGTCTCGATCTACAACATCCTGGGACAGAAGGTGTATAATCTGGTCGATCGGGAAATGGAGCCGGGCAGTTACCAGGCAACCTGGGAGGGGACTGACACGTTTGGCTCAGAAGTGGCATCGGGCATCTATTTCTACAAAATGATCTCGAACAATTATGTCGAGACTCGCAAGATGCTCTTGATGCGATAACCGCCTGCCTATGAATCGCAAAAAAGCCCTTCGCTTCCGGAGGGCTTTTTTATTGCCGTCGGTCCCCGGATATCGGCCGGGATGGGAAAATGATTCAAATCGGCAGGCGCCCAGCGGTGTACAATATTCTTGACGGTCAGGCACAAATGGTTAACTTGACGGTATGAGAAAGCGGATGCGGATCGGACGGACAGGGCGAATCCCGGCCGTGGCGGCCGCAATCGTACCCGTCCTGCTCTTTTTGGCGACGCCGTCGAGGGCCCAGAATAATCCCCCTCAATTCCAGCCCGTCAACGATACGACCATTGTCGAGGGTGGCCAGTTGATTCTGCAGGTTGAGGCAACCGACAATGACGGCGACAGCATCACCCTCTGGGCCGACAGCATCCCCGCCAACGCCAACTTTACCCAGACCCGTTCCGGACTCGGAGCCTTTACCTTTAACCCTGATTTCTTCCAGGCGAACAGCTATGCCGTCACTTTCCGGGCCTCGGACGGAATAGATACGGTTTCGATGGTGGTCAACATCGTCGTTACTAACGTCTCCCAGCCGCCGGTGCTGGACTCGATCAGAGCCAAGACTGTCACCGAGGGGCAGATGCTGCAATTTATGGTAACCGCCATCGACCCCGATCAGGACTCGATTGTCCTTTCCGCCTACCCGCTGCCGCCTAACGCCCAATTCGTCGACAGCGGCAATGGCCGAGGCGTTCTCACCTGGACACCGACCTATAATCGGGCGGGGCAATACCCCGTTACCTTCAGCGCCGTTGCGGCCGGCGAGCGCGATTCGGAGCGGGTGGTTATCACGGTTATTGACGCCGGCAACCAGGCCCCGGTTCTTGATTCTATTGGATCCAAAGTGGCGGTCGAAGGAGTCCAGCTCATAATCGACGTCAGGGCGAGCGATCCCGACAGCACTATCCCGTCCTGCTCCACGTCCGTCTTGCCGCCGAACGCCGTATTTTTTTCCTACAGCGATGGAACCGGCCAGCTTCAGTTCGCGCCCGATACCACCCAGTACGGAATCATCCAGCTCACATTTTATGCCGTTGACAAGAGTGTTCCGGCTGCCATTTTGGTCGATTCTGAAGTGATTACGATCACGGTCATCGGACCAAATGAACCCCCCGTGCTCGATTCGATCGGGCCGCAAACCGTGGTTGAGGGGGATTCGCTGATCTTGTCCATTACCGCCACCGATCCGAACACAGGCACCTACCCGATTTTGTCGGCGGCGCCCCTGCCCATTAATGCCGCCTTTGATGACTATCAAAACGGCACGGGGAAGTTTTCCTTCTACCCCAACTGCACCCAGCAGGGGGATTACGCGGTTGTCTTCAAAGCATACGATGGCGAGTTTACCGACTCGGAGATTGTGACCATTACCGTGGTTGACGGGGGCAATCAACCGCCGGCCGTGATCCTGGAACCCTCGGGGCCATTCACCGTCGTGGAGGGCGATTCGATTTCATTCCGGGCTATCGTAAGGGATTGCGAATCGCCAAATCCGACCCTGGCAATCGAACCGAGCGCTCTACCACCCCACGCCCGTTTCACGGTCACAGACAGCATCGGCCAATTCGCATTCGCGCCCGACTGCACTCAGGGCGACAGCATTTACCATTTCATGCTGCTTGGCAGCGATGGTGAACTGGTGGATACGACTGACGTTGCCATCTCTGTTCAGGACACCGGCAACTGGCTGCCGACCCTGACCGTGACCGGCGCGGTCACGGTCCAGGAAGGCAGGCGCCTGCCGATCGAGATCGTCACCCATGACTGCGAGGGAGTGATCGATTCCGGCAACATCGGGATCATTCCGCCGCCGACGGCTTCCATCTATAAGGGAAATGTCCGCCTTACCAAGCTGGGCGGCGGCAGAGCACTGTTTGAGTTCTATCCCGATTATTCGCAGGCCGACACCTATCCCATTACATTTTATGCCTTCGATGGCATCGATACGGTTTTCAAGCAGTTGTTTATTGTCGTCGATGACGTGGCCAGGAACGTCAACGACTCGGGCGCGGCCGATACGCTGGAGATCGTCGGCAGAAGTTGGGACGGCACCGGGGAATTGGCGGTAACCTGCCGTATCTGGAATGATTTCCCCATTGCGGCCGGGCTGACCGGGTTTCGCTGGTCCGACCCCGGATTGAAATTCGACAGCGTCACCTTCGGCCCGTTGCTGGATAGCGCCGAATACAAGCTGTATCGGGTGCTGCCCGACAACCTGATGTTTGACGCCGAGTTTATCTTCTTTCAAGGTCGTTTCTTTCCTCCGGGTGGAGGGCTGTATTTCACCGCCTATTTTCATGATTCCGCCGGGACATGGGGGCCGGAATCGGTGCTTCGGTTTGATACCACCAAATTCGGCAGCAGCGGTGATTTTGTCTTCGATAAACGGATCAGGACGGCGGCTTTCAAGGACGCCACCCGCGCCGACCTGATGCTGTCGGTTGAGTCCGGCTATACCTATGTCCCGCTGATCATTCTGGGGGAAGTGAGAACTCCCTTGGCGGCTGATGATGATATCCATCCTCTCCCCAAGATTTTTGCCCTGGAGCAGAATTTCCCGAACCCGTTCAACCCCGCCACGACGATTCGCTTCAGCTTACCTCGGGCCGGTTGGGTGAGACTGCGGGTCTACAATATTGTCGGCCAGACAATTGCCACCCTGGCGGACGGTGACCATCCGGCCGGTACGTACACCGTCGAATGGGACGGGCGGGATAGCGACGGGCGCCCCGCGGCGTCGGGCATTTATCTCTATCAGATTATATCAGAAGGTATTACCTCGACGAAGAAGATGATCCTCCTGCGTTAGTAAATACTAACATGATTTTGGCGCATCCATTGCGCACGAATAACTCATTATATTTCAATCGATTGACATTTTGTCATTCTCTCTAAAGCGCCCCCTCCATAATATCAACAGTGTTAATAAGTTGTGGAGAGTGGAATGTTTTTTTAGCGAGGGCCGAAAATTGGTGATTAAATTCACAAGCGGAACTCTTTTTGGTACATGGCAATACGGCCGAACCATTTGATTTATAAGGGGTTCGTGCCTTCGTCCGCCGATGATAGTGTGATTTTAGTTGACAATTTGCCCGGATTTCATTACCATAAAGCGATGCGCAGCATGGGCGCAATTTGCAAGTCAATATATACCAAGGAGTTATATGCTTGGCGTGGATCGAAACCGATTGACGATCGGAAAAGACATTTATTACCCTTTTTCGGTCGAAATGCACTATTTCCGCGTGGACAAACGGCATTGGTCGGTCTGCTTTGAACGGATCAAGCGGGCCGGATTTAGGATAATTTCCACCGCGGTGCCCTGGAATCTGCACCAAGACAAGAATAAGGATATCGATTTCAACGGCTTTCAAGACCCCCGCAAGGATCTTATCGTTTTCCTGGAACTGGCTCGAGAGTTTGGATTTAAGGTCATCCTTCGGCCGGGGCCATGGATTTCGGGCCAATGGCCGAACGGCGGTATTCCTGATTTTGTCCTGGCCGACGAGGCCTTGCTGGCCCGTGACGCCAAGGGTGAAACCGTCCCCTTGACCGACATGGTTGGGGTTTCCGGTGGAAGGCTGGTCAGTTACCTTCACCCGCATTTCCAGCATTACCTTAAGAACTATCTGAAGACCTTGATCGAAACGACCCGGAATTATATCCATCCTCGGGGGCCGGTTTTCTTGGTTGAGTTTGATTTCGAGACCTCTTTCTGCCACAAAACCGGCCCGCTCGACGCCGACTACAATGAGCAGGTGATGGCCGCCTGTTATCTCCCCTTTCTCGAGAAGCGATATGGTGATATCAAGAGCCTGAATGCGGCCTACCACGAAAAATGCAAGAGTTTCGCCGAGGTCACGCCTCCCCGCGAGCTGACCGATATCGGCCTGAAGGATCTTCCCAAGCTCTTTGACTGGTACCAGTTCAAGGAATGGTATTTGTCGGAATTTCTGAGCGGCCTGGAGGACCTGTTCCGTTCGTACACGGTGCTGCCGTTGTTTTTCCGGTCGCTCTATTTCAACCATGATCGCCCCTTGCCGGCCTTTTCACTTCGCACCGGCCATGAAGAGGAGCATTTGACCGGGGCGACGGTCTTCCCGGACGGCACCGCTTTCGACCTGATGCAAAAAGCCCGCTACATGCGGACCATGACCGATTTCGCCTGGGCGCCGTCGTTCATCTCCGGCAGTGTCACGACCAACCGGGGCGAGGCGGAGAAGGTCTTTCCGATCACCGACGGTCGCCGCCGCTTTTTCGCGACGGCCGGATTGGCGGGCGGTTTCAAGGGGCTGAACCATTACATGTTCGTCAATCGCGAATACTGGTATGGCGCGCCCATCGACGCCGACGGCACGATCGGCACCGGATTTGAAATAATCAAGCGGTTGAATATGGGGATCGCCAAGACGGAAGTCAGTCAGTTGGAGTCGGACAGATCGCTGGCGGCTGCCTTCTACCGTCCCTACCAATGGGCCTGTGACCTGCCGCAACCGGAGAAGGTCGGATTTCCCAAGCGGCTCCTGACGGAAACCTTCAATGGCCTGTGCCGCGACTTCAGCCGCCTGCGGGTCGATTTCGGCGTCGGCGATATCGATTTTCCCGCCCGGCTGGAGAAATTCGCCACGGTGGTGGTGCCGGTGGCGGAGTTCATGTCAGAGACAGCCCAAGAAAATATTGTGGCGCTGGCGGAAAAGGGCATCAACATCATCCTGGTCGGCCAGATTCCCCATTTCGACGACGGAGGCAAAGAGTGTGGGGTGCTCTCCAAGAAGCTGCATATGAAAACCACGGCAGCGGAGGGAGTCGGCGAGGTCGAATTCGGCCATGGCCGGCTTTTGACCTCGTATGTTTACGGCACGATCCGCTCCACCGACCCCAAGGTGAAGAAGCTGGCCACCGCCAAGGGGAAGCTGGTCGGGGCGGTCTCGGCCCGCTACAAGGGGAAGGTCTTTCTGTTCACCTTCGACCTGGCTTCGGGGGGCGATTTCCGCAAGCTGTATCATTTGGAGACGGTGCTGGAGGAGGCCAAGGTGGCCTCGGCGACCTATGTCTCCGACCCCAACGTCGAGGTGATCGTCCAGAAGAGCGACAAGGCGATGGTGATTTTCCTTCTGGCGCCGCCGGCCGGGGAGCTGGGGGACGCCACCGACGTCCGGTACAAGGAAATCCTGCTTAAGGTCGACCTGCGCAAGCTGGGGTTCAAGGGGGTCAAGATCAGGCTGATTGATATATATGCCGACGAGGAGGCGATCCCGCTGAAGACCACGGTGGATGATTTGCTCAACGGGATATCATTGAATATTGAATTTCCCGACGGCAAGATTTTGCTTGTGGAGAAAGGATAAAAAGCGGCAGGTTACGATATTGCGACCGCAAGTGAGCGACGTTAGTTGAGGATGCAAGGGAGCCGGGCGCGGCTCCCTTGTTTTTTTGTGTCCGATAGTCGCTAGTACGTTCTTGTGGGGGAGGTGCGGAGTGGTAGGGTTACGGTCGGAGCATCAGTCAATCACCGATCCCCGGATCTGAAAATCAGGGTTGACCGCTCTTTGGTTTGACACCAGTAATTCCCCAAAGCAATCGGTCAAATGGATCTGGAGTATCCTTACGGAAATCAACCCACGTCAGTTGACTCAAAAAGAGGGGGAGCTGAGGCACATTCTGGCACTTCTTGAGAATCACCGGGATTATAGGACATCTCCGCCGTACGAACTCTTGGAGAAAGGCCCGAATCTCCATATGTTGCCACGGGCCTATGCCACTATCGCCGACAAATACGGCAGCCGCCTTGATAGATCCGATTTGTTCCTCCAAAATATCCTGCCATAGGCGTCCAGGTGGCAGTTGCTCTTCATCGAGCCACGTACAAATCCCTCGGTGTTGTAATCGGCTATTCATATCCCGTACGGCAGGTTTGTCTTCACTGTTGTGGCACATAAAAACATCAAAAGCATCATTGCGCTTTTGTGACGCCCAAAAATCGCATATGTCCATCCCCGACCTAGATGCAGCGCTGAGGTCGTTCAAGATTACATGCACATCTCTAAGCAAGGTTTTGGTGGTTTCCGTCGCCTGACTCTCGAAATCCTCCATGCATCTTTCGCACACAAAGGCACAACGCATCCCTGCGTCGATCCCTGTCTTATCCTGCCAGAAGTCGTTGATACAACCAGTGTTCTTCTCCCTGTGACTGAAGCCAACACCAATATCTCGAATTAACATGGCGCAAATGAAATATACCGCGCCGTTGTTTCGCGACAGAGTTGTCAGATGATCCCAGCCGAAGAGCGACAGTATTACTTTCTTGCCGTCTTCAACCTCCCAGAAGTAATTGTTATCATATGGTTTTTCAGTAAATAGTATGACTTCGTCGTCTGCCGCTGATTCCTTGTCTATTCTAGGATTCAGCTTTCCGTAGGTCTGAGGGCAATTCACGAGGTATCCGGGCACCGAAAATGTTTCCTTGCCCGCTGCGAAGGAGGAAGATGGTGAGAGCCGATTGAGGCTGTCAATAATCTCGTCCAGGCGTATGGCTACCGTATCATCTCTGAAGACTCGAACCTTCATTCATATCCTCCTTCTTAGACGGCCAACGCAAAGCTTGGCTGTGGGATTCTGTCCATCGATCAATTTAGTTGCTATCCTCTCGTGCCAAGGCTAATCTAATCCAATCTTACCACAACATCAATGTTAAATGCGCCGGGTGCGCCCAATTTGCAAGCTTCCCCCACTGGTGGCGCCTCCAAACGCCGGCTTGGGGGTGTGAGGATGTACCCGTGCGCCGCAGATCTGTGCGCTACTTGCCTGCGATCAGTCATAGCGATCTCGTCTATCCTGGTCATGTCACGCCCGTGACAACGGGCGTCCAGGAAGTTCACGTGCGCAGTCGGACGTCCTCGTCCGCCGCCAAAAGTCTCCCCCGCCATCAGGAATCCCTTTTATGCGCGTCCCACCTGTGACCAGTCATGGCGATCGCAGCTTTCCGACCTATGTCACTCCCGTGACAGGGCCTGTTGAAAAACCTAAAATTCGTCATCGCGAGGCCGCCGAAGGCGGTCGTGGCGATCTCGGTTCCCATATGAAAATCGAGATTGCCACGTCGTCCCGCTTGTGGCGGGACTCCTCGCAATGACGTGGCTGGCTTTTTCAACACTCCCGACAACGGAAGCCCAGGAAGGATTTGGGCAATGCGCATCATGCTTGCCGCACCCGCCTCTCCCGACTATTCCGCTACAACATCGATGGTGAATGCGACCCCGCCCCCTATTATAGGATGAACAGGCTCAGTCTATATCTCCGCCCGCGCGCACTATGTCCGCCGGGGGCGGCTCAGAATCATTCTATCTACTATTCTCACAAAGGATTGCAGCCGCAAGACACAAAAATGAACGAACGAACCCAATTCGCCCCAACCTCAACTGCTCCATCCTTGTCCAACGGATTCTTGCGCCAATATCGTCCGTCACCAACTCGTACGCCGTTGGACGTCCCTGTCCGCTGCGAAAAGTTTCCGAACGACAAGTGGGGCGCACGTTGGTCCGGATTTCATGCGCAGGCGGGTCGGGCAGACCTCATCACCATCAAGACGGAAGAGAGAACCATTAAAAACGAGAAAATGAACAAACGGACCAAATTTACCGTAACCTCAAATACTCCATCCTTGTCCAACGAATTTTTGCATCAAT
>CAZPEV010000149.1:0-8235 GCA_964585635.1 uncultured Ignavibacteriales bacterium
CCGTGGGCAAAGACCGTATAGGCGGAGGTGATTTCTTCAAGGCGCACTTCCCCGGTGCCGATGGCCAGCGAGGGTAAGGCGGGAAGGGGGCTTTTGATTCCCATTTGCTGGGCCCAGAAGACCGCCCGATCAGGGCCGATCTTAAGCAGCAGCCGTATGGCAATCATATTGCGGGAAAGCTTCAAGCCTTCCCGGAGAGTCATCGGTCCCAGGTATTCGCCGTCAAAATTCTGCGGCCGCCAATCGGGGCTGCCGGTCATGTCGAGGACGATGGCATTATCGGGCAGCACGGAATCAGGCGTCCAACCGGCGTCGATCGCGGCCGTATACACAAACGGCTTGAAGGCCGACCCCGGCTGCCGCAGGGCCTGAACGGCACGGTTGAATTGCGTCTTGTCAAAATCGTGCCCGCCGACCAGCGCCAGGATGTCGCCGGTCGTGTTATCGATCGAAATCGCCGCCCCCTCGATTTGCTTATAGACTCTGACTTGACGTCCATTCACCATGGCCAGCTTGGTGTAGTTGGGATTGTCCGGATAATATCGTGATTCGATTATTGCCTGCATCGAATCGAGTTGGGTCTTCATCGCCTTGTCGGCCGCCTGCTGCAATTCCCAGTCCAGGGTCGTATAGACCTTCAGGCCGCCATTGTAGAGCTTCTCCGGACCGTAGGCGCTATCGATGTACTGCCGGACCATTTCCGTAAAGTAGGGCGCGCCGCCGATATCTTCCTTGGGCGGATTGATGGCCAGCGGCAGCGCTTTAAGCGAGTCATATTCCTCACGGGAAAGACCGCCATATCGATAATAGGCGTACAGAACTCGATTTCTGGCCAGGAGCGATTTCTCGGGACTGTTGAAGGGAGAGTTAATGATCGGGCTTTTCAACATTCCCAGCAGGATGGCGCAGTCATTGATTGATAGGGCCGAAACCTTTTCGCTGAAGAACAGGTTGGCGGCTTCGGCGATTCCATAGGCGCGATGGAAGTAGTACAGGTTCAGATACATCGAGATGATTTCATCCTTGGAATAGGTTCGCTCGAGCTTAATCGCCGTCAGGGCCTCTTTGATCTTGCGCTCCATGGTCTGCTCGCGGGTCAGAAACAGCATCCGCGCCACCTGTTGGGTAATGGTTGAGGCGCCGCCCTCAATCCGCATCTTGAGCAGGTTATTGAGGGCAACGATGAAGATCCGCCGTGGGTTGATGCCCCAATGGTCGTAGAATTCCTGGTCCTCGACCGCCATCAGCATCCTGATCATATGGGGCGGGATTTCGGCAAAGGGGGTTAGGACCCGGTTTTGGTTATAGTATTCCTGAAGGATCGTGCCATCGGAAGCGTAGATGCGGGTCTTCAGAGGCGGTTCAATATTATAGACCTGCTCGAATGAGGGGAGTTCAGTCCGATAGATTTGCCTCGTCCTCCAGGCGGCCATAACCAGCAAAATTACCACGATGGCCAATGCCCACGGGAGAGGCCGGCGGTACCATTTGCGTCGCGGTGGAGACAGAGGTAACGGCTGATCGATCACCTGTTCATCACCCATAGAATCGAACCTATATCCTCGCCCGATACGGAGCAAGGAAAAATATTGCCATTTCATTATACATTGCGTATTCTGAGTCGATTAGGGAATCAGGCTATTTCGGCGGAAACCTATGAGGAACGGGAACATGGACAACGCGGAAGTTCGCCGGCAGTTGGAAATCATCAGGAAAGGAGCGGTTGACCTCCTGCCCGAGGATGAGTTTGTCCGCAAGCTGTCCAAGGCCATCGACGAACGCCGACCCCTGCGCGTGAAACAGGGATTTGACCCGACCGCCCCCGACATCCATCTGGGGCATACCGTCGGACTGCGCAAATTGCGCCAATTTCAGGCCTTGGGGCACCAGGTGGTGCTAATCATCGGCGACTACACCGGCCTGGTCGGCGATCCCTCCGGGCGGTCGGCTACACGACCGCAGTTGTCCTATGAGCAATTGAGGGAGAACGCCGATACCTACCAGAAGCAGTTTTTCAAAGTGGTCGACAAATCCCGCACCGAGGTCCATTTCAATGGTGAGTGGTTTGAGAAAATGGGGCTGCGGGATATTATGGGATTGGCCTCACACTTCACGATCGCCCGGCTCCTGGAGCGGGATGATTTCGAGAAGCGCTATCGTCAGGGCATTTCGATTGCCATGCACGAATTCTTTTACCCCTTGATGCAGGCCTATGATTCGGTCATGGTACGGGCCGACATCGAAATCGGGGCCACCGAACAGACGTTTAATCTTATGGCCGGCCGGTAGATTCAGGAGGCGTTTGGGCAACCACCGCAATGTATCCTGACGCTGCCGATATTAGTGGGGACGGACGGCGTCAACCGCATGAGCAAGTCACTCGGCAATTATATCGGGATTGACGAATCTCCCAAGGAAATATTTGGAAAGATTATGTCCATTCCCGACAACCTGATCTATTCCTATTGGGAATTGGTGACCGATGCTGATGGCGCCGCGCTGCGCGACATAAAGGACAGGCTGACCTCGCCGGGGGTCAATCCTATGGAGATCAAGAAAGACCTGGGGACGACTCTGGTCGCCATGTACTACGACGCCGCCGCGGCCGGAAAAGCTCGGGAGGAATTCGAGCATCAGTTCTCAGACAAGGGAATCCCTGACGATATTCCGGAGTTTACCGTCGCTCGATTAGAAAGACGCATGTGGATCGTCAAGTTGCTCATGGAAACCGGGATGGTGAAATCCGGGGGAGAGGCCCGTCGCCTTATCAAGGGGGGGGGGCTTTACATCAACAATGAGCGCATCAGCGACGATTCCCTCGAGGTTGACCTACAGGAAGGGATGCTGGTCAAAGTCGGCAAGCGAAGATTCTTTAGAATCGTGAAATAATTCGCGAAACTCCCATCCGAATCCGGGTTAAACGTTATAGATATGCGACCGAACCAAAGACAGAGAGGCGTTGCCAAGACCGGGCTAATTCTGATCTTGGCGGCCGCGGGAATGTTTTTCGCCGGATGCGGCGGGCGCGGCCGCCTGCCCGCGCCGGACGAGGGTGGCACCGATCGCGGTCAGGTGATTCCGGAGGAAGGGTATAATCATTTCGTAAATGCCTCGCTGCTGGAGCTACTCGGGGCCTATGATCAGGCCGCCAATGAATACGAAAAGGCCCTTAAGTTTTTTCCCGCCTCGCCCTCCGTTCGCACCGATTATGCGCGGCTGCTTTTCCGCTCCCAGCGCGCTCCGGAGGCTCTCCAGGTGGCCACGCCGATCGAACCCAAGACATCGGAAATCTACCTTCTCATCGGCGACTGCCACCGCCTCTCGGGAGACCAGGAGGCGGCGGTCGAAAACTACCGCAAGGCGGTGGCGCTGGATTCGACCAATATCAACGCCTATTGGTACATAGCCGCCTATTTCCGGCAGACCGAGCAAATCGATTCGGCCATCGCCGCCTATTACCATCTGGCCCGGCTGTCCGAGACGTTTCGCATATGGCAGGAATTGGGAACGATGCTTGGCCGAAGCGGCCGCTACCAGGAAGCCTTGGACGTTTTCCGGTGGGCGGTGGCGCTGAATTCCGAGAAGGGGAATATTAACTCCTATCTGGGATTGGCGGCGACCTACGACGCCATGGACTCGCTGACCCAGGCCGAGGCGGCACTGCAGCAGGCCGTCTCCCTTGATCCCTATGATGTCAGAATATTCAGGCAGATGATGGCCATGTATCTGGGCCGCAGAGACACCAAAAAGGCCATTGCAGCCTGTGAACGGGTGGTGGCGCTGGTGCCCACTGACTGGGTGGCGCAGCGGCGTTTGGGTGTGCTGCTTTACTCCGACAGTCAACTTGACCGAGCCGATTCGCTGTTTCACAGCCGCCTCGACTTTGGGGATGACAATTCGCTGAATTACTTCTACCTGGGGCGGGTCGCGGTGGAGAGAAATCGACTTCCAGAGGCAAAAGAATTGTTCACCACCGTTACCCAGAAGGAGAGCTCTTTCGCCGATGGCTGGCTCAACCTCGGCTTCGTGTGCCGTGAGCTGGACAGCGTCGGCCGCGCGATCGAGATTTTTGAGCAGGGGCTCCAGAACTGCCCAGAAAAGGATGATCAGACCAGGTTGCTCTTTTCTCTGGGTTCGGCCCAAGAAAGAAACGGCCAGTTTGAAGGAGCGGTGGCTTCCTTTCAAAAGCTTCTGGTCATTGATTCCGTTCATGCCCCGGCCCTGAATTATCTGGGGTATATGCTCGCCGACCGGGGGGAGCAGTTGACCTATGCCACGCAATTAATCGAGCGGGCTTTGAAAATATCGCCCGATAACGGCGCCTATATCGACAGCTACGCCTGGGTGCAATTCAAACTCGGCAATTTGGAATTGGCCTTGACCGAATTGAAGAAAGCTGCCGAATTGATCACCGGTGACGCCGTCATTTACGAGCATCTGGGAGACATTTATCGGGCCATGGGAAACGATTCCGAAGCGACTCGCAACTACCAGCACGCCCTTGAGATCGACCCCGGCAACGCCCAGATACAGGAGAAGCTCAAGAAGTGAAGAGGGCGGGTATCGGCAATCAATATGGGTATTTCTTCATCGTTCTTGCAGCTATCTTAATTACCACATGTGCCAAATCCCTGCCTCCCCCCGGGGGACCGATTGATCGTACGCCGCCTCAAATCCTGTCGTCGGTCCCGGCCCTGGGTTCGGTGCGCGTGGCGACAGACACGAAAATCATCGTCCGCTTCTCGGAGGCAATCGACCCCCGCACCGTGGAGAAGGCGCTTTTCGTGACGCCTCAGACTGATCCTGCGCCCAAGATATCCCTCAAATCGTCCGCGATCGAAATTTCATTTCCTCACGGACTGGAACCGGGTCGTACCTACGTGGTTACCCTTGGTACAGACGTGAAGGACGCGCACGGCGTCAACCTGGCCCAGTCGGGCACCATCGCCTTCTCGACCGGAGACGTGATCGATTCAGGGCAGATTGCGGGAGTCGTTTACAAAGACGGCCGGCCGGCATCCGGCATCAGTATGGCGCTGTTCGAAAATCCTCCCGAACAGGCGCATGTGCCGCTCGATTCCATACAACCCGATTACCTTACCCAGAGCGGCAAGGGGGGGACGTATCAGCTTGACTACCTTCCTTTGCGCACCTACTACTTGGTGGCGTTCGACGACCGCAATAAGAACCGCCGCATTGACCTGGGCCGTGAAGACATTGGCCTCCCGTCTGACATGGCCGCGATTTCGGTCGGCCGTCGGGCCATGAGCGAACTCGATATCCGTTTGAATCAGCAGGACACCGGCTTCGTTGAACTCCGCTCCGTGTCGTTCACCGCCGATCGCTTGCTCAAAGTTCGATTCAGCCGGAAGATGAATCGAGAACAGGCCGAACGTCTCATCGGATCAGGCCGATTGCACCAGGCGACTGATACGGCGACGACTGCTGCTATCGCTGCCTATACCGGACTGACCGCCTACCCGACATCCGATTATCTGATTTTGCCGCAGCAATTGACCCCGAATCGGCCGTGGGAAATCCGCTTCGATCTTCGCTCTCTAAATCCCGTAACGCCGGATACGTCGCGTTTTCTGACCGGCGTCTTTACACCGACCGAGGTCGCCGATCAGACGCCGCCGGAACTATTGGAGATGTATCCGCCTGACAAAGCCACAGCCGTCCCGGCCGATACCATGCTCTGGTTCCGTTTCTCGGAACCGATTGATTCGGCCTCGTTCCAGGGGGCGGTCTGGATTATTGGCGCTCCCGGCGAATCGCTGGCCGTTGCCAGCGCTCGAGGCGACTCCTTCACGCTGGTCGGACGACCGCAAGTGGTCCTGAAGGATGGACAGGCCTACATGATTCTTTTGAACGGCCCCCGTGTTCTCGACCGCGCCGGCAATCGTCTCTCCGACTCGATGCGAACTTTCGGGTTCACGACGCTGAACCCCGACACGCTGGGACAGATCAGCGGTGACATCCGGTTTACGCGGGATGACGATACCTTGTATCCCGTGATCGTCATCTGTGAGCCGGCACGGCAGGGGGGAAGGCGGGAGATCACCGTGCCGTCCGGGAGAACCCGATTTTCGGCCGAGCTGTTTCCCGGGTACTACACGGTGTGGGCTTTTCTTGATCGCGACCGAGATGGTGTCTATTCCCAGGGATCAGTCGTCCCGTTTCGCTTGTCGGAGCCGTTTGTGGCGCCGTCCGACACCGTGCGGGTTCGATCACGTTTTGAATCGACCGGGCTGATGCTATCGTTTTAGGAAGCCATATACTGGCTGAGTAGGGGTACCGTCTTGTCAATGTAGCTCGGAATTCCGGAATAAAGGGCCGCTTACGAGCGGCCCTGAGTCCATCCACCCTGGCCGCGCCCTATTCGGTTGCGGCTTTGCCCCATAATTTGAGCGTGGCATGGCGCTGCTTGGCATAGGCTCCGGTCTTGCCGTCGGCCATGGCGGCGACCGCCTTCTTGGCGCCGTGACTGACCAAATAGATGCGGTACAGATTGACGCCGTAATCATCGACCAGATAGTATTTCGCGGCCGCTGAACGGCGACTACCCAGTTCCAGATTGTACCCGGCCGAGCCGACCGGATCCGTATATCCGGCAATCTCCAATATTGAGCTGCGATATTCGATCATCTTTTTTCCGCATTGGTCAAGCACTTCCCGGGCCGCGGTAGTGATCTCATCGGAATTGAATTCGAAGAAGATTTCACCTTCCCAGATGACCTTGTAATTTTCAAATCCCTTGGCTTCGTTGATGGCCAAATCAGCTTTCTTCTCCAGTTGCGCCGTCAGCGACTGAAGCCGGGTGATCATAACCTGCGTTGAGTCAACCTCTTGCTGCAGACCGGTTACGGCGGCTTCATTCTTGGCCCGCTCCTCGGCCATCGTCTTGTTAACATACCCCTTCGAGGCACAACCGGCCAGCATCGCGATCACTACGACGGCGCCAGCCGCAAGCATCAGAACGGAACGTGTATTCATACAATCCTCCATTGTTTTCGCGCTCTGTCGTCCCTTAAGGAAGACATCCAAGGCGCCGGTGTCAACACTTTTCTGGATGCTCTCATTGCTTGAGGGCGCCGGCCGTGATGCCGGAAATGATATGTCGTTGAAAGATCAGAAAGACCGCCACGATCGGCGCTACCGCCAGGACCGACCCGGCCATCAACTGGTGCCAATCTATCGATTGATATCCCAGAAGCATGGCCAAGCCCACCGGCAGGGTTCGATAACGCTCCGATGAGGTCAGGATAAAGGGAAAGAGGAAGCTGTTCCAATTGGTCATGAATACCTGGATGGCCAAAATCGCCAGGGCCGGACGGCACAGCGGCATGACTACCGAAAAGAGAATCCGCATTTCGCCGGCGCCGTCTATACGAGCCGCCTCTTCCAGCGAGGCCGGCAGCGTATTGACATATTGGCGGATAAGAAATATACCGATGGGACTGACCAACCAGGGAAGAATCAACGCCAGATAGCTGTCATAGAGGCCGATGCGATTCATCAAGAGGTACAGGGGAATGATAATGATATGCGCCGGCACCATGAGAACGATGAGGATAGTGGAGAACCATAATTTCCCTCCGGGGAGGCGCCGGCGCGCCAAGGCATACCCGCACATGAAGCAGAACACCATATTGCCGGCCGTAACGATGATTCCCACCAGCAGCGAATTGGCAAGATAGCGACCGAAGTTATTGGCGGCGAATATATAAGCATAATTGACCCCGGTCACTCCCGCCGCACTTGGCGAAGTAAGGCTCAAGACGATCATCCAGGCCAGAGGGAAAATCATAATGATCATGATTAACGTCAAGACCGCATACTTGGCGAATACCTTGGCCAATGTCATGCCGTCCATCCCGCTTTCAGGAATTTGAATTGCAGCACCGAGGCCAGCGCGATGACGGCAAAGATGACATAGGCGGCGGCGCTGGCATACCCAAAGTCGAATCGCTTCAGTCCCGTTTCATACACGAAGTAAACCCCAGTGAAGGTCGCGTTCAGCGGGCCGCCCTTGGTCATGACGAAGACTTCTACGAAAACCTGAAAGGATTTGATACTGTTGATGACAATGATGAATAAGGTCACCGGCTTCAGCATCGGCAACGTGATATGCCAGAACTGGTCCCGGGGTGATGCTCCCGCGATTCGGGCCGCCTCGTACAACTCTTCCGGGATGGTTTGCAGGCCGCCCAGGAAAAGAAGCATATAATATCC